>JAQBQB010000028.1 GCA_028287235.1 Gemmatimonadota bacterium | reverse complement strand
GCGGCGGCGGCGGCGCGGCGCGGGGCGGCGTGCGAGGCGGCGTGCGGGGCGGCGTGCGGGTGGCGACGGATCCCAGCTCGACGAGCGTGGTGCGGATGCGGATGTCCATCATTGCGTCGGAGTTGTGCTCGATCATGCCGATGAGAATGTGCGCCGTGCGCTCGCCCACTTCCACACCGGAGTGGCGGAGATGGGTGACATTCGGATGCAGGAACGAGGGGGCCTGTCCGTCGCTGATCGCCAGGAGCGAGACGTCCTCGGGGATGCGCGTGCCGCGGCGGGAGAGCAGGTAGTGGGTGTACACGAGCAGCTCGTCGGTCATCGTGAAGATGGCGGTGAGGTCCGGGTGCGCGGCGAACGCGCGATCGAGCTGCTCCTCGAGCTCGCCGATCATCGCGACGCGCAGGATCTGCGTCTCGGCCAGTGGCACGCCCTCCTCGGAGTGTGCGCGCCGGAAGCCCTTGAGCCGCATCTTGCTGATGCGCTGGCGCTGGTCGCCGAACACGCCGAGGCAGCGCGAATGCCCGCGGCCGAAGAGGTAGGCGGCCGCTTCGCGGCCGGCCTCCTCGTCGTCGATCGTGATGGTCGTGTACTGCGCGGTGTCGATCGTCTTGTCGAGCAGCACGACCGGGATGCCGCATTCGTGCGCGACGTCGAGATGCTGGAGGTCGGCCGTCTCCGAGGAGAGGACCAGGAGGACGCCGTCGGCGGAGAGATGCGTGCAGTACTCGACGAGGCGCCGCTCCTGGACGATGGAATTGTCCGACTGAAAGACGATGAGCGAATAGTCATTCTGCTGGACGACCCGGTTGATGCCGCTGATCATCGAGGGAACGAAGAACGCGTTCATCTCGGGGACGATCAGGGCGATGAGCCGCGAGTGCTTGGCGCGGAGGTAGCGCGCGCGGTAGTTGGGGATGTAGCTGAGCGCCTGCGCGGCTTCCCGTACGCGGTCCTTCGTTTCGCCGCTGATGTCGGGGTGGTCGGCGAGGGCGCGCGAGATGGTGGCCATGGAGAGGCCGACTTGCTTGGCGATGTCTTTGAGCGTGACGCGGTGACCGGCCATGTGAGCCCTCGGGGATTGCGGCTGGATTCGCAATATTTGCGCAAACGATTGTGCAAATGATTGTTCAAATATGTTCGCGAAAATCCTCTTGTGCTATAGAAAGTTTACTGCTACAACAAAGGGCATCCGCGACGACGTGCCGGTCGTTTGCAGTCTAGCCGGACAATCCGCAGCGGATATTTGCACGATTGTTTGCACCGCGCAGCGACGACGCTGGCGCATTCGCGACGCACGGCCGCTGTCCGGGGCGCGCGGCGACATGCGCACGTTGGTCGCATCCACTCGCAGGTTGCAGTCGTTCAGCTCGCGATTTTAGGGTGTGGTTCTCATTGGAACTCCATGCGCCTCCTTCGGATTACGCGAAGGTCGGCACGATCCATCACCGCACGTCGCTGGAGGGAACGGGAATGGTGATCGTCCGCTGTCTTTCACTTGCTCTTGCGGGAAGTCTGATGGCCGCGGCCTCGCTCGGCGCGCAAGGCTCAACTGGTACCATCACAGGACGAGTCCTCGACTCCGCATCCGGTCAACCGCTCGCCTCGACGAGCGTCCGCGTCGTCGGCACGGGCAACGGCGCCCTCTCGCGCGACGACGGCACCTTCACCATTGTCTCAGTTCCGGCCGGAGCCCAGCGCGTGCGCGCGAGTCGGATCGGTTTCGGTCCGCAAGCGCGCGACCTGACCGTGCCGCGCGGCGGCTCGGTGACCGTCGAGCTCCGAATGGCGGCGCAGGCCGCGGTGCTCGGCGACATCGTCGTCACCGGATACGGCACGCAGCGCCGCGAGGCCATCTCGGGCTCGGTCGCCTCCGTGAGCGGCGACCAGGCGAACGTGGGAGCGGTCACGAACGTCGATCAAATGATCGGCGCGCGCGTGGCCGGCGTGCAGATCACGCAGAACAGCGGCGAGCCGGGATCGGGCGTGCAGCTCCGCATTCGCGGCGGCACGTCGCTCAGCGCGAGCAATGACCCGCTGTACGTGATCGACGGCGTGCCGCTCCAGAACGAGGATATCTCGCCGGGAGCTCCGGGTATCGGCAGCATCAACCCGCAGCTGGGACGCAACCCGCTCAATTCGATCAATCCGAACGACATCGAGGTCATCACGGTTCTCAAAGACGCCGCCGCGACGGCGATCTACGGAAGCCGCGGCGCGAACGGCGTCATTCTCATCACCACGAAGAAGGGCACCGCCGGCGCGGGGAACCTCGACTACGACACGTACGTCGGCTACTCGAGGCCATCGAACACGCTCGGGTTGGCGACGGGTGACCAGTACCGGACGTTCGTGCAGTCGCAGGTCGCGCTGTACGTCCAGGACTCAACCGGCAATGTGCCGCGCGCCAACTGGCGCGGTCTGGCGCCGAGCACGCTCGCGTCGCTCGGGACCGCGAATACGAACTGGGAGGACGCACTCACCCGGTCCGGCATGGTCACCAGCCACAACCTCGCCTTCTCCGGCGGATCCACGCAGACGCAGTATCGCGCCTCGCTGAACTACTTCAACCAGAAGGGCGTGGTGCTGGGCAACGGGATCCAGCGGTATCAGGGACGCCTGAACGGCACGCACGACGCGCTGTCGGGCCGGCTGCGGTTGTCGCTCAACATGTCGGCGTCACGGGTGAACAACCAGTTCGCGCCCATCGAGAACGGCGGCGGATTCCTCGGCGGCCTGTTCACGAACATGGTCATCTACAACCCCACGTTCCCGGTCCGCAACACGAGCGGCCAGTTCTACGAGACGGGACTCGGGGCGCTCGACGTCCGCAATCCCGTCGCGATGGCGCAGCAGATTCAGGACGACTCGCCCGAAGACCGGCTGCTCGGCAACGTCACCGGCGCGTTGAGCATCCTGTCCAATCTCACGGCGCAGACCACGATGGGCGTGGACAACGCGTCGACGGTGCGGCGGACGTTCGCGCCCATCGCGAGCCCGGTCGGTGCCGCGTACGGCGGGTTCGCGCTCCAGGCGGAGCGCAATCTTCAGAATCTGAACTTCCAGCAGCTGCTCACCTACACGCCGCGCTTCGGGACGAACAACGATCTCGAGATCGTGGGCGGCTACGAGTACACGAAGCTCGACAATCGCGGGTTCGGGGCGCAGATGCAGGGGTTCATCACCGATGCGTTCGGCGTGGACAACCTGGCCGCCGGCACCCAGGCCAACTCGGCCGTCCCGACGTCGTACGAGACGGAGAGCACGCTGGCGTCGTTCTTCGGGCGCGCTAATTACGGGTTCAAGAATAAGTATTTCCTCACGGGCGTCCTGCGGCAGGACGGCTCGTCGCGTCTCGCGCAAGGACACCGGTGGGAGACGTTCCCCGCCATCTCCGGATCGTGGCGGTTGAGCGAGGAGTCGTTCTTCAAGGGCGGACGTTTCTCCAACCTCGCGATTCGCGCGGGCTGGGGAAAGCAAGGCAACCAGTCGGTGCAGCCCTATCAGACGCAGCTGCTGCTGCGCTCCGATCCGGGCGCGACGTACCCGTTCGGTGGCGTGCTCACGACGGGTCTCCGGGCCGCGCAAGTCGGCAACCCGGACCTCCGGTGGGAGACCGCGACCCAGACCAACCTCGGTATCGACTACGGCCTCATGAACGACCGGTTGACCGGCACGTTCGAGGTCTACCAAAAGCACACCAAGGATCTGCTCCTCGATGTGAGCGTGCCGCAGCCGGCCGTGGTCAGCAGCCGCATCGAGAACATCGGCAGCCTGCGCAACCGCGGTTTCGAAGGCTCGGCCGAATTCCAGTTCTTGAATAGCCCGCGCCGGACCTTCGCGGGTGGGTTGGTGCTCACGGTCGAGCGGAACAAGGTGCTCAGCCTGGGCGATTCGGGCCGGATCATCCAGACGGGTGCCGTGGCCGGCCAGGGCCAGTCCAATCAGAACTCGGAGATTCTGCAGGCGGGCTTGCCGATCGGCACGTTCTACGGACCGAAGTTCCTCGGTGTGAATGCCGCCGGCCAGCAGACCTTCGCCTGCTTGGCCGCGAGCGCGGGCTGCGCCAACGGGATCTCGATCAATCCGACCAACGCGGACTACCAGATCATCGGCAACGCCAACCCGACCTTCACGCTCGGTCTCCACAACAACGGCACGTTCAACAGCCTCGACCTGAGCTGGCTGTGGCGCGGGGAGTTCGGCGGCAACGTGTTCAACAACACCGCGCTGGTGTACCAGGCCAAGTCCGACGTCACCCAGGGGCGCAACTTCCTCGCGGCGGCGCTGAACATGCCGGACGCCATCACGGAGCCGGCGAAGTACTCATCGCGGTGGATCGAGGATCGGACGTTCGTGCGGTTGCAGAACGTCACGGTCGGATACAACGTGGCGCCGCGGCTGACGGCCGGACGGGCGACGCGGCTGTACGTCTCAGGCGACAACCTGCTGCTGTTCACCCATTACAGCGGCTACGATCCCGAAGTGTTCACGGCCTATGGCGGCATCGCGACGCGCGGTGTCGACTACCTCACGTATCCTCGGGCGCGGACGTTCACGCTGGGCGCGCGCGTCAAGTTCTGATGGCGACAACCACAAGGACCCTTCTCCCAATCCGGGTGTCGAGCGTATGATGACTTTCAATAGAGAACGGGTGGTCCGCGCCGGACGGCGAACGCTTCTGTTCGCATCGCTCGTCGTGATCGGCGAAACCTGCACGAACCTCAGCGAAGTGCCGCACGACGCGCTGACGACCTCGAACGCGTTCCACACGCCGGCCGAGGTGTTGGCCGGGGTGGCCGGCGTCTACGCGAACCTGCGAAACATCGAGTGGGTGGGCTACCTCACCGTTAACGAGTTGACGACCGACGCCATGATCGTCCCGACTCGCGGAAGCGATTGGTACGACAACGGCCAATGGCTGGACCTGCACCGGCAGACGTGGACGCCGAACAGTGCCGGCACGCTGGCGTTCATCAACGGAGCCTGGAACGACCTGTTCAGCGGCGTGGCCAAGGCCAACTTGATGATCGACGTGATCAGCAGCTCCTCGGCGACACAGGCGAGCAAGGACAGCTCGCTCGCCGAGCTGCGGACGTTGCGGGCGTGGTACTACTACATGCTGCAGGACATGTTCGGCGGCGTTCCGCTCGTCACGTCGACCGCGCTGCAACAGTATCCGCGATCCACGCGCTCGCAGGTGTTCGCGTTCATCGAGAAGGAGCTGCTCGCGTCACGGACGAACCTTCCGGACAAGTGGCCGGCGGCGTTCCAGGGTCGCGTGACGAAAGGCGCAGCCAACGCCATTCTCGCGAGTCTGTACCTGAACTCCGGCGTGTTCAACAAAGACGCCGGGGTCAACGCCAACGCGTACAACTCGTGTACCGCCACAGTGACCGGCGGCGCAACGGGGTGCCAAGCGGCCATCGACGCGGCAAATGCCGTCATCAATTCCGGCACGTACACGTTGAACGCCAACTGGTTCCAGAACTTCGCGCCCGACAACAAGAGCTCACCCGAGAACATTTTCGTCATCGTGCACAGCGCGCAGCAGGGGCTGGGCGGTAGCTTCCCCATGCGCACGCTGCACTACAACCAGCTCGCGACCGGCCAGGGTGGTCCGTGGAACGGCTTCGCCACGCTGGCGGAAACGTACAATCAGTTCGATCCGGCCGATGACAGAAGCAAGATGTGGCTGGTGGGTCCGCAGAAGAGCTTCGAGACGAATGCACCGACGACGGACCGCCAGGGAAATCCGCTGGTGTTCACAGTCGCGATTCCAGACGCCAACCAGGCCGGTGAAGGTGTGGGCGTCCGGTTCAACAAGTTCAACCCCATTCCCAGCCCATCGCTGGGAGCCGGCCAACCGAACGACTTCACGTTCTTCCGTCTCGCCGAGATGTACCTGATCAAGGCCGAGGCGCTGAACGAGCTCGGACAGACGGCCGCCGCGATGACGGAGCTGAACCGGATTCACAACTTGCACAATCCGACGCATCCGGTCACCGGAAACGTGCGCACCGCCATCTTGCAGGAGCGGTTGCTGGAGCTCACCGGCGAAGGCAAGCGCCGCACCGATCTGATTCGGTTCGGCGGGTTCCTGAAGCAGTGGTCCACCACGATGGCGCATGGCAAGACCGACAAGAGCGCCGAAACGTTCCGCATTCTGTTCCCGATTCCTGCGCCTCAGATCGCTTCGAACCCGACGCTGTCGCAGAATCCCGGCTACTGAACTAGCCTGAAACGCCGGGATGGGTTGAAAAGTCTCACTGCCGGGGCCTGTTCGCAGTTCGGACAGGCTCCGGTAGTTCGCCATGTAGCCCCCTGCTGCTCCCGCCTCGCCGTATGATTTCCCGACTGGTCGACACTGCTCGCGCCTGCCGCTGTCGCGCTGCGGTAGGTTTGGCCGCGGGCGTACTCGCCTGCAGCGCACCGTCTCACAGCGCCGACGTCGTGCAGGCGGGCCATACGCCGGACGCCGGCACCACGCTCTTCACGCGCCTGTCGTCGAGCGTCACCGGAATTCAGTTCGCCAACCGGCTCGAGGAGACGCCGGAGCTGAACGTCTTCACCTACCGCAACTTCTACAACGGCGGTGGCGTGGGCGTGGGCGACATGACGGGCGACGGGCTGCCCGAAGTCGTGCTCACGTCCAATCAGGGCGGCGCGCGATTGTACTTGAACCAGGGCAACTTCCACTTTCGCGACGTCACGGATGCGTCGGGCATCAAGACCCGCAAGAACGCGTGGACCACCGGCGTGACCATCGCCGACGTGAACGGCGACGGATTGCTCGATATCTACCTCTGTCACGCCGGACCGGGCGACAAGGCGAGCCGCGCGAACGAGCTGTGGATCAATCAGGGCGTCAATGCCGCGGGCGTGCCCACGTTCAAGGAGATGGCCGAGCAGTACGGGCTCGCCGACGGCGGGTATTCGACGCAGGCCGTGTTCTTCGACTACGACGGCGACGGCCGGCTGGACCTGTTCCTCGTGCGCAACTCGCCGCGTCCAGCGAACAGCTTTGGCCTGCGCAACACGCGGCACATTCGCGACGAATTCGGCGGCGCCAAGCTGTACCACAACGACGGCGGTCACTTCACCGACGTCAGCGTCGCGGCGGGCATCTACAGCCCGGAAAACGCGTTCGGCCTCGGCGTGGTGGTGGCCGACGTGAACAACGACGGCAAGCCCGACATCTACGTCTCGAACGACTTCTTCGAGCGCGACTACCTCTACGTCAACAAGGGCGACGGCACGTTCGCCGAAGTGCTCGATCGGCAGATGCCGGTGATCAGCGCGTTCTCGATGGGGCTCGACGCGGCGGATCTCGACAACGACGGGTGGCCGGACGTCTACACGACCGACATGCTGCCCGAGGACGATTACCGCCTCAAGACCACGACTCAGTTCGAAGGCTGGGACACCTACCAGGCGAAGATCCGCAACGGCTACCACCATCAGCTCATGCGGAACATGCTGCAGCGGAACAACCGCGACGGCACGTTCAGCGACGTGGCCTGGATGGGAGGCGTGGCGCGCACCGACTGGAGCTGGAGCGCGTTGATCGCCGATTTCGATCTCGACGGCAACAAGGACATCTTCGTCTCGAATGGCCTGGCGAAAGACATCACGTCGCAGGATTACATCGCTTTCCTGGCCAATGAGGAAACGATGAAGTCGGTGACGAACGGTGGCCGCTCCAAGGTGGACTTCGGACGCCTCACCAAGGCCCTGACCTCCACGCGCATCTCGAACTACGCGTTCCACAACGTGGGCGGACTGCACTTCGTGAACGAGGCACGGTCGTGGGGACTCGACACGCCCAGCTTTTCCAACGGGGCGGCGTACGGCGACCTGAATGGCGACGGCGCGCTGGATCTGATCGTCAACAACGTCAATGACGAAGCGTTCGTCTATCGGAACAATGCGCGCGCGCTCCATCCGGAAAACCATTTTCTGCGCGTCAAGCTGGATGGAGAGGGCGGGAACCGGTTCGGCGTCGGCGCACGCGTGACGCTCTATGCCGGCGGCGGCATGTTCATGCAGGAGGAGTCGCCAACTCGCGGCTTTCAGTCGAGCATGGACTACGTGCTCGACTTCGGCCTCGGCCCGCATGCCGCTGTCGACTCGTTGCGCGTGGACTGGCCCGACACCCGCGTGAGTCTTCAGCGCAACGTTGCGGCGAATTCGTTGGTGACAGTGCACCACGCCGCGTCGGTTCCGCGGCCGGCGTCGCGACCCGCACCACTCCGCGCAACGCTGCTGGCCGATGTCACCGCGACCGCGGGCCTTCCGTTCCAACATCACGAGAACGAGTTCGTCGATTTCGATCGCGAGCCGTTGATGCCCAAGCTGGTGTCCACCGAAGGCCCGATCATGGCGGTGGCCGACGTCAACGGCGACGGTCTCGACGACATTTACTTCGGCGGGGCAAAGGACCAGGGTGGCACGCTGCTGCTGCAGCAGAAGGATGGTCGCTTCGTCGTCAGCGACTCGGCGCTGTTCGCGCGGGATGCGATCTCGGAGGACGTGGGCGCCGTATTCTTCGACGCGAACGGGGACGGCTTTCCCGACCTGTACGTCGTGAGCGGTGGCACCGAATACTCGGAAGGCGCACCCGCGCTCCAGGACCGGTTGTATCTCAACGACGGCCACGGCCATTTCAAGAAGGCCATTGGCGCACTGCCCGATGAATCGAACAGCGGCTCGCGCGCCGTGGCGGCGGACTACGATGGCGATGGGGCAATCGACCTGTTCGTGGGCGGGCGCGTGGTGCCGTGGAAGTACGGACTCGATCCGGCCAGTATGCTGTTGAAGAACGACGGCCATGGGCATTTCACCGACGTCACCGCCAAGCTGGCGCCGGAGCTTCAGCACGTGGGCATGGTTACGGACGCCGTGTGGCGCGACGTGGACGGAGACGGCCGGCTCGATCTCGTCGTCGTGGGCGAGTGGATGCCGATCACCGTGTTCCGAAACATGGGTGGTGGCCGGTTGAAGAAGATGGACGTGCCCGGCCTCGAGAAGAGCAACGGCTGGTGGAACAGGATCGTGGCCGGCGACTTCACCGGCCACGGGCGCACGGACTTCATCGTCGGAAACCTTGGGCTCAACGGCCGCCTGCACGCCTCGGCGACGGAGCCCGTGACGATGTACGCGAAAGACTTCGCCGGCAGCGGCGCGGTGGAGCAGATCGTCTCCTGCTTCGACGGCGGGGCGAGCTATCCGCTGGCGTTGCGAGACGAATTGCTCAAAGCCATTCCGCTGCTCAAGCCGCGGTATCGCAGCTACAAGGACTACGCCCGCCGCACGGTGGCCGACATCTTCACACCGAAGGAGCTGTCGGACGCCGTGGTGAAGACCGCGTATACGTTCGCGAGCTCGCTGGTGCGGAACAACGGCGACGGCTCGTTCACGGTGATGCCGTTGCCGGACGAGGCGCAGCTCGCGCCGGTGTACGGCATTCTCGCCACGGACATCGATCGCGACGGACACACCGATCTCGTGATGGGCGGGAACTTCGAGGGATTCAAGCCGGCGATCGGCGCGATGACCGCCAGCTACGGCTTGGTGCTTCGCCGCGAGAGCAAGGGCGACGGCTCGTTCACGCCGCTGCGCGCTCCCGAGAGCGGCTTCTCCGTTCCGGGGCAGGTTCGTGACATCCAGCGCGTTCGCACCGCGAACGGCGATCTGATCGTGGTGGCGCGCAACAATGACCGGCCGCTGGTCTTTCGTGCGTCGCCGGTAACACGTTATGCAGGTGCGAGGAGGTAGGACATGAAGAAGCGAACCATCATGCTGACGGTCGCGGCGATCGCCGTCGTTGCCCTGGGCGCGGGCGGGAGCTACGCCATCGCCGCGCGCAGCACTGCGCAGTCACGACTGTCGCCCGATGCGGCAGACCCGCTGCACACCGCCGTGCAGCGCCTGTCGAGCGTCATCGTGTACGATATCATGAGTCCCCCGCAATCGAGCCGCGTATATGCGTACTCGAGCGTGGCGGCGTACGAGACGCTTCGGCACGGCCACCCCGAATATCGCTCGCTCGCCGGGCAGCTGAATGGACTCGAGCCCGCGGCTGAGCCGCAGCCCGGGGTGCAATACGATTGGCCGCTGGCGGGTGTGGAGGCCTTCATGACGGTGGGGCGGGCGATGACCTTTTCGCGGCAGCGCATGGACTCGTTGCGCACCGTCATGCAGGAGGAGGCGCGGCGCCGCGGTGTGGCCGCGCCGGTGTTCGCGCGCTCGATCGCCTACGGCGACAGCATCGCGGCGCACATTCTCAAATGGTCGGCGGCCGATCACTTCCTTCAGACGCGGGGCTATCCGAAGTTCAGCGTCACGTCTGCGCTTGGTCGCTGGGTGCCCACGCCGCCCGCGTACATGGACGCGGTGGAAGCCAACTGGCGCGAGCTGCGTCCCTTCGTTCTCGACTCGGCGAGCCAGTTTCGTCCGATCGCGCCGCCGCGCTTCGACACGCTACCGGGCAGCGAGTTCTACAAGTCCGCGAAAGAGGTGCACGACGTGGGCGTGAATCTGACGGAGGAGCAGCGGGCCATCGCGGCGTTCTGGGATTGCAATCCGTACGTCATGAACGTGACCGGTCACGCGATGTTCGCCACGAAGAAGATCAGCCCGGGGGGCCACTGGATGGGCATCGTGGGCCTCGCGTCGCGGCGGGCGCACGCCGATATCATGCGATCGGCGGAAGCGTACGCGCGCGCGTCGATCACGATGGCCGACGCGTTCATCGGCACGTGGGACGAGAAGTACCGCAGCGCCGTGATCCGCCCCGAGACGGTCATCAACAAATACATCGACGAGCGCTGGCAGCCGCTCCTGCAAACGCCGCCGTTTCCCGAGTATCCGAGCGGACATAGCGTGGTATCCACGGCGGTGGCCGCGGTCCTCGCCAACGAGTTCGGCTCACCGTTCGCGTTTGCCGATTCCGCCGAGCTGCAATTCGGTCTTCCCGTGCGGACGTTTCCGTCGTTCGAGGCGGCGGCGTCGGAAGCGGCGATCAGCCGGTTGTATGGTGGGATCCACTATCGGCCGGCGATCGAGCAAGGTGTGGTGCTGGGACGCCGCGTCGGCGCGCTCGTCGTTGCACGTGTCTCGACGCGCGTGACGCCGGGCGTGGTCGCGAGCGCGGCGCCGGGCACGATTCATTGATCCGGCTTTTTCGTTTTGATGACGATCACACCGTTCGCCCCGCGCGCGCCGTACATCGTCAAGTCGGCAGGGTTCTTGAGCACTTTGATGGAGGCGATGTCGTTCGGGCTGATCCCGGTGAGCGTGCCATCCAGCGCGGGTTGAAATGGCGACCCGTCGACGATGTAGAGCGGCTCGTTGTTTCCATTGAGCGAGCTTCCGCCGCGGATCCGCACGGCGATGCCTCCGCTCGGAGAACGACTCACCTGGACGCCGGGCGAACGGCTCATCAGCAGTTGCAGTGGGTCACCGGTGGGGTTCTGGCGAATGTCGTCGGCGCTGACGGTCACGCTGGTGTCGGGGCCGGCGGTGGCAGACGGGTTCTGCGCCGTGCGTGGAGCTCGACCGCACGCGCTCACCAGTCCGATGAGAATGAGGCCACCGCAATGGATGATGCGTCTCTGTTCCGACATATGAACACCTGGGTGGGTGTGTGACGGCGTCAGCAGAAAGACCGAGCATACGTCGTGCCCGGTACTTCGCGCAACACCAAACCCTCCGCGTGCTCGCGGGGCTGTCGTTTGCCGCGTGCGCGAGCGCACCGAAGCCCATGCCAATGTTCGAACGCCTGCCGCCCGACGCGACGGGCATCACGTTCGTGAACGCCGTTCCCGACACCGGCGCGTTCAACATCGTGAGCTATCTGTACTACTACAACGGCGCCGGCGTTGCGGTGGGCGACGTGAATGGCGACGGCTTGCCAGATCTCTACTTCTCGTCGAACAGCGGCCCGAACCACCTCTACCTGAACAAGGGCAACTACCGCTTCGAAGACGTGACCGCGCGCGCGGGAGTGGCCGGGCCGCCGGGGTGGAAGACCGGCGTCACGATGGCCGACGTGAACGGCGATGGGCGACCGGACATCTATGTCTCCGCCGTGGACTATCTCACGATGCGCGGACACAACGTGCTGTACATCAACAACGGCGACGGCACGTTCACCGATCGGACGCACGAGCTCGGGCTCGACTACGCCGGCTACGCCACGCAGGCCGTCTTCTTCGACTATGACGGCGACGGGGATCTCGATCTCTATCTGCAGAGCCACTCGACGCACACCGAGCGAGCGATCGGGTCGGCATCGACCCGCGACGCTCGCAACCCGCGCACCGGCGGACGGCTCTTCCGCAACGACGGCGGACACTTCACCGACGTGAGCGCGCAGGCCGGCATCTTCGCCGGCGCCGAAGGATTTGGCCTCGGCGTAGTGGCGAGCGATCTCGATGGCGACGGATGTCCGGACCTCTACGTCGCCAACGACTTCCAGGAAAACGACTACCTCTACCACAACAACTGCAACGGCACGTTCACGGAGACCATCGCCAGAGCCACCGCGCACACGAGCCGGTTTTCCATGGGCGTCGACGCCGCCGACATGAACAACGACGGCCGGCCCGACGTCTTCGTGGCCGACATGATGCCCGAGCGTGAGGAAATTCTCAAGACGTCGGCGGGTTCGGAGAGCTTCAACTTGTTCAACGCGCGGCTCAATGCCGGCTACCATGCGCAGTACGCGCGCAATACGCTGCAGCTGAACCGCGGCGACGGGCGGTTCAGCGAGATCGGGTATCTGGGCGGCGTGTACGCCACCGACTGGAGCTGGGCGCCGTTGTTCGCGGACCTCGACAACGACGGCCAGAAGGACCTGTTCATCACGAGCGGCATCTACCGGCGGCCGAACGACCTCGACTACATCAACTACGTCGGCAACGAGACCGTGCAGGCGTCGATGGCCCGCGGCGGAGCCAAGGCCGATCTGGCGGTGCTGCAACACATGCCGCAGGTGCCGGTTCGAAACCATGCGTATCACAACAATGGCAACCTGACCTTCTCCGACCTGTCCGACGCGTGGGGGCTTGGCGCGCCGGGATTTTCGAACGGCGCGGTGTACGTGGATATCAACAACAGTGGCGCGCTGGATCTCGTCGTGAGCACGCTCAACGGGCCCGCGGCCGTCTATCGCAATCGCGCGCGGACGCTCAACGGCAACGCGTATCTCGGCGTGGCGTTGCGCGGGGCCGGCGCGAATACGCAAGGCATCGGCGCCAAGGTGCTGGTTCGCCAGGGGTCGAGGACGCAGCTGCTGGAGCAGATGCCGACCCGCGGCTTCCTCTCGTCGGTCGACCCGCGGCTGCACTTCGGGCTCGGGCGCGACTCGGTGGTGGATTCGCTCACGGTCATCTGGCCCGACCGCCGGTATCAGGTGCTGACCCACGTGGCCGGCAACCGGATGCTCACCCTGTCGCAGCGCGACGCAAGCGGCCGGTGGGACTACGGCGCGTCGCACTTGAAGACGAACGAGGCGATCCCCCCTCGGCCGCTGTTCAAAGATCTCACATCGAGCCTGGCTGTACCCTATAAGCACGTCGAGAACTCGATCAGCGACTTCGACCGCGAGCCGCTGATGCCGCATCTCCTCTCCACCGAAGGGCCGGCCCTCGCCGTGGCCGACGTGAACGGAGACGGGTTGGACGACATGTTCGTGGGGGGCGGCAAGTGGCAGCCCGGGCGCATTTTGCTGCAACAGCCAAATGGGTCGTTCCGTGCCGCCGAACAGCCGGCGATTGCCGCGGATAGCCTGGCGGAAGACGTCGACGCCGTGTTCTTCGACGCGAACGGCGACGGTCACCCGGATCTGCTGGTGGTGAGCGGCGGGAACGAGTTCACGGGCAAAGCTGACGCGTTGCGGCCGCGACTCTACCTCAACGACGGTATGGGTGCGTTTCACCGCGCGCCGCCGGATGCGCTGCCGGCGATCTTCGAGAACGCCTCGTGCGTCGTTGCGGGGGACTTCGACGGCGACGGCCATGCGGACCTGTTTATCGGCAGCCGCGTGGTGGGGGGCAAATACGGCTTGGGCCCCACGAGTCATCTGCTCCACAACGACGGGCATGGGAAGTTCACCGACGTCACGCAGGCGCTGGCGCCCGGGCTCGACACGGCGGGAATGGTGACCGCCGCCGCATGGATCGACTACGACGGAGACGGGAAGCAGGATCTCGTCGTCGTGGGCGAGTGGACACCGGTGCGCGTGTTCCACCAGGAGAACAGAAAGTTCGTCGAGCGCACGACCGAGGCGGGATTCGCGGGCACGGAAGGGTGGTGGAACAGCGTCAGCGTCGCGGATCTCACGGGACGCGGCCGGCGCGATCTCGTGCTGGGCAACCTCGGGCTCAATTCATACATCACGGCGTCCGCGGCGGAACCGGCGAGAATGTACGTCGGCGATTTCGCGCACAACGGCACGCTCGAGCAGATCATCACCTTCTATAAACATGGCGTGAGCTACCCGATCGCCGGCCGCGACGAGCTCGTGAAGCTCGTGCCCGCGTTGCGCAGCAAGTATCCGTCGTACGCGGCGTTCGGGGCCAGCCGCGTCGAGGACATCTTTCCCGCGGCGGATCTCCGCGCGGCGAGAATGCTGCAAGCCCACACGTTCGCGAGCTCAGTGGCGGTGAACGACGGGCATGGCCGATTCACGCTCGCGCCCCTGCCGGTGGAAGCGCAGTTGGCGCCCATCCGAGCGATCCTGGCCGGCGACTTTGAAGGCCAGGGGCGCACGGACCTGATCGTAGGCGGCAACCTGTACGGCGTTCCACCGGTGCTCGGGCGCTACGACGCGAGCTACGGATTGCTGCTGCGCGCCACCGGCGGCGGCTCGTTCAAGAGTGTCGAGATGGCGGCGAGCCACCTCGTGCTCGAGGGACAGGTGCGGCACCTGGCCATGCTTCGCGCGGCGAACGGCGCGCAGCTCGTCGTGGCGGCACGCAACAACGACCGGTTGCAAATTATGCAGGTGTTGCGTGCGCCGGCGGGGTCTGCGCAAATCGCGGCGCCCGACGCGGGCAAATGAAGCGACAATACATCGAGAGGTAATTCGAACATGGCTTCGTCCTTGTCGGTGAGACGCTTCGTTGCCCTCGGCGTCCTTGCGACCTTCGCCGTCGCGACCGGTTGCCGAAGGCAGACGGCGGCAATTGTCGCGGCGCCGTCGGCCGCGACGTCGGCGCTCTACGACCCGTCACGCGATCTCGGCCCGCTCTTCCACGACGTACAGATGGCCAGAGTGTTCACCGACTCGAAGACGTTCGTCGACTCGAAGCCGCGCTCGGCGCCGTCGGACGTTGCCGCGCGCTATGCGGCGGCGAAGACGTCGCCCGGCTTCGACCTTCGCGCCTTCGTCGATCAACACTTCGAGGCGCCGCGCGCCGCTGGAGAAGGCATTCGCTCGGACACGTTACAGTCGATGGAAGCGCACATCCGCGCCCTCTGGCCTGCGCTCACGCGCCCGGCCGATCCGGTCGATCCCCGGTCGTCGCTCATTCCGCTGCCCGGCCCGTACGTCGTGCCCGGCGGACGCTTTCGCGAGGTCTACTACTGGGACTCGTACTTCACGATGCTCGGCCTCATCGAGGACAAGCGGGTCGACCTGGTGGAGGACATGCTCGACAACTTCGCCTACCTGGTGCGAACGGTTGGTCATGTGCCGAATGGGAATCGCACCTACTATCTGAGCCGGAGCCAGCCGCCGTACTTCGCCGCAATGGTCGGAGCGTACGCGACGGCGACGGACACCGCCCATGCGCTTCCGTTTCTCGACGCAATCGAGGCGGAGTACGCGTTCTGGATGGCGGGGGCGGACGCGGTCGCGCCGGGAAGCGCGGCGCGCCGCGTGGTCCGCCTGCGCGACGGCTCGCTCCTGAACCGCTATTGGGACGATCGACCGGAGCCGCGGCCGGAATCCTACCGCGAGGACTTCGAGCTCGCCCAGCGCGTGCCTGAAGCCCAGCGCACCGCGTTGTATCGCAACATCCGCGCGGCGGCGGAGAGCGGGTGGGACTTCTCCAGTCGATGGATGCGCGACCCGGCAGATCTCCGGACGCTCGAGACCACGGAGCTCCTTCCCGTCGACCTGAACAGCCTGTTGTATCACGCCGAGCGGACGATTGCGGCGCTCCGGCGCTTTCGAGCGCGTCCGGGCGATGCCAAGGTCGCGGTGAAGTATGCCGTCGCGGCCGAGAGCCGGCGCCGCGCGCTCGTGGGCGCCGCCTATGATCCGGCACTGGGCTACTTCTATGATGTTCGCTGGCGCACGGGCGAGCGTGTGACCGACCGCCCGACGATGGCCGCCGCCGCTCCCCTCTACTTCGGCCTTGCGACGGCGGAGCAGGGGCGCGCCGTGGCCGCGCGCCTGGGACGCGACTTCCTCAAGCCTGGCGGCTTCGTGACGACGCTGACCGCTTCGGGACAGCAATGGGACTCGCCCAACGGCTGGCCGCCGCTGCAATGGCTCGGCGCGCAGGCGGTTCGCGCCTATGGACGCGCCGACATCGCCGACGACGCGCAGAGCCGCTGGCTCGCACTCAATCGCCGCACCTATCGCGTGACGGGGAAGATGACGGAGAAGTACGACGTCACGGACCTGAGCAAGCGCGCCGGAGGCGGCGAGTATCCCACGCAAGACGGATTCGGCTGGACGAACGGCGTCGCGCAAGCCATGGCGGCGCAGGAGCGCGCGCGTGCCACCGCCGTTCCCGTTCGGCCTTGATCCCGGAGACGTCCCAATGAAGAAACTCTTCGCGGCCGGCGTCATTGGATTGATTCTGATCGAGCTGGCCAATGTGTACTTCATCATGCCGATGCCGGGCAGCCAGGGCATGCGCAGCGTCGACGCGGCGTACGCCGTCTACCGCTGGCGCTGGCCGCTGCGAATCGCCTTCGGCGCGCTGCTCGCGATCGGAACGCCGGCCGTTTGGCGCGCGGCCGGTTGGCGGCGGTGGCTCGCACCGGCGTCGATCGCGCTCGCTGGACTCGTGATGTACGCGCTCAACTTCCGCATGTCGGCCGATCACATGTTCCTCCAGCCGACCGCGCTGAACATGCAACCCGCGGCGCGAAACACGGTGAAGCTGAATCGTCTCGTCGTGGGTGTGGACATCGACGGCGACGCCCGCGCGTATCCGCTCCAGTTCATCGGCTACCACCATCAGGTGCGCGACAGCGTGGGCGGAAAGAACGTGCTGGTCACTTACTGCACCGTCTGTCGCACGGGACGCGTGTATGCGCCGGTGGTGGGCGGCCGGCACGAGACCTTCCGTCTCGTCGGCATGGATCACTTCAACGCGATGCTCGAGGACCGCAGCACCGGAAGCTGGTGGCGGCAGGCCAACGGCGAAGCGATCACCGGAGCACGGAAGGGCATGCTGCTCCCCGAGATCCCGCACGTGCAGGTGACGCTCGAGCAGTGGCTCGCGCTGCACCCCGCGAGTCTCGTCATGCAGGGCGACCCGGCATTCACGGTGGAGTACGGAAAAGGCTACGCGTACGAGCGCGGCTTCAGCCGAAAATCGCTCACCGGCACCGACACCGCGTCGTGGCACGACAAGTCGTGGGTGGTGGGCGTGTCCCTCAACGGGCGCAGCAAGGCGTACGACTGGAATCGGCTGCGGCGCGAGCGCGTCGTGAACGACGACGTCGGCGGCACGCCGGTGGTGGTCGTGCTCGACTCGGACGATGCGAGCTACTTCGCGTTCGTACGACCGAGCACGGCGACGCGCTTTGCGCTGCGTGGCGATTCACTCGTGGCCGACGGGCACGCGTATTCGCTCGGCGGCAATGGGACGTATGGCCGGCTCGAGGCGCTCGATGCGAGTCAAGAGTTCTGGCACAGCTGGCGGACGTTCCAGCCGGGGACCGAGCGGTATTAGTCGTCATCGCGCGAGACGACGGCCTGTGCTTTCTCCCCCGCGGCGATGAGTCAGCGAATCTCGAGCACGTACGCGTGCATCGGCGCGAGTGTGCCGAGCGGTGTGTAGGCTCGCATGGCTCCTCCCGCGCCAACGTCGAGCGCCGCCGCGGCGCCACCGCCGAGCAGGTCCGTCGCCCTGTACCGCGCCGGCGGCAACAGGCCGTCGCCCGACGAGATCGTGACACCTTGCAGCGGCGCGGCGCCCAAGTTGGCCACCACGAGCACGACATGGGTGCCGTCGCGCCGAAGGTACGCGGTGACAGCGTCGCTGCTCGCGGTCACCGGAATCAGCTCACCCTCGCCGAGCGCGCCGTTCGACGACCGCAAGTGAATGAGTCGTCGATAGAGGTTAAGCAGGGAGCCGCGGTCGGCCGTCTCCACGGCGACGTTCGCCGTGAGCGAATCGGACTGGAGCGGCTCCCACACCGCGCCGCGCGAGAAACCGGCGGCGCGTCCAGCGGTCCACTGCATGGGAGTGCGGAGCCGCGGGTCGGGCTTGTCGCCCGTCATGCCAAGCTCCTCGCCGTAGTAGACGTACGGCAATCCGGGAAGCGTGAGCAGCAGCGTGGCGGCCAACTTTGCGCGTGCCATGTCGCCGCCCAGCGCCGTCATCGTGCGCGTCTGGTCGTGGTTGCGCAGAAAGGGCGACCACCGATCGGCGGGGAGCGTGCGCTGCATTCTCACGAACGGCGCGAGCAGCTTGTTCGGCAAGCCCGATCGCACGGCGTCGAGAATGGCGTCCGAGGCTTCAAAGGTGAAGTAGGCGTCGAGCTGGTCGGGATAGTACGGTAGCTGCGCACCGATGCTGTCCCACACCTCGCCGATCGTGTACGCGGCCGGCGAGATCGTGCGTACGTCCCGCGCGAAGTCGCGCAGCACGGCATGCGTTCCGGCGGTGTGATCGAGCTTCGTGCCCTCCTCCACGAGATACGGCACCGCGTCGAGACGAAAGCCGTCGACGCCCATGCTGTCCAGCCAGAAACGGGCGACGTTGGTCGCTTCCTGCTTCACCGCGGGATTCTCATAGTTCAAGTCGGGCATCTCGGCGGTGAACAGACCATAGTAGTACTCGTCGCGCTCGGGCGACTTGTGCCACACTTCCTGCCCCCACGGCCCTTTGATGTCCGGCTTGGTTGGCGAGAAGCGGAACCAATTGCGGTGCGGCGACGCGGGGTCGTGCAGCGCTTCCTTGAAATAGGGGTGCTCGCTCGACGCGTGATTGAGCACGAGGTCGACGAGTACGTGGATGCCGCGCTGGTGCGCGGCGGCCATGAGGCGCTTGAAGTCGGCATTCGTTCCGTACTCCGGATTCACGCGATAGTAGTTCTTCACGTCGTAGCCGTGATAGCTCGGCGACGCGTCGACGGGCATCAACCAGATGCAGCGGGCGCCGAGGGCGCGCGTGGAGCTCGGGTTGCCGTCGTTGATGTAGTCGAGCTTCTGCGTGACTCCGTTGAGATCTCCAATGCCGTCGCCGTCGCTGTCGTAGAAGGAGCGGACGAAGATCTCGTAGCACACGGCGCCGCGTTTCCAGTCCGGGGGAGCGGGCTCGCGCGCGGCTGCGCAAAGCACCAGAATTGCGGCGACGGCGGTGCCGCATCTTACCAAACTCGAATTCCGGAGCATGTTCTCTCCCATGGAAAAGCCACGTCTGAGCTTCTGGCAGCTCTTCAACATGAGCTTTGGCTTCCTCGGTATCCAGTTCGGGTGGGGCCTCCAGCTCGCGAACATGTCGGCGGTGTACGAGAAGCTGGGAGCGCGCCCCGATCAGGTGCCGCTCCTCTGGCTCGCGGCGCCGGTAACGGGCTTACTGATCCAGCCGATCATCGGCGCGATGAGCGACCGAACGTGGGGCCGCCTCGGCCGGCGCCGACCGTACTTCCTCGCCGGTGCGCTCCTCGCCTCCGTCGCGCTCTTCTTCATGCCGACGTCGAGCGCCCTGTGGATGGCGGCGGGACTCCTCTGGATTCTCGACGCATCGGTCAACGTGTCGATGGAGCCGTTCCGCGCCTTCGTGGCGGACAAGCTCAACACGTCGCAGCGCACGGCCGGCTACGTGATGCAGTCGTTCTTCATCGGTCTGGGCGCGAGCATGGCGAACGCGCTGCCGCTCTTCCTTAGCTGGATGGGCGTCAAAGGGAATACGACGAGCGGGATTCCGCTCTCGGTGAAGTACTCTTTCCAGTTCGGAGCGCTCGTCTTTCTTGCCGCCGTGCTCTGGACGGTCTTCACCACGGGAGAATACCCCCCGGAGGACCTGGAAGCGTTCGAGCGAGAGAAGCAGAACCGGCACGGGATTGGCGACGTGCTGCGCGAAGTCGGCGCGGCGCTGCGCGAGATGCCGGTCACGATGCGGCAGCTCGCCGTCGTGCAGGTATTCACCTGGCTCGGCCTCTTCTGCATGTGGCTCTTCTTCGTACCGGCCACTGCCCGGCACGTGTTCGTCGCGAGCGATCCCAAGTCCGTCCTGTACACGAGCGGCATCGAGTGGGGCGGGTTTGCGTTCGCCTTCTACTCGATGACGTGCTTCGTCGTCGCGCTCGCGCTCCCGAAGCTCGCGGCCGCGACGAGCCGCAAGACGGTGCACGCCGGTGCCCTGATCTGCGGCGGCGCCTCGCTCCTCTCCGTCTACCTGATTCACGACAAGTACGTGTTGCTGCTCAGCATGGTCGGCGTCGGCATCGCGTGGGCGTCGATCCTGTCGATGCCCTACGCGATGCTCTCCACGGCGCTGCCCGCGAAGCGGATGGGTGTGTACATGGGCGTCTTCAACTTCTTCATCGTCATTCCCGAGATCATCGCGTCGCTCGGCTTCGGCCCGCTCATCCGTCTGTTGTTCGGTGTCGACAATCCGAATGCGCCGCTCTACGTGGTGATGATGGGCGGCGCCTGTTTGCTGACGGCCGCGGCGTGCGTGACGTTCGTGCGCGACGTCGGCGAGCGGGATGTGCCGTTCCGGGCGGTGATCGAGGGCGATGCGCACGAGCCGTTCATTCTGCCCGAGTCGGCGCAGCCGGTGCCGAGCAGCGGGCCCGGGGGCCGGGTGTAGCAACCTCGCGCCTGGTGACTCGCGCCTTGAGCCTCGAACCTGGGCTCGTTCAGCGATGTCGAGATATCGACTCGAGCCGCTACGATATGATGGCCCAGCATCTCGACGTCGCCGAGCCAGCCCAGGTTCGAGGGTCAAGGTACGAGGAGCGAGTTACGAGACGCGGCCCCTCAACCCATCACGTACCCCTGCGTCGCGAGGCGCTTGCCCGACATTTCGTACCCCATCGCCGGCAGGTCGCCCACACCGGTCGCGTCGATCCACGCATTATAGAACTGGAACAATGCCACCACGCTGATCGCGTCGTACAGCGCCTCGTCGGTCCACCCGGCGGCGCGCACGGCCTCGGCGTCGGCTTCGCCGATCGAGAGGGAGTCGGCGACCATCTTCTTCACGAACGCGTACAACGCACGGTCCTTGCCGGAGACCGGCGCGGTGTCGAGATCGGTCAGCACGCCCTGGACGAGCTCACGATCTCCCAGCAGCTCCGCCGCGACCGCGGCGTGGGAGCCAATTCAGAAGAGGCACTGATTGAGCTTGGACGTCAGCGCCGCGATCAGCTCGCGCTGGCCCGGCGGGAGCGGTGACGGGCCTCGCATCACGCCTTGGGTGAACGCGGCGAGATGGTCGGTACGGTCGGGCTTGTAGGCGAAAAGGTGCATGATCTGGGGAATCGGAATTCCCGCAGCCCGCATCTGCTCGATCGCCGCGGCACGCGGACCGGTGCCTCGGTGCGCTTCCACCTCCGGCAAGTACATCGGCTTCATCGGCGCCTCCTTGGTCGACAGACGATACGGTCCAGCGCGCGGCGAGGCAACCGTTTCGCGCGCACGCCCGCGGCGCTGTATAGTTGACCGCTCCTCGCCACCCGGAAGGCATGACCCCACGACGCGCCCCCGAGAATCCGATACTCACGCCGGCCATGGTTCGACCGTCGCGCTCGGATCTCGACGTCGTCGGCGTGTTCAATCCGGCCGCCGTTCGTCACAGGGGCGACGTCGTGCTCCTGCTGCGCGTGGCCGAGGCGCCTCCGTTGGGCGGGCGGTCGGAGTCCGAGGTCGCCGCGCCGGTGTTCGACGCGAGGACTGGCCAACTCGAGATCAAACGCTGGCCGACGAATACGCCGGGGCTCGACGCCAGCGATCCGCGTGTGATCGTCCTCGACGGCCGCAGTTGGTTGACCTCGATTTCGCACCTGCGCGTCGCACGCTCGACCGACGGCATCCACTTCGACGTCGAGCCGCACCCCGCCCTCGCGCCGGCGACGGAGCTCGAGTCGTTCGGCGTCGAGGATGCGCGCATCACGCTCATCGACGGCCGCTACTGGATCAACTACACCGCTGTCTCGCCGCTCGGCATCGCAACCGCGCTCGCGTCGACCACGGACTTTCGACGCTTCGAGCGGCACGGCGTCATCTTTCCGCCGAACAATCGCGACGTCACGATCTTCCCGGAGAAGATCGGCGGACGGTACGTCGCGCTGCATCGTCCGATGCCCGAGGGCATCGGCGAACCCGCCATCTGGAGTGCGACGTCGTCGGACCTCGCGGCGTGGGGCGAGCACAAGTTCGTCGCCAAAGCGAGGCCGGGCGCGTGGGACGACGCGAAGATCGGCGGCGGTGCAGTGCCATTCCGAGTGCCAGGCGGCTGGCTCGCCGTCTATCACGGCGTGAGCAAATCCGCCACGGAATATGCGCTGGGCGCGCTGCTGCTCGACGCGAACGACCCCTCGGTCGTCATCGCGCGCTCGCGCGAGCCGATCCTCACGCCGGAGATGCCGTACGAGCGCCACGGATTCTTTCCGGGCGTCGTGTTCACCTGCGGCCTGGTGGCCGAGGGCGACAACGTTCGTGTGTACTATGGCGCGGCGGACGGCGTAACGGCCGTCGCCGATCTGTCGTTGACCGAGATCCTCGGCGGGCTGATTTGACTGCCCGCGCGCCGGCACTCGCGCCATTCGAGCTGGGCATCAACTACTGGCCCCGGCGCCGAGCGATGTACATGTGGCGCGAGCTCGACGTGGGCGAAGTGCGCGACGAGCTCGCGCACATCGCCGACATGGGGTTCGAGACGGTGCGGCTCTTCGCGCTCGCGCAGGATTTTCTCCCGGAGCGCGAGTGTGTCGACGCACGGATGGTGAGCCGGCTCGTGGAGGTGGCACGGGTGGCGAAGGAGGCCGGCCTCTCGATTGTGCCCACGCTCGTCGTCATCAACATGAGCGGCGCCATCTGGTGGCCGCGCTGGATGCTTGCCGCGGATGGCGCGCCGGCGAATCTCTATTCCGATCCTGCGGTCGTGCGGTCGCAGGTGCTGCTCGCCTATGCGTGTGCGAGCGCGCTGGCGGGAGACGCGTCCGTTCGCGCGTTCGACATCGCGAACGAGATCGACGATGCCCAGCGCCCCACGACGCGTGAGGACGCTCGGACCTGGACGTCGGCGATCGCCGGCGCCATCCGCGCGGCGGCGCCGGGCAGCGCGGTGCGGATCGGCGCGCACCTGCCGTCGCTGACGACGGTGAATCACATGCGCATCGACGATCTCGCGGCGGAGCTCGACGAAGACGTGATGCACGCGTATCCGCTGTATTCACAGTTCGCGCGGTCCTTTCTCGACCCGGAGCTCGTTCCATTTTCGTGCGCGCTCACGGCCGGATTGTCGGGACGGCAGCGTGCACCGCTGATGCAGGAATTCGGATTGTGCACGGCGCCCAAGGGGGAGCCGGGAGGCTCGATCACCGACGAGTTTCTCGGGCAACCGCGCACGCAGTATCTCGCCTCGGAGGAAGAGGGCGCGGCGTACTACAAGTCGGTCGTGAGTGGGCTCGCGCGGACCGGCGCCGCGGGCGCGTACGCGTGGTGCTACGCCGACTATGATCCGGCGCTGTTCACGCGCCCGCCCTTCGACCGGGCGATTCGTGAGCGTACGTTCGGACTCGTGCGCGCCGACGGCAGCGAGAAGCCTGCGGCAGCGATCTCTCGCGAGCTCAGGCAACGGATCGACCGCGGCGACCTCGTTCGCGGCGCCGTTCCCCACGTTCTGGACGTGAGCGCGGACGAATACTACGGCGCTCCCGCCGCGCACTTCGAGCGGCTGTACGCCAAGTGGGTCGCGGAGCGCGCATGATCGAGCCTCTCGAGCGGCTCGCCGCCAACCCCCTCGTCCGCCCGTCGCAGATCGCGTTCACGCGGGCGAGCGGCGCGTTCAACCCCGGCGCGTGCGTCGACCGCGCGAGCGGACGTGTCGCTCTCCTGGTGCGAGTGTTCGAGGACGACACGCGGCGGTCGTGTCTCGCCATGGCGCTCTCGAGCGACGGGATGAGCGTCGACGAGATCTGGCCGCGGCCGGCGGTCGCGCGCGAGGCGGCGTACGAGGAATGGGGCGTAGAGGACGCGCGAATCACCTGGCTCGAGGAGGAGGGGCGATACGCGATCACCTATACCGGCTACTCGGCGGCGGGTCCGCGCGTCTGCCTCATTACCACCGGCGACTTGCTCGATCCCGCACAGTACGTTCGGCACGGCCCGCGCCTCGCCGGCGACAATAAGAATTGTGTGATCTTTCCGCGGAAGGTCGGAGGGCAGTACGTGATCTTGCACCGCCCCATGCCGCACATCGTCTGCGTGCGCGTGGACCGGCTCGACGAGGAATGGCCGACGATGGGTGCCGAGGTGCTCGGCCCCAAACCGAATAGCTGGCGCAGCTCGCGCGTCGGAGCGGGTGCGCCTCCGATCGAGACGCGGTTGGGATGGCTGCTGCCGTTTCACGGCGCGACCACGATCGCCGAAGGCAACGTGTACTCCATGGGATGGTGCCTGCTCGACCGCGATGCGCCGGAAAAGGTTCTCTATGTGTCCGACGCCCCCGCGCTCACGCCGGAGGCACCGTACGAGATCGACGCCGGGCCAATCCCGCAGGTGGACATGGCGAACTTCCCGACCGGCGTGCGCGTCGTCTTTCCGCAAGGCTTGGTGGAGCGCGGCGACGATCTCATCGTGTACTATGGCGCCGCCGACGTCTCCGTCGCCGGCGCGCGCGTGAACAGGGAAGCGCTGCTCGCGTCGATCGAGGCGGAGATGGGTTGGCGATGAGAGTTTTGTGTTGCGCCGCGGCCCTCTCGACACTTGCCTGTCACGGCGCACCGCCGGTGCCCACAAGCGCCGCGCCGCCGCCGCTCGTGCTGAACTACGACCATCTACGGCATCTCACGCGGAGTGCGGTCGTCGCGTCGAAGCCGGTACGCGTCGTGGCGCTGTACTCCAACGCACCGGACTACCGCCCCGCCGGATCGCCGGCGCGCGACGGGTTCGAGGGAATCGCCAGCGTCGACGATGCCGCCCGCGCCGCCGTGCTCTATCTCCGCGCCTTCGAACAAACCGGCGACACGCTCGCGAGAGATGAGGCGCGAGGGCTGCTCCACTTCGTCGCGGCAATGGAGCAGGGCGACGGCGAGTTCCTCAACTTCGTCGACACGACTGGCCGTCCGAACACGAGTGCCCCCAGCAGCCGGAAGAGCATGTCGTACTGGGCGGCGCGCGGCATCTGGGCGCTCGGCGAGGCGCATCGCGTCTTCGGCCGCGCGTATCCTGCCGGACTACGGGGGCTCGACGCGCCGCTCGACCGCGCCGTTGCACGCATGGCGCGCGACGTCGATGCGGAGCGATTGATCGGCGGCTCGGTGACGGCGACGTCGGAGGCGTTGCTCGGAGTGCTGGCGTTGCAGCGCGCCGAGCCATCGCCGGCGCGCGGGGAGTTGGCCGTGCGCATGGCGCGACTGCTCGTTCCGCTCGCGGCCGGCGGTGCGTCGCAGGCACCGTGGAGCGCGCGCGTGGACGCTCCCACGTCTGCGTGGCACGCCTGGGGCTCGCGCTCGGTCGCGGCGCTGGCCGAAGCGTCCGTGGTGCTCGGCCATCCGGAATTCCTCGTTGCCGCGAAGGGAGAAGCGGACGCGCTCTGGAGCCGCTTCCTGTTGGCCGGCCGAATACCCTCTGAGATCGCACCAAACGGCACGCCGAAGTGGTTTCCGCAGATCGCCTACGGCGTGGGTCCCATCGCTGAGGGTTTCGTCGCGATCGCGGACGCGACAAACGATCGCCGGTACGCGGTGATGGGCGGCCTCACCGCGGCGTGGCTCGTCGGCGCCAATCCCGCCGGCGTCGCGATGTACGACGAGAAGACGGGCCGCACCTTCGACGGCATCGACGGAGCGTCGGCGGCGCAAGTGAATCGCAACTCCGGCGCCGAGTCGACGATCGAGTCGCTGCTTGCGCTGCAGGCCGTGACGAGCAACGCGGATGCCGTGGAGTATCTCCGCTACAAGCCCGCGGGCGGCGCGTCGGCTTCGCTCGCCGAGCTGCCGGTCAAACGAGAGTATGCGGGCCCTGACGGAGGCAAAGTCGTCCTCGAGCAACACGGGCAACGCCTCGCGCTCAGCGAGGTCCATGGAGCGACGGGGCCGATCACGCTCACCTACTGGCCCGCGGCCAATCCGCCCGAGGTGAAGCTCGCGATGCTGCTCGCGGACCACTGGAACCGCGAGCACTCCGACGTGCAGGTGCGCGTGCAGCCGCTGCCCGCGGGGCGATCGACCGAGGAGGTGCTGCTCGCCGCCATCGTCGCGCGCGCCACGCCGGACGTCTGCTCCAACGTGTCGTCGGCGCTGCTCTCGCGGCTCGTGCGTGCGAATGGCGTGGTGCGGCTCGACAACCTCACGCCCGCGGCGGCGCGACTGGCCGAGCGAACGACGCCGGCGATGCTCGCGCCGCTTCGGTTGCCGGACGGAGGGATCTATTCCTTTCCGTGGAAGACGAATCCCGAAATGCTGCTGTACAATGTGGACTTACTGGCTCGCGCCGGCATCAGTCCGCCGCGGAATCACACCGAGCTGCTCGCGGCGTTCCAGAAGTTGGCAAGAGACACCGACGGCGACGGCCGGCTGGACAAGTGGGCGATGTGGGCGTCGCTCAAGACGACCTGGTTCGAGCGCTTCTACGATTTCTATCCGCTGTACCTCGCGAGCTCGGGCGGGCGTACGCTCGTGTCGAACGGAAGAGTGCAGTTCGACAATGCCGCGGCCGCGTCGGCGATGGACGTGCTGCGAACGGGCTTCGCGCGCAATCTGCTGCCGAAGGCAAACTTTGCGCTCGGTCGCGATCCGTTCATCGACGGAACGGTCGCGATGAAGATCATCGGCCCGTGGTTCCTCAAGGAACTGGATGCGTCGAAGCCAGCGGGGCTCCGTTACGGCGTCGCTCCGGTTCCCTCCGCGGACGGCGCGGCGCCGGGCGACGCGTACGCCTTCGCCGATCTGCGCAGCATCGCCATCTTCGCGACGACGAAGCACGTGGACGCGGCGGCGCGGTTCGTCGCCTACCTCACGTCGCCCGAGGCGGATCGGCTGCTGATCGAGGCGAGCCAACTGCCGTACCGGCGCGGACTCGCGACGGACGAGCGCTTTACGGCGACGCTCGCGCAATCGCCGGCGCTGCCCGCATACGCCCGCCTGGTCGAGCACACCCGCGACATCGACATCGATCCCGACATCGTCGAGATCTTCGACATCGTCTCGGAGGCGTACGAAGCCGCGGCGATCTATGCTGTCACCCCAGTGAGGAAGGCGCTGGCGAAGGCGGCGGCCGAGGCGAAAAAGGTGCTCGATGCGCGCTGAAGCTCGGTCGGGCACGTTGCTCTCGGCGCCGTACGTGCTGTTCCTGCTGGCGTTCGCCGCGTACCCCGTGGCGTTCGCCCTCGCGCTCGTGCTGATGCATTGGGACCTCGTCACGACGCCGTCGTTCGCGGGGCTCGACAACGTCAAGCTCCTCGCGACCGACACGCGCTTCTGGCAGGCCGTCGGCAACACCTTCGTGTTCCTAGGGCTGCACCTGCCGCTGCAGATCGTGACCGCGCTCGCACTCGCGGTCGCGCTCAACCGCCCGATGATGTTCCGCGCCTTCTGGCGCGCCGCGTTTTTTCTGCCCGTCGTGATCTCGGGCGCGGTGGTCGCGATACTCTGGAACGCGCTCTACGCCACCGACGTCGGCCTCATCAACGCGCTGCTCGTGAAGGCTGGTATCGCGCCCGTTCCCTGGCTCACGGATCCGCGCGTTGCCATGGCGGCGATCGCCGTGATGGTCACGTGGAAAAACGTCGGCTTCTACGTGATCATCTATCTCGCCGGCCTGCAGTACATCCCGCGAAGCTGCCAGGAAGCGATCGAGCTCGACGGCGCAACTGCGTGGCAGCGCTTCCGCCATCTCACGCTGCCGCTGCTGCTCCCGCAGACGATTCTCGTGCTGACACTTTCCACGATCAATGGCTTTCAACTGTTCATCGAGCCATACGTCATGACGGGCGGCGGACCACTGCGGCGGACGTTCTCGGTGGTGCTCTACATGTACACCAACGCCTTCTCGTACCAGAAGATGGGCTACGCCGCCACGATCGGTGTGGCGCTGGCGATGATCATCGGCACGGTGGTGGCGATCCAGCGCAAAGTCGTCGGCACGGCGGAGGCGCTATGAGCAAATTCATACGGGCGATCCTCTATGTTGGACTCGCGCTGGCGGCGCTGACGTTCATCTATCCCTTTCTGTGGATGGCGTCGAGCACGCTCAAGCCGCCGGGCGAGGTGGGATCGCTCGCCCTGATCCCCGACCGGGCGACACTCGACAACTATCGCATCATGTGGGGCAGGGCACCGTTCGGACGTGCGCTCTTGAACAGCGTGCTCGTCGCGAGCACCGTGACCATCGCGGTGCTCATCTTCGGCTCGATCACCGCCTACGCCATGGCGCGGCTCACCTTTCCGGGCAAGCGCGCGCTCAACGCCGCGACGATGGCCGTGCTCCTCGTCCCAGGCCAGCTCACGCTCATTCCGCTCTACACGCTCATCGTGCAGCTCGGGTGGATCGACACGTACGCGGCGCTCATCGTTCCCTATCTCTTCAACGCCACGGCGATTCTCATGCTCCGCCAATTCTTCCTCCAGATCCCACAGTCGCTCATCGACTCGGCGCGTATGGACGGTATGGGCGAGCTGCGCATCCTGTTCACCATCTTCTGGCCGCTCGCCCGGCCGGCGCTGGCGATCGTTGCGATCTTCACCTTCATGGGGTCGTGGAACGAAGTGCTCTGGCCGCTGCTCGTGGTGCGCGACCAGCACATCATGACGCTGCCGCAGCTCCTCACCGTCTTCGCGCTCGGCGGCGGCGCCGGTACGCTCGGCGTGTCGCTCGCGGCCGCGATGGTGCTCGTGGTGCCGGTGGTCGCCGCCTACATGTTCCTCCAGCGCTACTTCATCGAAAGCATGGCGGGCGCCGGAGTGAAAGGATAACCGATGCCCTCCGTCACCTTCGATCATGTCACCAAGCGATTCGGCGACGTCGTCATCGTCGAGGATTTCAACCTCGAGGTGGCCGACGGCGAGCTGCTCGTGCTCGTGGGCGGTTCGGGGTCCGGCAAGTCAACGCTGCTGCGCATGGTCGCGGGACTCGAGTCGGTCACGTCGGGCACCATTCGCATCGACGACCGCGACATCACCCATCTCGCGCCGCGCGAACGCGACGTCGCGATGGTGTTCCAGGACTACGCGCTCTATCCGCATCTCACCGTTCGCGACAACCTCTCGCTCGGCCTCAAGCTGCGCAAAGTGCCCAAGCCGGAGATCGCGCGCCGAGTGGCGTGGGCGGCGGGCATGCTCGGCCTGGAGGCGCTGCTCGATCGCAAGCCGAAGCAGCTGTCGGGCGGACAGCGGCAGCGCGTGGCCATGGGGCGCGCGATGGTGCGCGAGCCGCTCGTGTTCCTCTTCGACGAGCCGCTGTCCAACCTCGACGCCGGACTCCGCGCGCAGATGCGCATCGAGATCGGCGGTCTGCAGCGGCGGTTGAACACGACGACGATCTACGTCACGCACGATCAGGTCGAAGCTATGACGCTTGGCGACCGGATCGTGGTGCTGGCGAATGGAACGATCCAGCAAGTGGGGCGGCCGATCGAGCTGTATCGGGATCCGGTCAACCGGTTCGTTGCGGGATTCATCGGCTCGCCGCCGATGAACTTCATCGAAGGGCGGCTCGACCGTAATGGCGGCGCGGCATTCGTCGCCGACGGGGTTCGAGTCGAGCTCGGGGGCGAGCGGGAGCCTGTTCCCGTGGCCGCTCCGGTGACGCTGGGAATCCGACCCGAGGATATCTCCCTCGTCGCTGCGGGCATGGCCACGTCGCCCGTGTCGGGGACGGTGGTGCTCGTGGAGCGGCTGGGCGGCACGAGCCACGTGCATCTCGACGTCGGTCCGAACCGGCTCATGGCCGCCGTGTCGCAGGAGCAACTGCCCGCCGTGGGGGAGCGGATCGAGGTGTACGTTCCGTCCGCCCGAGTGCACCTGTTCGATGCCGGGGGGAAATGTCGCACCGCGCGACCCTGAACGACGCGACGCGGCGTGAGGAGAGATGCCATTTGACCGCGGCCCTCGTGAGTGATACCCTAATTCCGCTCTGACGCCCCTGTCCCCCTCTCGTAGGAGGCTCGTGTAGATGGCGCCCGTCCTGACTGGTGTCGGTCTTCGGTGGATCGACTATACGATCATCGGCATCTACTTCGCGTTCGTCCTCGGCATCGGCTGGCAGCTGCGCCGAGCGATGCGAACCAGCACCGACTTCTTCCTGTCGGGACGCTCGCTTCCCGCGTGGATCACCGGCCTCGCCTTTCTCTCGGCCAATCTCGGCGCGCAGGAAGTGATCGGGATGGGGGCGTCCGGGGCGAAGTACGGCATCTCGACGAGCCATTTCTACTGGATCGGCGCGGTGCCGGCGATGCTCTTCGTCGGCCTGTTCATGATGCCGTTCTACTACGGGTCGCGAGCGCGGTCGGTACCCGAGTATCTGCGGCTGCGCTTCGACGAGAAGACGCGCGCCTTCAACGCCGTGTCGTTTGCCGTGATGACGGTGTTCTCATCGGGCGTGTCGATGTACGCCATGGGCGCGCTGATGCACTTGCTGCTCGGGTGGAGCTTCAACGTGAGTGTGTTCGTGTCGGCGGCGATCGTCCTCACGTACATCCTGCTGGGCGGACTGACGAGCGCGATCTACAACGAGGTGTTGCAGTTCTTTCTCATCGTGTTCGGCTTTGCGCCGCTGGTCATCGTGGGACTCAACGAGGTCGGCGGGTGGTCGGGGCTCACGGCGAAGCTCTCGGCCCTGGCCGTGGCGCAGGGGCACCCCGCCGGCGCGTACACCCACGCGTGGCAGGGAATGGATTCGCCCGCGCACAACCTCATCGGCGTGGAGTGGTTCGGCCTGGTGATGGGACTCGGTTTCGTGCTCTCGTTCGGCTATTGGTGCACCGACTTTCTCGTGGTGCAGCGCGCCATGGCGGCCGACTCGATGGATTCGGCGCGGCGTACGCCGCTCATCGCCGCCGTGCCGAAGATGGTCTTTCCCTTCCTCGTCATTCTGCCGGGAATGATCGCGCTCGTGATCGGCGGCAAAGGCATCATCCCGGCGAAGATCGGCGCGGGCGGCGCGCCACTCCTCGACGCCGCCGGCAAAGTCGTGCTCGACTACGATCTCGCGACGCCGTCGATGCTGATGCATCTCTTTCCCAACGGAATGCTGGGGTTGGGGCTGGCGGCGTTGCTCGCGTCGTTCATGTCGGGGATGGCGGGAAACATCACCGCGTTCAATACCGTGTGGACGTACGACCTCTATCAGACCTACGTCCGCAAGGACGCCGACGACCAGCACTACCTGTGGATCGGCCGTGTGGCGACGGTTGTCGGCATTCTGCTCGCCATTGCCGCCGCCTATGTCGCGGCCTCGTTCAACAACATCATGGAGCTGCTCCAGCTCGTGTTCGCGTTCGTGAATGCACCGTTGTTCGCAACCTTCTTCCTCGGAATGTTCTGGCGGCGCACCACGGGACACGGCGCGTTCTGGGGGCTGCTGTCCGGTACGATCGCTGCGGCGGTGCACCACGGCCTCACGCTTCCGGCCGGCGCGGTGCCGGGCGTGAAGGGCGGCTACTTCGGCGTGGTGACGACCTTCCGGAGCGAGATGGGCCAGACCTTCTGGACGGCGATCTACGCGTGGACGACGTGCTTCGTCATCACGATTCTGGTCAGCCTCGCAACGCGGCCGCGCAAGGACGAAGAGCTGGTCGGCTTAGTCTATGCACTCACGCCACGTCCGCCCAGCACGGCGCGCGCCGCTTGGGAGAAACCGGCGTTCCTCGGCATCGTGACATTGCTGCTCCTCCTCGTTCTCAACCTCATCTTCGCGTAGAGCCATGAGCGCAACAGGCGATCTCGATGTCCGCGTTCCCATCGGCGGCCTCTTCACGCTGTTGGGATTGTTGCTGGTGGCGTACGGTCTCTTCCAACCACGCGTGGCGGCCGCGGCATTCACCAGGGGCGGTCAGATCAATCTCTGGTGGGGTGTGGTGATGCTCGCGTTCGGCGTGCTCATGCTGCTCGTCGCGCGGCCGCCGCGGAATGGAGCGCGGGTCTGAGTTCCCGGCGGTGGCGAGCTCACATATGGTGGTGCATCGTCTCGACCGCTTCTTTGAGCTCGACGTCGAAGCGCGCTCGCATCTCCGGCGTGGGCGCGGCGGCGCGATACTCATCGGCGAGCGCGTTCCAGGCATCGATCGTCTTCTTGCGCAGCGCGTCGAACTTGCGCGTGTCGTTGGCACGCTGGGCCTCCCGGAGCTGCGGCACCAGCGCCCTCAGCGCCGCCCGTTTTTCGATCAGCGGCTGATTCTTTCCGGCGCGTTGCGCCATGTCGTCGATGCGATGCGCGATGACGAGCTTCGCTCCATAGCTCTCACCGAGCGCCACGCCAAGGAGGCGTTCGTCGGCCATGGCGTGCGCCGGCGGCTCGAGACCCGTGGCAACGAACGGCAGCGCCGGGTTGTCGTGCGCGTACGGGCCGTCCGGATTCGCGATGGTCCAGGCGTGTACCATCGCGATGTTGGCGCCCGCAGGCGTGCCTCCGCGCGCCACGCAATCGTCGCGACCGTCGGCCAGCACCATCCCTTCGCCCGGCACGCCGCGGCAGATCGCATGGAGATGCCACTCCGCCGGCGTGCCGGCGAGCTCGGTGGGCACCGGCCGCTCGAGAATTCGCTTGGAATAGGCGACGCCGATGACGGAGAAGCCGGCGCTCCGCAGGGCGACGGTGTCCTTGAGCGACGCGATCGCGACCGTAGCCCGCGCGACGATCGAATCCGAATGCTGAGCGCGCGCGGTGTGCGGGAATGTGAGCGTCGCCAGGATCGCGGCCGACGGCAGGCGATAGCGCAGGAGCATCATGATAGTCTCGACGGGGAGATGTCCGTCAATCTAGTACGCGGCCCGCATTCGCCGCGATCCCGTTCTTGGCGTAGCGTTTGGCTCGTCGGAAGCACCCGAGCCAATGGATGGATAGATGGGTCGTGAGCATTCTCTCATAGCGGAGGCGTGTCCATGAAAACGTACGTCGTCACCACCGGCGTCGTCTTCGGTCTGATCGCCGTCGTCCATCTCTGGCGGGTCGTGGAGGAAGGATCGCAGCTCGCGAAGGACCCGTTCTTCATCCTCGTCACGGCGCTGGCCGCGAGCCTGGCGATTTGGGCGTGGCGAGTCGCCTCGAGGCCGGCGCATTGAGTAGGTTCAGATATCGGCATCGTCACATACAATTGCCGCACCGGGACGGTCGGCGCCGTCGATACTGTTAGCCCATGCCCCTCCGCGACACCCTCCAAGATTCGCTCGGCACCGCCTACACCATCGATCGCGAGCTCGGCGGCGGCGGAATGGCGCGCGTCTTCGTCGCCACCGACGCCGCGCTCGGTCGACAGGTGGTCGTAAAAGTGCTTCCGCACGACGTCGCCGCCACCGTCAGCATCGCGCGCTTCAACCGTGAGATCATGCTCGCGGCGCGCCTGCAGCACCCGCACATCGTGCCTTTGCTGTCGGCGGGCGACGCGGGCGGCGTGCCGTACTTCACGATGCCGTTCATCGAGGGCGAGTCGCTGCGCGCCCGTCTCGCGGCGCACGGTGAGCTGCCCGTCGCCGAGGCGGTGCGCATCCTCCGCGAAGTGGCGAGCGCGCTGGTCTACGCGCACGAGCGCGGCGTGGTGCATCGCGACATCAAGCCTGACAACGTGCTGGTGTCCGGCGGTTCGGCCATGGTGGCGGACTTCGGAGTCGCCAAGGCGTTGTTGGACTCGAGCAAGGTCGACGGCGAGTCCGAGACGACCTCCGTCGGCGTCGCCCTCGGAACGCCGGCGTACATGGCACCGGAGCAGGCGGTCGCCGACCCGAACGTCGATCACCGCGCCGACATCTACGCCTTTGGCGTGCTCGGCTACGAGCTGCTCACCGGCGAGACGCCCTTCGCCGGCCGGTCGATGCAAGGCCAACTCGCCGCGAACATCGCCGAGCAGCCGGAAGCGATCCAGCGGAGACGGGCCGCCCTGCCACCGGCGCTGGCCGCGCTCATCATGCGCTGCCTCGAGAAGCGGCCTGCCGACCGTCCGCAGTCGGCGGCGGAGGTGGTGCGCGCGCTCGATGGCGTCACCGTGTCGAGCGGCGCGAACGAGCCGCTCAGCATGTTGGCGGCGCTGGAGAGCGACACGGTAGTCGCGCGGTCGGAGTACTATCGCAATCGCGGCGTGTTGGCGTTGTCCGCGGTCGTGGCGCTGCTCGTCGTCGCCGGAGTCGTCGTGTGGCGTCGCTCCGATCACGCCGAGGCCACAGCGGCAGCGCCGGCGAAATCGATCGCCGTGCTACCGCTCGTCAACGCGGCCGCCGACACCGCGACGCAGTTCTTCGCCGACGGGATGACCGACGAGCTCACGTCCACGCTCGCCAAGCTCCCGGGCGTGCGGGTGACGTCGCGCAGCGCGACGAGCGCAGCGGTGCTGGCCGACGGCGGCGACGTGAAAAAGATCGGGGAGCGGCTGCACGTCGGCGCGCTGCTCGAGTCGCGCATCCGCCGTGTGGGCGACCGCATGCGACTCACGGCGCAGCTCACGAACGTGTCCGACGGCGTGATCCTCTGGGCGGAGACGTACGAGCGCGAAGTGAAGGATGCGTTCCAGGTGCAGGACGACGTAGCGCGCGCGATCGCCGGCGCGCTGCGGGTCACGCTCGGCGCGAATCAACAGTTGGCGACTCGCGGCACCACGAGCGCCAAGGCGCACGATCTCTATCTCCGCGCCCGCTACATGCAGGCGCGCTACACGGAGCCCGATCTACGCAAATCGCTCGACCTCTTTCAACAGGCCCTCCAAGAGGATTCGACGTACGCGATGGCGTGGTCGGGGATCACCGACTCGTGGGGTATGCTGAGCGACGACTTTGTCGCGCCCTCGGAGGCCGTTCCGCGAATGCGGGTCGCCCTGGCGCGCGGGCTGGCGATCGACTCCACCGTTGCGGAGCTGCGCTTCACCAAAGGGCTCATCGCCTATTTCTTCGATCGCAACACGAGCGCCGCGCAGCGGTACATGGCGGAGGCGTTGGCCGCCAACCCCGAGTTGCCGTTCGGCCCGATGTGGTATCCGCAGGTGCTCTGGGCGAACGGGCTGCGCGACTCGGCGAGCGCGTTCCTGCGCCAGGCGGTGAACCGCGACCCCACGTCGCCCGATCGATTGCTCGCCGCGTGGACGTACGCGCAGCAGTCGGGCAACACCCGCGAGGCGCGCGAGTATTGCGGACGACTAGCGGAGCTGCATGCCGGCGAGCGGTGCGCGGCGTTGCAGGATCTCGACGTCCAGCGGCCCGACCGCGCCGTCGAGCTGTTCCGCCGCGCCGCCGGTGAGGCAGGCGTACAAAAGCTGCACGCCCTACTCGACTACGTCTCGGTGCTCGTGTCGGCCAAGCGAATGGACGAGGCGCGGAAGATCGTTGCCGGTGTGGACGCACAGGCGGCGGCGCCGGGCCAGAAGGCGTACATGCGCGAGGACGACATCGCGCTGATGCACGCACTCATCGGCGACGACGCGGGCGCGGTACAGTGGTACGAGCGCGCGTTGAACGCCGGATCGTCGGGGATTGGGTCGCTGTATTGGAGAACGCTCAGAAACCCGATCCGAAAGGATCCTCGCCTGATGACCCTTGTGAGGCGCGCCGGGCTGCAGCCTCCGCCGGCCTATTGGCCGTAGCCGAACGACCGGGCGCGCGCTATGATGCGGAAACGCCACGAGATGAGAATTTGAGAATTTCAGAAGACGTAATATACCGAATCGATTCGTCCGACTGCATCACGGCCGTGAACGATGCTTGGTCGCACTTCGCCCGCGCCAACGACGGTGAACATCTCGTGCCGCCTGGAATTCTCGGGCAGTCGTTGTGGACGTCGATCGCCGATCAGACCACCCGCCAGCTGTACGCGGCGCTCCTCAAGCGGCTGAGGAACGGAACGGGACCCGCGCGCTTTCGGTTTCGATGCGACGGCCCCACGCAGCGCCGACTCCTGGAAATGCAACTTGCGGCGACCGTCGCGGGCGAGGTGGAGTTCCACACGCGGCTCGTCGCCAGTCAGGCACGGGAAGATGTGAGCTTGCTCGACGCCGAGGCGCCTCGGTCCGACGCGCTGCTCACGATCTGCGGCTGGTGCATGCGAATTCCCATCCCGGCCGACCAGTGGCTCGAGGTCGAAAGCGCCATTCCGGAGCTCGGGCTGTTCGAGGAGTCGCCGCTGCCCATGTTGTCGCACGGGATGTGTCCGCGATGCTACGACACCATGCTCGCGTCACTCGACGATCCAAACCGGGCGCGCTCCGGCGAGATCACCCTGGGCGCGCTGCCGCCCGTCTGACGGAGGCCGACTACGAGATCCGTTCCGGCTCGAGCACTTTCTCGACGACGTCGGCACCGGCGCGGCTCACGTAGTACACCTTCGCCTCGGCGCGCGTCGAGACGACGCGCTTGACGGTGTTGTCCTCGAAGTAGATGCCCGCGTCGTTGTCGCACGCGTAGCCGGGCTTCATCGCGCCCGAGCCGATCAGCTTGTGATACAGCGGTCTGCGTCCCGACTCCTTGTCGTAGTGCGGGCAGTGGCTGCCCTTGATGAATCCGAGGCCTTGGACCGTCGTGAGCTCCTTGGGCCGCGAATCGGTCGTTCCCTCCTCGAACCAGCAGAGCGAACCGGCGCTGGCGCCGCCGAGGACGATGCCGCGATCCCACGCTTGCCGCAGCACGAGATCGATGCCCTGCGCTTTCCAGATCGCCTGTTGATTCAGCGTGTTGCCGCCCGACGCGACGATGCCGTCCACCGACAGCAGCACCTCGTCCCACCCGCGCGTCTGCGTGAGGCTCTCGATGAAGCTCTCCTGGACCAACGGCTCGACGTTGAGCGGCGCGCAGCTCTTGTACCAGGCAATGATGCCGTCGGCACGGTCGGCCGACGCGGTAGGAAGAAACAGGAGTTTCGGGCGCGCCTTTCCCGTGAGCTCCGCCATGTAGCGGACGAACGCCGTGTTGTAGTTCCCGCCGGCGATCAGAATCTTTCGCGTCGCGGCACGGCCCGACGTTTGACCGAGGGCTGCCCCGGGTAGCCGGCCGGCCCACAATGCGAGCGATCCCAACGCGGACGAACGGACAAATTCTCTACGCTTCACGTTTGATCTCCTGGAGGCTGTCGGTGGCCGGTGAATTCTGCGATACTCTCGACGAGATCGCAACGCGCTCGAGACGCGGGAGAACCGATGAATCGACTGGCGCAGGACATCCGCATCGCCCTTCGCGGCTTTCGCCGCACGCCGACTTTTGCGGTCGCATCGCTCGCGATCCTCGGACTCGGCATCGGCATGGCCGTGGCGATGTTCACGACGTTCGAGACGATTCTCCTACGCCGGCTGCCGGTGCAAGATCAGGATCGCATCGCGGTGTTGTGGACGTACCACGTTCCGACCGCCGAGCTGTCTCCCTACGCGACCGACCTCGCCGAGGTGCGGCGAACGAGCCGCACGATGCGCGACGTCGCCGGGGTGGTGCACTGGGGCGCGGTGTCCTCGGTGTATCTCGACGGCGGCCAGCCGCTGGCGCTCGGCCACGCGCAAGTCACGGCGAACTATTTCGACGTGCTCGGCGCACGGCCGGCGCTCGGCCGCCTCTTGCGGGCTGACGACGACCTGGCCGGCGCCGCGCCGGTGATGGTGCTGAGCTACGGCACCTGGCAGACGACGTTCGGCGGCAGCCTGTCGATCGTCGGCCGGCGTTTGATGGATCCGTACACGCGCAACGAGTACACGATCGTCGGCGTGGCGCCCTCGGGGCTCGACTATCCCCTCGGCGCCGGCTGTTGGACACCGATCCCGAAGATCTGGACGCTGCAGGTGCTCGCCGTCGCGCGCCTCGCTCCTGGCGCAAGCGCCGACGCGGCGGCCGCGGAATTTTTTTCGATTATCAGTCGACGTGAGCCCGACATGCGGCTCGCCGGCGCGCACGGCGGCACGTTCGCCCAGGCCATGCTTGGAGACGTGCGGCCGGTCCTCGTGGCGCTGACCGGCGCGGTGGCGCTGTTGCTCCTCATCGCGTGCGTGAACGTTGGAAATTTATTCCTGCTTCGGGCCGCGTCGCGGACACGCGAGCTCGCGGTGCGGCGCGCGCTCGGTGCGGGCTACGGCGACCTGGTGCGGCAGCTCGTCGTCGAGAGCGCGCTGCTTGCGGCGGGCGGCGGTGCGCTCGGCGTGGCATGTGCCGCGGCGCTGTTGCGCGCACTCTTGGCATTCGCCCCCGCGCAACTGCCCGGGCTCGACAACGTGCGGCTCCACGGCGACCTCGTCGCCATCGCGGTCGGCGTCACGACGCTTTCAGTGCTGCTCTTCGGTGTGCTGCCCGCTCTCGCCGGCGCTCGTGTGAACCTGGCGTCGCCGTTGCGATTCGACGCGCGCTCTGGTGCCGAGACGCGACGGCGCCGTCGCGTGCGCGATTGGCTCGTCGCGTCGCAGGTGGCGCTCGCCCTTCTCATGCTCGCCGGCGCGGGCTTGCTCGCGCGAAGCCTGCAGCATCTCGAGCGGCTCGACCTCGGATTCAACGCGGAGCATCTATCGATCCTGTCGACCGCGTTCGACGTGGTGAAGGCGAGCTCCGGCGATCGCGTGATGCGCTGGGCAGGCGACATCGACCGGGGGCTGCGCGCCATACCGGGCGTAACCGCCGTGACGCCCGTCCTCATTCCACCCTTTCTCGGCACGGGCGTCTCCCATCCGCAATTCGACGCGGAGGGCCAGACCGCGGCGGAGGCCGAGTCGAATCCGAACGTCCCCATCGAGATCGGTGGGGCCGATTATTTTCGCACGTTCGGCACGCCGGTGCTGGAGGGCCGCGGTTTCGTCGACAGCGATGGCGACGGCTCGACGCTCGTTGCGGTGGTGAGCGAATCGGTGGCGCGCCGCTTCTGGCCCGCGCAAGATCCACTCGGCAAGCGCATCAGGATCACGCCGCCGGTTTCGCGCGCCACTATCGACGTTTCGAAGCATCTCTACGAATGGCGCACCGTCGTCGGCGTCGTTCCGGACACACGCTTTCGCGCGCTGCGCGGCGCGTCGCCCATGGTCTACCTGCCGTGGCGGCAATATGGCTGGCAGGGGTATTTCGCCGTTCGGTCGAGCGGCGACGTCCGAGGGATGACCGCCGCGATGCGGCGCGCACTCCACGACGCCGATCCCACACTCACACTCTCCAACCTGCGCTCGATGGACGAGCTGCTGAGTGGGCCGCTGGCCGAGCCGCGCCTCAGCGCGCTGCTCTTGAGCGCGTTCGGCATGGTGGCGCTGGTGCTCGCCGCGGTCGGCCTCTATGGCGTCGTCGCGTCGGGCGTGCGCGAGCAGACGCGCGAGATCGGGATCCGCATCGCGCTCGGCGCGACGCCAACGCGTATCCGGGACGCCATCATGCGCCGGGCCGTCGTCGTCGCCGGCGCGGGGGCGTGCGTGGGGTTGGCCCTGGCGCTGATGACGACGCGGTTGCTCCGGTCGCTCCTCTTCGAGGTGAGTCCCACCGATCCGCTCACGCTCGGCGCGGTGTGGGCTGCCTTGATCGCCGTGGCGCTCCTTGCGGCATACCTTCCGGCGCAGCGTGCGACACGCATCGATCCCGTGCAGGCGTTGCGGGCGGACTGAGCATCCGTGAAAAATTCGTGATCGACGGGCTCCATCGAGTTGAACAGTCGTTTCCTGTTACAATTCCTTTTCGCGCTCCCGCGCGCGTTCGCGCGCGTCGAAACCTTCGCCTTCAGCACCCGGCTCGTGCGCATCACGGAATCTCTGCGTCGCGAGAGCAATCCGCTCCTCGGAAGCCCGACGTACCAACCGCTCACCGGCGGCATGCAAGCCGCACTGCCGCACGTCGACGTCTTCGCGCCCGTGCACGATTTGGCGAGCCTCGAAGCACTGGCGAGACACCTCCACCTGTGAAGGCGCACCGTATCGTGCGCGGCGCTTCAGTCGATCACGTCGCCGGCATGGTCCTCTGCCATGACGTCGTCGCGAACGGCGTGCGTCTCAGGAAGGGCCAACAGCTCGAGCGCGGCGACGTGCCAATGCTGCGCGCCGCGGAGTGGACCGAGCTGCATCTGATCGAGCTCGAAAACGGCGACGTCACCGAGGACGAGGCAGGCCCACGATTGGCCGCCGCGGCGGCGGGCGACGGAGTCGTGGTGCGCGAGCCGTCGGCCGGCCATTGGCCGCTCGTCGCTACACGGCGCGGTATTCTCGACGTGTCCGTTGGCGCGCTGCGCGATTCAAATCTGCTCGAGGGCGTGTGCATCTACACGCTGTTCGCGGGCCGGGTCGTGGACAGCGGCGAACGTGTCGCGCAGGCGAAGATCGCGCCGCTGGTAATGCCGGAGCGAACCGTCGGCGAGGTCGAGCGCATCGCGCGGGGCTCGTCGGGCTTCGTCTCCGTTCGACCGTTTGAACATCGCCGCATCGGCGTGGTCGCTGCCGAGTCACTCGCTGCCGGCGCGGCCGCGCGTGTCGGCGCGGCGCTCGAGGAGAAAGTGGCGTGGTTCGGCTCGACGCTCCTCCAGCCGGCGTTCGTGCCGCCCAACGCCGGGGCACTCGTCGCCGGCATGCGCGTGCTGATCGACAAGGGTGCCGAGCTCCTGCTCGTCGCGGGGTCGAAGCCGATGGATCCGCTCGATCCATGCTGGCTCGCGCTCACGCAGTTCGGTGTGTCGGTGGAGCGCTTCGGCGTTCCGGCCCATCCGGGAAGTTTGTTTTGGATCGCTTGGCACGGCACGCTGCCGATCCTCGGCGTGCCCACCTGCGGTCTGCTCACGCAGGCGAGCGTGGTGGATCTCATCCTCCCGCGCATCCTCGCCGGAGACCGCATTGGCCGCGCCGAGCTGGCCGAGCTCGGACATGGCGGCCTGCTCACGCGCGAGTCGTCGTTCCGCTTTCCACCGTACCGCGGCGCGGACTACGCCCGCGGCGAAGTGAACCACGTATGAGTCACACGTTTCCCCCTCGAGGCCCCATGCTCAGATTTGCCGCTGCCTGTTTCGCCGCGCTCTGTTGTTTTCCCTCTACGGCCCGCGCTACGTGGTCGGTCATCGCCATCGACATGAGCACGGGGCGCGTGGTCATCGCCTCGGCGACATGTGTAAATCGTGATGATGCTTTTCTCATGGGTATTCAGGCGGTGGTGGTGCCGGGGAAGGGCGTTGCCGCGTGTCAGGCCGGCGTCGACGGCACCCATGCCAATCAGAAGCTCGTCTTCGCCGAGCTGCAGAAGGGGACCGCGCCGCAGCGCATCATCGAGCTGTTGTCGGAGGATCCGGCGTTCCAATCGCGTCAGTTCGGCATTCTCGACCTCACCGGCCGCAGTGCCGGACACTCCGGTCTGACGAACGGCTACGTCACGCAGGACATCCAGGGCCGCGTGCCGGGAACGCAGATCTTCTATTCCATACAGGGCAACATCCTGCGCCCCGGCGAAGTCGTGCCACACGCCGTCGCCGCCTTCCTGGCCACGACCGGCGCCATGACCGATCGCGTGATGGCGGCGATGGAAGCGGCCAGCGCGAACGGCGGCGACAGCCGCTGCACCTGTCCGGTGATTCCCGCCGGCAGCCCGCCGCCGGCGATTCCGTGCGAGGGAAAGACCGCGCATGTTGCGTATATTCTCATGGCCGAGCGAAACGATCCGAACGGCGAGTCGCACAACGATGGCAAGTACGCCATGTACCTCACCGTGACGCAGCCGGAGTCCGGCGGTCCGAATGCAATCCATGCCGGAGAGAATTTGAATCCCGTGACGACGCTGCGTATGCGCTACGATGCCTGGCGCAAGACGCAGCCGGCCGGGTACCGCTAGATGATCGCCATGAGACTCCGTCGACTCGCGCCCGCGATCGCGCTCGTCGGCGCCGCCACGCTCGCCGCGCAGGCTCCCCGCCGGCGTCCGATCGACGTGTTGACTCTGACGCCGCGCGGCTGGACGGACGGTGGCAGCATCTCGGTCGTGAACGCGCAGCCGGGACGCGACGTCTCGCCGGCGCTGTCATGGTCGGGCGTGCCCGAGGGAACGGCGAGCTTCGCGCTGTTCGTGCACGACGTCGACGTCGCGATCGGCAACGGCTCGGACGACATGCTGCATTGGATGGTCTGGAACATTCCCGCGACCGCAACGTCGCTGTCCGAAGGCGTGCCGCAGGGCGGGGAACGGCCCGACGGATCGCGGCAGATCAGCGCGAGCGGGCCGTACTATCGCGGCCCCGCCGCGCCGGCCACCGGACCGGCGCATCACTATGTGTTCGAACTGTTCGCGCTCGATACGATGATCGGCGTGCCCGCGGTCGGTGCCGCGCCGGCGGCAACACGCGCGGCGGTCGTCGCGGCGATGGCGGGGCACGTGCGCGGCAAGGGCGCTGTCGTCGGAACGTTCAGGCGCGCTGCGCCGGCGGCCGCCGCGCCGGCGGCCGCCGCGCCCGCTGCGTCGCCGCCGGTCGACTCGGTGCCGGTGCACGATACGTTCACCGTGCACTCGAAGGCACTCGGCGAGGCGCGTCGAATCAACGTCTACACGCCGCCGCAGTACCGCGCGGCGACAGGAGCGGCCGGCAAGCGATTCCCGGTGCTCTACATGCCCGACGGCGGAATCGACGAAGATTTTCCGCACGTCGCTCGCATGGTCGACTCGCTCGCCGCGCGCGGCGTGATTCGGCCGACGATCGTCGTGGGCGTACCCAACACCGAGCGCCGGCGCGATCTGACCGGACCCACTCGCGTCGCATCCGATAGCGCGGTCGCCCCACACGTCGGAGGTTCGGCCGCCTTTCGGCGGTTTTTCCGCGACGAGCTCGTGCCCGAGATCGAGCGCCGCTATCGAACCACGCGGGAGCGCGGCATCATCGGGGAGTCGCTGGCCGGGCTCTTCGTCGTCGAGACGTTCCTGGAGGATCCCAACCTCTTCACGCACTATGTCGCGCTCGATCCGAGCGTCTGGTGGAACAAGGGGGCGCTCGTGAGCTCGGCGGGTCCGCTCATCGCGAAGTTCGACGGCTCACCGCGCACGCTGTATCTCGCGAGCTCTCAGGAACCGTCCTCCGCCAATGGGAGCGCCCAACTCGCCGCGCTGCTGCGGACGGCGCGGCCGACAAAGTTGCGCTGGACGTACGAGCCGCGGCCCGACCTCACCCATGGGAACATCTTTCACTCTCTGGAGCAACGCGCCCTCTCGGACGCACTCCGATAGTCGCGCTCACCGCCGCTGCTTTGCACGCCAACGCGTGGTCGAGCATTCCGCTGGGTGATTTTGCGACCGATGCCGCTGCTCGCTCCTGTGACGAGAACGGCCCTCCGCGCGTCGACTCATTGAGGTCCGCCGAGGCCGGATCGCCGTGGCCGGAGCGCGGCACATCGCGCTGTGAACATGCGAAGCGCCTCGGGGTACGAGTTTGAGTCGGGAACGAGACCAGCTATATTCAAATCCAAGGGCCCGGTATCGCGCGGGCCCTTTTTCATTTCGCGGAGCACCGAATGTCCCACCCAGCCAAACCGAGCTCCGCCGAGTGGCGCGGCGTCATCGCACGATATCAGCGGTCCGACGTGGGGCAGGCGCTCACGCAGATGGCGACGACCCTCATCCCGCTCGCCGGGATGTTCTACCTAATGTACCGTTCGCTGGCGCTGCCGTACTGGACCACGCTGCTGCTCGCGCTGCCGGCCGGCGGCCTGCTGGTGCGCACGTTCATCATCATGCACGACTGCGCGCACGGTTCGTTTCTGCCCTCGAAGCGCGCGAACTCGATCATCGGCTGGATCACCGGCGTGTTGACGCTGACGCCCTTTGGCCAGTGGCGCCATGGTCACGCGCTGCATCATGCGTCGTCGGGCGATTTGGACCGGCGCGGCCACGGCGACGTCGAAACGCTCACCGTGCAGGAGTACGCGGCGCTCTCGCGCGGCGGACGGCTTCGCTACCGACTGTTCCGAAATCCGCTCGTGCTCTTCGGCATCGGGCCGATTCACTTCGTGATCACGAACCGCATTCCGCCGCGCGGTCCGGAGGCGACCAAACGCGAGCGCATGAGCGTTTGGTCCACCAACGCCGGCATCGTCGCACTCGTCGCGGCGGCGTCGCTCTGGGTTGGCTGGCGCGCCGTGTTCCTCGTCTACGGGCCGGCGATGTACATCGCCGCCGCCGCGGGTATCTGGCTGTTCTACGTGCAGCACCAGTTCGAGGGCACGTACTGGAAGGAGCATGGCGAGTGGGACTACGCCACCGCCGCCATCCACGGCAGCTCGTACCTCAAGCTCCCGGCCATCCTCCAGTGGTTCACGGGGAGCATCGGGTTGCACCACGTGCATCACCTCGGACCGCGCATCCCGAACTACGCGCTCAAGCAGTGTCACGATGAGAACCCGGTGTTTCACGGCGTCACCATCCTGACGCTCGCGCAGAGCGTGCGCACGCTTCGGTTGACGCTGTGGGACGAGACGGAGCAGCGACTGGTCGGGTATCGCGACGTCGTCATTCCGCGGGCCTAGCGAATCGTGTCTCAATCGTACCGCAACGCCTCCACCGGATCCACGCGCGCCGCACGCCGCGCCGGGATGTAGCTCGCCAACAGCGCAAGCGCCGTCAACACCAGCGACACCCCGACGAAGCTCGCCGGATCGAACGGCGACACGCCGAACAACATCGTCCGCAGGAAGCGCGTCACCGCGAGCGCGCCGACGAGTCCGATCGCAATGCCGACCGCGCCGAGCAACGCGCCATGTCCCACGATCAGCCGAAGCACGTCGCCTCGCTGCGCGCCGAGCGCGACGCGCACCCCGATCTCCTGCGTCCGCTGTGACACGGCGTACGAGATCACACCGTACACGCCGACCCCGGCCAGTACGAGTGCGATGGCCGCGAAGGCGCCGAACATCTTGCCGTACAGCGCCTGCTGCCAGTACGACCGTTCGATGTTCGCGTCCATGCTCAACACGCGATACGTCGGTAACAGCGGGTCGCCCGCCTTGAGCACGGCGAGCACCGTACCCGTGGAACGCGTCGGCTCGCCCGTGGTCCGCACGACGATCGACGTCGAGTTCCATCCGCCCTGGCGATAGGACATGTAGCCCTGCAGGTCGGGAGCAGACGTGAGCTGTTTGTGCTTGATGTCCGCGGCCACTCCCACGATCGTGATCCAGCGCCGCGACGTATCCGTCGCGCTGCCGAAGCGGTAGCGCTTGCCGAGTGCATTCTGTGGATTCTGCCAGAATTTCTGCGCCATGTACTGGTTGATCACCGCCACGCGGCCGGTCACGCCGCTGTCCGCCCATTCCTGTTGGTTGAACATACGGCCGGCCACCAGCGGCACGCGCAGCGTTTCCAGATAGCGCGGCGACACCCAGCGAATCTCCAGCAGCGGTTCGGCGCCGAGCTTCGCGTCCTGGCCCTCGACGTTGAAGAAGGTGTTGTTGTTACCGCCGCCCAAGGGAATGTTGTTCGTGATCGACGCGGACACGATGCCCGGCTGCGCGTTGAGCCGCGTCAGGAACCGGTCGAGAAACGCGAAGCGCTTGTACATCGAGTCGTACGCCGGACCGTTGAGCGTCACGCGCATGGTGAGCAGGTTGTTCGGATCGAACCCCGGCTTCACACTCTGCATGCCGAGGAAGCTGCGAATGAGCAGCGCGCCGCCCACGAGCAGCACGAGCGAGAGCGCGACCTCGCCCACCACGAGGCTCGACCGCAGCCGCTGGCGTGAGCGGCCCGCGCTCGAGCCGCGGGCGCCCGCGTCGCGCAGCGTCTCGTTGAGATTCGGCCGCGCCGACTGCAGCGCCGGCGCGAGCCCGAACAGCAGACCGGTTCCCACGGCCACGGCGATCGTGAACAGCAGCACGTAGCCGTCGATCGTGAATTGCATCCAGAAGGGCATGCCGGCGAGGATGCTGGCTTTGATCCATTGCAGGAACGCATAGGCGAACGCCACCCCGAGCGCGGCACCGGTGAGCGCCACGAGAATGCTCTCCGTGAGCATCTGACGCACCACCCGCCAGCTGTTGGCGCCAAGCGCCACGCGCACCGCCATCTCTTTCGAGCGTGCGGCGGCTCGCGCGAGCAGGAGGTTGGCGACGTTCGCGCAGGCGATCAACAGCACGAACGCCACGGAGGCCATCATGATCTTCATCACGGGCCGGATGTCGCCCACCTGTTGATCGCGAATCGTCTGCACGTCCGCGCTCCATCCGGTGTTCGAGCTGGGATACTGACTCTCCAGCTGCGCGGCGATGCGCACCAGATCGCCCCGCACCTGCTCGATCGTCACCCCCGGCTTCACTCGGCCCATCACCTGCCAGGAGTGATTGCTGCGATTGTCGACCGGGTCCATTCGCATGGTCGTCCACGCGCCGGCCGCAGCCGGGAACTCGAAGTTCGGCGGCATCACGCCGATTACGGCATGCGGAACGCCGTTCACCATGATCTGCCGGCCCACGGCGTCGGCGCGCCCGTTGAACCGGTCGCGCCAGATGCGGTCGCTCAGGATGATCACCCGCGGCGCGCCCACGCGGTCTTCGTCCTCGCGAAAGTCTCGTCCGATCGCCGGCGAAATACCAAGGGTGTGGAACATCGTCCACGACACCGTGGCGCCCTGCACGTAGTCGGCGCCGTCGCCGCTCGCGAGGTTGTACGACGCGCCGCCGTAGATGCCCATGCTCTCGAGCGTGCGGTTGTCCGCCTGCCAGCTCCGGAAGTTCGGATAGGACACGGAGTTCATGTGCCATCCGCGCTGCGGATTCGACTCTCCGATCGCCATGAGCTCGTCGGGACTGCGATACGGAAACGGCCGGAGGAGCAGGGCGCGGACGCAGCTGAAGATCGTCGCGTTCACACCGATGCCGAGTGCGAGACAGAGCACGGCGGCAACGGTGAACGCGGGATTCTTGATCAGCGTGCGGAAGGCGTATCGGATGTCCTGGAGCACTGGCGACTCTCGAGGGTGCGGAGGGTTCGCCAGTGAGACAGTCAGCGGGCCTGAAGGGTTTGACGCCCCGTGTTACTTCCCGATCACCAGAATCGTGAACGACCCCGGGATCGCCGGCGCGCCCGCTCCACGGCCTCCACCCGGCGGCGGCGGCGGCGCCGGTCCGCGCTCCACGCTCATCGTCAGGATGTGGTTCGTTTTCGTGTCGAGCGTCAGCGTGCGCGCGCCGTTCATCGTCTGCAAGTTCTCTTCGACTTCGAAGCTCGTCGGGCTCGTCTCCTTCACGACGGTCAGCGTGCCGTTGCCGTGGCTGCTGAACGCTTCCATCGTGGCGGGGTTGAACACCGCGCCATCCGAGCCGCCGGCGAGCGGCAGGCTCGCGAGAATCTTGCCGTCGGTCGCGCTCAATATCACCATCATCGGCGCCGCGGGTTGCGCCGGCGGGTTGCCCGATCGTGCGCACGCCGCGAAGAGCACTTTGTTCTTCACGTCGAGCGCGAGTCCGTTGCATCCGCCCTTGTCGCCAAGCGGATAGTGTGCCGTCGCTTTCATCGTCTTGGTGTCGACGACGGTGACGCTGCCCGCCGCGTCCTGCATCACCACGTACATCGTGCCCTTGCCGTCGGAGACGGCCTGTTCCGGGACGCCGCCCAAATCGATCGTCCCGAGCACGGTGCCGTCCTTGGAGTCGATCACCGTGGCGTCCTTCGTGGGATGGCTGAAGATGTAGACGCGGTCGTTGAAGCTGTCGAAGAGAATTCCGTCGGGCTGCGCGGCACCCACGTCGATCGACTTCATGAGCGTGAGTGTTTTCGTATCGAACATCGACACGGGCTTGCTGCTCGAGAAGCCGTGGCCCGACTTGGGATCGACCGCCACGCCGTTGCCGCCGGTGCCGGGAATCTCGCCGAGCGGCGCGATCGTCTCGAGATCGAACACCGTGATTCGGCCGGGAATCGCGGCCTTGCCCGGCGTGCTGTCCGTCTGCGGTACGGCGCGCGTGCCGCCGCGCGGGATGTACAACCGCCGTCCGGCGACGTCGGCATAGATGTAGTCGGAGCCGCCCTCGCCGCCGACGCGCGCGCGGTTGAGCACCTTGTACGGGCCGTCGGTGCTGGGTTGTTGGGCAACTGCCGCCAGCGGAACCAGCACGATCGCCACCGCGGATATGAAACCAAACCGTCGCATGACAGAGCTCCTCGGAAGACGAACGCGAAAGGCGGAACAAGTACAGTAATCACGGACTGTGATACTGAACCGCCGCCCCGAGGGCGTCAAATCGCGGCGCCGCTACCTGACGGGAAGATGACAAAGTGGCGAAACGGTCTCGCCGCAGCGCGTCAGCTGACGGTGAGCACTCCCGTCGCGGCATCATACGACGTGGCGTACGCGTGCAGATTCGACGTGCCTTGTCCACCGGTCCATTGCCCGGTTTGCGAAAAACGGGCGCCGTGCACCGGACACTGAAAGCCGCTCCCCGACTGATCGACGATGCCGCCCTGGTGCGGGCACACGCGCGACAGCGCGACGAAGGACGATGAGCCGGTCCGTACGATGGCCAGGGGCGCGTTGCCGATGCTGAGCATCGCGACACCGCCCACGGCGCTCAGTGACGGGTAGCTGCTCACGTTGATCGTGTTGCCCGAGCTCGGTAGCGCCGGCGCGGTGGCATCCGCGGTAACACCGCATGCCGCCAGCGCCGCCGCCGCCGCGAGCAGCGCACTCTGAACGATGAAGGTGCGCCGCGCGACGCCCGTCAGCTGGTCACCCGAAAGTGTCGGTCCACAGGCGCACGTGCCGTCGGTCTTCATGATGCCCTCATGATGCCCTCAAGATGCATTCGTCAGGATGGAGCCGGCGATGAACGTCGCGATCCACAGGGTGATGCTCGCGAGGGTGAACGTCCGCAGCCGCCTCCATTGGGCCGGCACGGAGGACCCGCGATCGGCGTCGGCGCGCAGCGCCGATTCGGTGCGTTGGAGCAATGCGCCGTTGATCAGCAGCAGGGTGACCAGGCTGATCTTCACCCAGAACACGGGCGACGCGAGAAAATTCTCCAGATCGGCGAGCGCCATCGCGATGCCGCTGACGAAGAGCAGCGCGATGCCGATGAGTACTGGCCGATGCACGTCGGCCACTTCGGTGAGCTGCCGTGCGCGCTCGTCCGCGTGCTCCGCTCCGACGCGCAGTGTCGCTCGATCCGCCGCAACGGCGAGCCCGCCGCCGATGAACATGGAACCCAGATGCAGGGTAATCACCGCGGCGGAGATCACCTTGGAATGGCTGTACAACGAATTCCAGGGCTCGAACGGCCGAGCCAACGTGTGGATGTCGATCATGTCCTCAGTTTCGATGGCGGCGCGCCACGATGGTTTCACTGCCCAATCGTAATTCGCCAACATGAACGCACGATGAATCGCGTGACGTCCAGTACCCGCGCCGTAGAGGCGGCTATACTATCCGCGATGCGAGTGCTTGTCGTCGAGGATGATCAACGCACGGCCGAGACGGCTCAGGCCTATCTCCGCTCCGCCGGCTTCGTGGTCGACCGCGTCGACTCCGGACGCCGGGCGATCGCGGAGTGCGCCGTAATTCCCTACGACGCCGTCGTGCTCGACTTGGGGTTGCCGGACATGGACGGTGTGGAGGTGTGCCGCGAGATGCGGACGCGTGCCGTGGCGCCCCGCATTCTCATGGCCACGGCGCGCGACAGCGTCGACGCGCGGATCTACGGCCTCGAGAGCGGCGCCGACGACTACATCGTGAAGCCGTACGCGCTCTCCGAGCTCGTGGCGAGACTGCGCGCGTTGATGCGGCGGCCGGGCGAGGTCATTCCTGCGAAGCTGCAGGTCGACACCTTGGTGCTCGATTCCGCGACACGGCGCGCCGCGCGCGGCGCGCGCGCGATCGAGCTGACGACGAAGGAATTCGTCGTGCTCGAGTACCTCATGCGAAACCCCGGCCGCGTGCTGACGCGCGAACAGATCAGCGAGCACGCCTGGGACGCGAATTACGATCCGTTCAGCAACGTCGTGGACGTGTACCTGTCGCGGCTGCGCAAGAAGATCGACGGTCCGACCGACATACCGCTCGTCCTCTCGGTTCGCGGCGCCGGCTACCGCTTTGGCGAACGTTCGGAATCGTGACGCGCAGGAGGCTGTCGATTCGGTCGCGCCTCACGCTCTGGTATGCGTGCTCCATCCTGCTCCTGTTCCTCGGCGCCGGACTGGTGTTGCGCGTGGCGGTGCGGCGCACTCTGCTCTCGGAGTTCGACGACGATGCGCTGGATTCATCGACGCTCGTCCGTCATTTCTTTCACGTCGAGGCGATCGAGTATCCCACCGTCGAGCAGGCGGTGACGGATCTCGTCGCGGAAGTCGTTTTTCCGGATCGCGCGATTCAATTCATCCGCCCCGACAAGAGCTCCCTGGTTCCCGTTTCAGGTGTTCCGGACAGCTTGGGTCGCCTGCGGGCGATCGCTCCGACGTTCGTGCGTCCCCCCATCCGAACGCTGACGATTCCGCTGGATACCGAGCGCGCGCCGGGGTGGTCGATTCGCATCGTGTCGAGCGCCGCCGACCTGGAACGAACGCTGCACGCGGTCGATCGGTGGTTTCTGATCGGCGCGCCATTCATCGCGTTGCTTGCGGCCGTGGTCGGATGGACGCTCGCCGGCGGCTTGCTTCAACCCGTCGATTCGATGGCGCGCGCCGCCGAACGAATCACGGCCGCCGAGCCTTCCGCCAGGCTGCCGATTCACAACCCGCACGATGAGATCGGACGTCTCGGCCGCAGCTTCAACGGGCTGCTGGTGCGGTTGGACGCTGCGCTTTCCCAACAGCGCCGGTTCCTCGCCGACGCGGCGCACGAGCTGCGGACACCCGTCGCTCGCATGTCCAGCCTCGTCGAGCTGACGCTGTCGTCTTCCTACGACACACGCGGCGACCGCGCGTCGCTCACCCTCATCGCCGGCGATCTGCAACACGCGGGCAGCCTGCTCGACGAATTGCTGCAGCTCGCCCGAGCCGACGCCGGTGAACGCCTGCCGCGCGTGGAGCGCGTCTTTCTCGACGACGTCCTCATGGACGCGTTCCGCGCCTGGGGACCCGCCGCCGAGCGCGGGGGTATCGTGCTGGAGATGGGCGAGATCCACGAGACGCCGGTGCTGGCCGATGCGCTGCTGGTGCACCGGCTCGTCGACATTCTGTTCGAGAACGCCGTGCGCTATACGCCGGCTCTCGGGCGCGTTTCGGCCAACGTTCAGCGGGAGCGCGAGCGCATCGTGCTGACCATCTCCGATTCAGGAATTGGCATTCCCGCCGACGACCTGCCTCGCGTGTTCGAGCGGTTCTTTCGCGGCACCGCGTCGCGCGCCATGGCGCCGGAGGGCACTGGGTTGGGCTTGCCCATCGCGGCGTGGATTGTCGACCAGTGCGGCGGCACGATCGAGCTCTCCCAGTCAACGCTCGGCGGAACGTCCGTGCGCGTGTCGCTGCCAACCGATGAACACTCTTCCAGGACATCATGAACGGATTGCACCTTTGGATGCTACCGGCCTGCGTGTGCGCAGTGGCCGCTTCGAGCGATGCGGCGCGCCCCACGCCGGTGGGCTACTACGCATTCGCCCACGAAGGCATTCTCGGTACGTCGGCCGACCTGACCTTTGCCGCTGCGTCGCCCGACGCCGCGGCGCGCGCCGAGCGCGCGGCGCTCGATGAGATCGAGCGGCTGCGCCGAATTCTCAGTACCTACGACTCCACGTCCGAGGCGTGGCGGCTGAGAGTCACCGGCCGAGACAGCGCCGCATCGCCGGAGCTCATTGCGGTGCTCCAACAGTATTCCGCCTGGGAAGATCGAACGCAGCACGCGTACTCCGGGCGTGTCGGGGCGCTCAGCGCGGCGTGGTCGGCCGGCGCGCGACAGGGCCGCACCCCAAATCCTGAAGAGTTGGCGAAGTTGACCGCGTCGCTCCGCCAGCCCGGTTGGAAGATCGATGCGGCGACTGATGTCGTGACGACCGCCGCCGACAGTTCGCTCGACCTGAGCTCGTTGGGCAAGGGTTTCATCATCGGACGCGCGATGTCCGCGGCGCGGAGCGCGGAGCCGTCGCTGCGCGGTGCGATGATCAACATCGGCGGCGACATCTACGCATGGGGTGAGGCGCCGTCGCGCGACGGCCTTGGCTGGCGAATCGACGTCGCCGATCCGCGCCGCTCCGCCGACAATGCGCCGCCGCTCGCGCGACTCCGCGTTCGCGAGGGTGCGGTGTCGAGCAGCGGCGCGTATGCGCGCGGGTACACGATTGGCGGGCGGCACTTCTCGCACATCATCGATCCGCGGACCGGGCGTCCCGCGGACCAGGTTGTGGGGGCGACGATCATTGCGCGCGACAATGCGACCGCGAATGCGCTTGCGACGACGGTCTCCGTGCTGCGGCCCGAAGACGCGCTGACTTTGCTGCGGACGATTCCGGGCGCGGAGGCTGTCATCGTAACGGCGGACGGCCAGCTGTTGAAAACCCCGGGGTTCGCCGCCTATGAAGTCGATTCGCCGCGAACCGCCGCGACTGTCGCGCCAAGCGTGTCACACGCGCCGCACGTCGCGGCCACGATGACCGTCGACGTCACGCCGCGAGGCTGGGTGCGACGACGGCCATACGTCGCCGTCTGGATCACCGACGCCGCCGGGAAGCACGTGCGAACGCTCGCGATGTGGGGCGACCGATTCAAGTATCAGCGCGATCTCACGGCGTGGTGGAGACTGGTCGGCGGGAACGAGAGTCTCGTCGACGCGGTGTCCCGCGCAACGCGCAACACCGGGTCCTACACGCTCGAGTGGGATGGTGCCGACCAGGACGGCCACGCCGTTCCCGCCGGTGCGTACACGTTCTGGATCGAGGTGGCGTACCAGAACGGACCGCACAGCACCGAATCGCTCAAGCTCGCCTGCGGTCCGACGAAAGCGACCGGCACGATGCCATCGACGCAGGCATTCGCCGGTGCAACGGCCGAATGCTCCGAGGCGCGATAACCACTGTGTCGATGCCATTCGCGCGTGTCGTGTCCCTCGCCAGGACACTGCACATCTACCTGACGATGTTCGCGTTCGTCATGATGATGTTCTTCGCCGTCACCGGCGTGCTGTTGAACCATGAGGATTCGTTCATGGCCGAGTCGCAGTCCACCGAGACGCGCGGTGTGCTTCCCGCGGCGCTGCTTGCCGGACCCGACAAGCTCATGATCGTCGAGCGGCTCCGCGCCGGCTTCGGAGCCGTCGGCGCCGTGACGACGTTCGACGTGGACTCGGCCGCCATGCACGTCGAGCTCAAGGGTCCCGGGCGCCAAACCGACGCCGAGATCGACCGGCGGACGGGCGCCGTCGTCGTGACGATCGAGCGAAAAGGGCTCGTCGTTCGTCTCGACGATCTTCACCGCGGAAAGGACGGCGGCCGCGTCTGGTCGGCGGTCATCGATCTCTCGGCGATTCTCCTCTTCCTCGGCTCACTGAGCGGAATCCTGATGTGGTGGGCGCTGCCCCGGCGGCGCAAGCTGGGGTTGGTTGCACTCGTGGGCAGCATCGCGATCATCGGCGTCATCTACATGATCGCGATTCCGTAAGGACGCTCTCTTCAGCGAGGCAGCTCGCGCAGCCACATGTTGCGGAAGCTGATCGGGGGGCTCGGGTCGCCGTGCGCCTGGAGCAAGATCGGCGCGGGTCCGTGCGCCTTGTACTCCGGCTGCCCGATGTACTTGGTATCGCCTTTCAGCGCGACGTGGTTCTGGACCAACACGCCGTTGTGAATCGCCGTCACGTACGCCGGCGTGTTCAGCGACCCATCCGCTTTGAACGTCGGCGCGGTCCACACCACGTCATACACCTGCCACTCGCCCGGTTTGCGCATCGCGTTCACGAGCGGCGGAAATTGTTTGTAGATGCTTCCGGCCTGCCCGTTCACGTAGGTCTTGTTGTTATACGAGTCGAGCACCTGTAGCTCGTAGCCGCCGTCGTTCACCGCGGCGAGGTACACGCCGCTGTTGCCGCGCGCCTGATCGCTGCCGGTGATGCTCTCGGGCACGCGCCACTCCACATGCAGCTGGTAGTTGCCGAACGATCGCTTGGTGCGGATGTCGCCCGACGGCTTGTTCACCGTGACCACACCGTTGCTCACCGTCCATCGCGCCGGCGATCCGTCCTTTGCCGTCACCCACTGATCGAGATTCTTGCCGTCGATCAGGATCACGGCGTCCGACGGCGGGTCGGCGTTCGTGCGGCCCGGTGTGACGATCGCCGGAACCGGCGTCCACACTTCGGTGTCGGCGGGCTTGGCTTGCGACACGGGAGTTTGCGCGAGGAGGGCGGACGTGAAGAGCAACGGCGCCACGACGGGCAGCGCTCTGGCGAACGATCGCATTAGATACCTCCGGCCGGTAGGCGTACGCACGATGAGTCATGAACAATGCGCCGTCGCGCCCCGGTTGGCGAGCCTTCGTCTTCGTTCCCCCCGTTCCCCTCGCGCCGCACGAGCTTTCGAGCCACGTTAGTGGGCACGTCCCCCCTCCCGCCGCCCGCCGCCCGCCTCGCCGATCGTCGGACCCAGCCCAACCTCCGGACACGAGCCATGCTGTCTCGTTACCTGCCCGCGCGCCGCCATCTTCTCGTCGCCCTCTCTTGTGTCGCGACACACGCTCTCACCGCCCAGGGCCGCGGAGGTGCAGCAGCCGACCAGACCGGCGGCGGCCGCGCCACGTGGGACGCCACGCAAGCGCGCGGGAAGACACGCGACGTCGACTTCACGACGTCCGAGGGCACGTGGATGTCGCCCGACCTTTCTCCCGATCGCACCTGGATCGTCTTCGACCTCCTCGGCCACATCTACAGAATGCCGGCGGCCGGCGGCGACGCCACGGTGCTGACGCAGGGCTCCGGCGTCGCGCTCAACTTCCAGCCGCGCATCTCGCCCGACGGCAAGAGCATCGCGTTCATCTCCGATCGGCGCGGCCAGTACAATCTCTACGTCATGAACGCCGACGGCTCCAACCCGCGCGCGGTGTTCACCGACTTGAACGCCACGGCACTCGAGCCCGTGTGGACGCCCGACGGCAACTACATCCTCGTGCGCAAAGGCGGACGGGGCGGCGGCGGTGACGGCGGCGCGCCGCCGGGCGGAATCTGGATGTACCACAAGGACGGCGGCCAGGGCGTATCGATCGTCGGCGCCGCCGGTGGACGCGGCGGTGCGGGCGCCGGTGCGAACGGTGCGCCGCAATGGCCCACCGTGTCGGGCGACGGCCGCTATCTCTACTACCAGGGCTCCATGACCGTCGCCGACAAGGAGCCGCTCTCCGGCGCGCTTCAACTTCGGCGCTTCGAGTTCAAGACGGGCGAGACGGTCGACGTCACCGCCGGTGAGAGCAGCGGCGCGGCCGCGGGCCGCTTCTCGAGCGGCGGCGGCGCCGCGCCCGAGATCTCACCCGACGGACGCTGGCTCGCCTTCGCGCGGCAGATCCCCGACGGCACGCTCGAATTCAAGACGCACAAGTACGGTCCGCGCACCGCGCTCTGGATCCGCGACATGAAGACCGGCGCCGAGCGGATGGTCATGGACCCGATCGAGCCGATGTCCGCGTCGGGTAGCAAGACACTCGGCGTGCTGCCGCGATACCATTGGACGAGCGACAATAAGAGTATTCTCATCACCCAGGGCGGCAAGCTGCGCCGGCTCGACGTCGCGACCGGCGACGTGGCGACGATTCCGTTCACCGCGAAGGTGCATCGCACCATATCGCAGATGGCCCGCAATGAATTTCGCGTGGCCGACGGTCCGGTCGACGTGAAGTTCTTCCGCTGGCCCACGTCCACGCAGGATGGCGCGACGATCGCCTTCCAGGCGGTGGGACACATCTACGTGCAGGACCGCGAGAACGGCACACCGCATCGCCTCACGCCCAAATCGTTCGACCAGCTCGAGTACGCGCCGGCATGGAGCCCCGACGGGCGCACGATCGCGTTCGTCACGTGGGACGACACCGGGCGCGGACACGTCTGGAAAGCGGCGGTGTCGGGCGGAGCGCCCGTACGCATGACCAAGGACGCGGGCGACTACGTCGATCCGGTCTGGAGTCCCGACGGTCGCTCGGTGATCGTCGCCCGCGGCGAAGGCGCCACGGCGCGCCAGCGCACGCTCACTCACGAAGGGTGGTACGACCTGGTTCGTCTCTCCGCGATGCCGACGGCGGTCGGCGACACGGGCGTGTCGCTCGTCACGATCTCGCGTCCCTCCGGCTCGGCGATCTCCGGCGAGTCGCGCCGCGAGCTCGTGCGTCCGTCGTTCGGTCCCGACGGCCGCGTCTTCTGGGTCGATGAAGTATCTGGCAGTGGCGGCGGCCGCGGCGGCACGGCGCTCATGTCGGTGAAGAGCGACGGCAGCGACAAGCAGGAGCATCTCACCTTTCCCGCCGCCGACGAGATCGTGCCGTCGCCCGACGGGCAATACGTCGCCTTTCAGGAGGGCGACAACGTCTACGTCGCGCCGTTCGCGCCGGGTGGCATCGGCGGCGAGGCGCAGCGCATCGACAAACGGCGCGGGCAATTCCCCGTCATGCAGCTCACGCGCGACGGCGGGCTCTTTCCGCGCTGGCGCGACAGCAAGACGCTCGAGTATGGCAGCGGCCCGCACTACTACGTGCGCCACATGGAGACGGGGCGCACCGATACCGTCAACCTCAAGTTGAGCGTGCCGCGCGACATTCCGACGGGAAGCGTCGCGCTCACCAACGCGCGCATCGTCACGCTCGACCATCGGAAGGTGATCGACCGTGGCACGGTGGTGGTGAAGGGAAGCCGTATCGCCTGCGTCGGCCCGTGCAGCACGTCGGGTGTCGACCGCGTCATCGACGCCAAGGGCAAGACGATCATTCCCGGCTGGGTCGACATGCACGCCCACCACTATCGCGAGTGGCGCGGCATGCGGCCGAAGCACGACTTCGAGCAGGCGATCTATCTCGCCTACGGTGTCACGACCACGCTCGATCCGTCGATGTACAGCGTCAACATGTTCCCGACGGCCGAGCTGATCGAGACGGGCGACCTGATCGGCCCGCGCGGCTTCAGCACCGGCGACAACATCACCGCCGGCGACGCGGCGCGCGCCAACGAGATGAACACGCCGGCCGACGCGTTGGCGGCGGTGCGCAAGATGGCCGATTGGGGGGCCGTCACGATCAAGCAGTACGCCCAACCGCGCCGCGACCAGCGGCAGTGGATGGCCGAAGCCTCGCGCGCCGTTGGGCTCAACGAAACCTCCGAAGGTGGACACTTCCTCGAGGACGTCGGCTTCATCATGGACGGCCAGACGGGATGGGAGCACGCCTTCGGCGAGATCCCGATGTACTCCGACGGCGCCAAGTTCTTCGGCAAAGCCGGCGCGACGTACTCGCCCACGCTCGTCGTTGCCGGCGGCTCCACGTGGAACATCGAGTACTGGTTCCAGCAGAGCGACGTGTGGAAGGACCCGAAGCAGCGCCGCTGGTTCCCCTGGCGCGCCCTCGTTCCGCAGACGCGTGTGCGCTGGCAGCGTCCGGAGACCGACTACAACTATCCGCTCGTCGCGCAGGCGATGGCCGACATCATCGCCGAGGGCGGCTACGGCGCGATCGGCTCGCACGGCGAGCACCACGGCATCGCGTCGCACTGGGAAGTGTGGATGGGCGCGAGCGCCCTCGGCAATCACGGCGCGCTCGAAGTCGCCAGCCTCGGCGGCGCGCGCTTCCTCGGCGCCGACAAGGACCTGGGCTCGATCGAAGTCGGCAAGCTCGCCGACATGATGATCCTCAACTCCAATCCGCTGGACAACATCAAGAACACGCTCGACATGAAGTACGTCATGAAGGGCGGCAAGCTGTACGACGCGATGTCGCTCGACGAGCTCTGGCCCAAGGCGATACCGTTCGGGCCGTACTACTGGGTGAACGACGACGTGCTGCAGCAGAACACCAAGTCGACGAGCACGTTCGACAAGCCGAAGAAACCATGAGAAGCCATACGGAAAGGATCATGAGTCACACGTATCTTCTGGCCGCGGCGTTCATGGCCGCGGCCGCGCCCATGGTCGCCGCCCAGTCGGTGCAATACCGCTCGCCGGCGGGCGTCGCTTACCGTGCGCAGGCCGACACGGGGCCGATCGCGCGCGCCAAGCGCGAGCTTGCGACCGATCCGCGAAACGTCCAGAAGTTCATACAGCTCGGTGTGGCGTACGCGGGCGCGCGCCAGATGCGAGAGGCGGTCGACAACTTCACCCGCGCACTCGAAGTCGCGCCGAACGATCCGATGTTGTACCGCTGGCGCGGCCATCGGAATTTGTCGGTGCGCAACTTCGACGCAGCCATGGCCGACCTCACGCGTGGCTATGGTCTCGACAGCACCAATTACGGCATGCTCTACCACCTCGGCGTGCTGCGCTTCGTGCGCGGCGACTTCAACGGCGCGGCCGACGCCTTCCGTCGCGCGCAGCCACGCGCGCCCGACGCGGGTGAGTTGGCTGGGTCCACCGACTGGCTCTGGATGTCGCTGCAGCGCGCCGGCCGCGGTGCGGAAGCAGTCGCAATGCTCGCTCGCCATCCCGACAGCTTGCCGACGACAGTCGCCTACGCAAAGCGGCTCAAGCTGTACCGCGGCGAGATCGGACCCGAGGCGCTCTTCACCCCGTCCGACACTGGCGACGTGGACGTCGCGACGCTGAGCTTCGGCCTCGGGAACTGGTATCTCGTGCGTGGAGACACCGCGCGAGCGCGTCAACAGTTCCAGCGTTCGGTCAAGTCAGGTGGATGGCCCGCGTTCGGGTTCATCGCGTCCGAAGTCGAGCTCGCACGGCGACGATGACATCTCGGCTCCGCGTCGCCCTGCTCGCCGCCGGCGCGCTCGCCTGCGGCTCGTGCGGCGGAGAGACTACCGCGCCAAGCGGCGTTCCGACGAACGACCTTCGCCAGGCGTTCAGCCATGGCACTTGCAAGGGAAGCGGCATTGTTCGCTACGCCGCGTCGCCCATGGCGATCGCCGACGTTGGCCAGTTCATCCCACTCGGTGTGATGACCGGTGGCCACGTAACTCCCATCGATCATCAGTACTTGCTGCCGCTCGACCTGTTCGCCGGCCGAACGCGGTACAACGTAGTCGCCCCCTTCACCGGCAACATCGTGCTGATCCAGCCTCGCGTGAAGGCGGCGGGCGACGTGGGCACGGCGCCCGTTGGATCGGTCGACTACCGCATCGTGTTCGAGGGCTCGTGCACCTACTGGGTGTACTACGATCTCGTCACGCAGCTCGAGCCGAGCATCCTTGCCGCCGGCGGAAGCGCCCTGGCCGCGAACAACAGCGCATACGTGCGAATTCCCGTGACCGCGGGCCAGCTCATCGGCAAGGTCGGCGGGCAGACGCTCGACCTCGGCACCGTGAACGCCGACATCACGCTCCCCGGTCTGCTCGTACCCGAGCACTATGTGGCGGAGCCGTGGAAGATTCACTCGATGGATGCGCTCGACTATTTCGACGAGCCGCTTCGCGGACAGCTCAACGCGCTGAACCGGCGCAAGGCGCTGCCGCGCGGCGGCAAGATCGACTTCGACGTGGACGGCGCCGCGGTGGGGAACTGGTTTCTCGTCGGCACGAACGGCTACGGCGGCACGGGTCCGGGCGGCGGCACCTATTGGACCGGCCATCTGTCGCTGGCGTACGGCAACATCGACCCCGCTCTCGTCATGATCTCGATGGCCTTTCCCGACGGCAGCTCGCGCCAGTGGGTCGTCGAGGGCAACACGCCCGATCCGGCGGCGATCACGGTGTCGAGCGGCGTGGTGAAGTACGAAGTCAAGAACTGGAGCGGCGATTCCGTTCGCACAAGTGTGAGCTTGCCGATCGCCGGCGTGTTCGCGGTGCAAGTGCTCGCTGGCCGCCAGCTCCGCGCCGAGTTCTTTCCCGGCCTGCGGGCGTCGACGGTTGCCGGGTTCGATGCGGCCGCCAGGACCTACGAGCGCTAGGCGCCTGCCGCGTGGCTATTCCATCGCCGCACTTCCACCCACTTGGGCGACGCGCTTCGACAGCACCGCACCGGCGAGGCTGATGGTGGCCGCGAGCGAGAGCCAGAGCGCGGGCGCGCCCTTGTTGCCCGTCGCCTCGATCAGGTAAGTGCAGATGGCCGGCGTGAATCCGCCGAAGATGGCCGTCGCCAAACTGTACGCGAAGGCAAACGCCGCGGTGCGGACTTTCGCCGGCATGATCTCCACGAGCAATGGAACCATGGCACCGTTGTACATGCCGAAGAAGAACGAAAACCAGAGCTCCACGGCCAGGAGCCGTCCAAAGCTCGGCGCCGCGACCAGCCACGACATTGCCGGGTACGCGGTGAGCAGCGTCAGGATGGTGACGAGGAACAGCAGCGGACGGCGGCCGACGCGATCGGAGACGACGCCGCCCACGGGGAGCCAGAAAAAGTTGGCGAGCCCCACGCACAGCGTCACCACGAAGGTCTGCGTCGGCGCGAGATGCAACGCCTGCTTCCCGAAGGTTGGCGTGTATGCGGTGATCAGATAGAAGCACGTCGTGGTGAAGACCGTCATCATCATGCCGATCAGCACGAGCCGCCAGTTCGCCGCGACGAGCTGAAACACCTCGCCGGCCCGCCGCGGGTGCTGCTGCATCTTCTGAAACGCCGCTGTTTCCTCGAGCGAGCCGCGGAGCCAGAGGATGACGGGAATGATCAGGCAACCGATGAGCAGCGGAATGCGCCACCCATAGGATGCCATCTCGTCGGTGGAGATCATGCCGGTGAGCACGAGCCCAATCAGCGCGGTGAAGACGACCGCCACCTGTTGGCTGGCGGACTGCCACGAGCAGTAGAAGCCGCGCCGCCCGCGCGTCGCGATCTCGGCGAGATACACCGACACACCCCCAAGCTCCACACCGGCCGAGAGGCCCTGCAGCAGGCGGCCCACCACGATGATGATCGGCGCGGCGAGCCCGATCGTCGCGTACCCCGGGGTCACCGCGATGGTCAGCGTGCCGAACGCCATCAGCCCCAGTGTCACGATGAGCCCTTTGCGTCGACCCATGCGGTCGATGTAGGCGCCCAGTACGATCGCGCCCACCGGCCGCATGAGGTAGCCGACGCCGAAGGTCATCAACGACAGCATGAGCGACGCGAACTCGCTGTTCGCCGGAAAGAACGTCTTCGCGATGTACCCGGCGTAGTAGCCGTAGACGATGAAGTCGTACATCTCGAGGAAGTTGCCGCTCGCCACGCGAATGACGGCGCCGATCTTGGCGCGCCGGTCGCCGGCGGGCGAGGCCGCGCCGTACACCGCGGAGTCGTCCTCGATCAGCAAGGTTTGCATTTCCGAAACTCTACACCGCCCGGCCTGGGCGCAACCCACGTCGGAACGACGCGGACACCTACTCCGCGCGCATGCTCGTGAGCGGATCGACGCGCGTTGCCCGACGCGCCGGAACGGCGCACGCCACGCCGACGACGATCAGCAACCCGATCGCCACCGTTGCATACGTCGGCAGGTCGAGCGGGCTCACGCCGAACAACATGCCGCCGAGCGCGCGTCCACCCGCGATCGAGCCGGCGACGCCGACGACGAGGCCGAGCAGCGACCAGCCCAATCCCTGCCGCATCACGAGCCCCAACACGTTCTGCCAGGTTGCGCCGAGCGCGATTCGCACGCCGAGCTCGCGCGTGCGCGTCGCCACCATGTACGCGAGCACGCCGTAGATCCCGATCGCCGCCAGCAGCAGCGCGATCGCCGCGAAGCACGCGGCGAGCCCGAGAGCGAACCGGCGCGGCGCCAGGCTCGCGCCCACGACGTCGTTTAGAGTTTTGATATCACGGATCGCGAGCGACGGGTCCATCGTCCGCACGGCTCGGCGGAGGGCCGGCGCGGCGGTCTGCGGATCGCCCGCCGTTCGCACCACGACCGCCAGCGAGCGGTCCCACGCCTCCTGCCGGTGGTTGGCATACAGCATCGGTCTCGCCGGAACGCCCGGTCCCTCGTTCCGAATGTCGCCCGCCACGCCGACGATCGTCATCCATTCGCCGTTGGGGTTGGGCCCGATGCGAATTCGCCGGCCCACGGCGTCACCCGCCGGAAAGAATCGTTTCGCGGCCGCCTCGTTGACGATCGTGGTCTTCGGTCCGCTCGCCAGGTCCGTCGCATCGTACGCGCGCCCCGCGAGAATCGGAATGCGCATCGCCTTGAACAGCTCTCCACGCACCGCGACGTACCCGATCTCCGGCAGATTCCGTTCGTCCACCGGCTCGCCCTCCACGCGAACGGTCGAGCCGACGGCGCCGCCGGTGGGGAGCAACGTCATCGCACCGACGGCGACGACGCCCGGTGCGTGTGCCACGTCGTCGAGCACGCCGTCGTAGAAGTGGTTGATCGCAGACGACGAATCATATTGTGCGCCGCTCGCCCTGAGCTGCGCGGTGAGGACATGGTCGGGATCGAAACCAAGTTGCACGCGCGCGAGCTCACCGAAGCTCCGCACCAGAAGCCCGGCGCCGACGAGCAGCATCACGGCCAACCCGACTTGCGCAACGACCAGCGCCCGCCGCACGCGCTCGGGCCCGCGGCCGCCGCTGGCGCTGCGTCCACCTTCCTTGAGCGCGTCGTGCAGATTCGCGCGCGCCGCATCGAGGGCGGGCACCAGCCCGAACAGCAGACCGGTCGCGACCGACAGGCCGAGGCTGAACGCCAGCACGCCGACGTCGACGCCGGAGCTGAACATCGCGGGCAGCGCGTCGGGATTGAGCGACAACAGCGCGCGCGTCGCGACCACGGCGAGGCCAACTCCAATCGCGCCGCCCGCGAGCGCCAGCAACACAGACTCGGCGATCAACTGTCGAACGAGCCGCGCGCGGCCGGCGCCGAGCGCGGCGCGCAGAGCCAGCTCACGCCGCCGGCCCAACGTGCGCGAGAGGGTGAGGTTGGCGAGATTCGCGCAGGCGATGAGCAGCACCATCGCCGCGGCGCCTTGTAACAGCAGCAGCGCCGGACGAAGGTTGCCGGTCATCACCTCGTGCAGCGGCAGCAACAAGGCGGACCGGCCGGTGTTCGCCTCCGGATACTCCGCCGCCAACCGTCGCGCTACCGCGAGCAAGTCCGCGCGCGCGGCGTCGATCGTCATCCCCGGCGCGAGGCGCCCCACGACGTGCAGGTAATGTTGCTTCCGCGATCGCACGGGGTCGGCCGTCGCGTCGCTCAGATCGAGCGGCATCCATAGGTCTTCGCCCAGGCCGAGCGTGAAGTCGCGCGGCATGACGCCGATCAGCTCGTACGACCGCCCGTTCAGCGAGATGCGGCGACCGATGCTCGCGACGTCGCCTCCGAACGCGCGCTGCCAGAACGCGTACGATATGACCACCACGAGATTGGCACCTGGCGCGTCCTCTCCCGCGGTGAACGTGCGTCCACGAAGCGCCGGCACCTGCAGCACGCCGAACAGATTGGGCGCGACGGCGAGCGCGCTCACCGCGGCGGGATCGGCGTTCTCGGCGCGCCACGTCACCGAGCCCAATCCCAGGTACGGCGCCATGTCGACGAACGAATGCTGCTGCGCCTTGTAATCGACGAAATTCGCCGGCGACACCGGGGTGTGGTCGGACGGACGTCCCGGCCAACTCTCGAACAGCGTCACGAGTCCGTTGGGCGCGCCGTAGGGCAACGGCTTCAGGAGCACGGCGCGCGCGACGGTGAAGATCGCGCTGTTCGCGCCGATCGCGAGCGCCAGCGTGACCAGCGACACGATGGCGAAGCCTGGGCTGCGGCGCAGCGTACGGAATGCGTAGTGCGCGTCCTGCCGCCATTCGGCGAGCCAATCGGCGGCGCGCGCTGCACGGTCTCCGCGTTGGTCGAGCGTGCGGCAATAGGCGCGCGTGAACTCGATGTCGCCGAATTCTTCAGTCGCGCGCCGTCGCGCTTCGTCGGACCCGAGCCCCTGCGCCATGAGCTCGTTCGTCCGCATCTCGAGATGAAAGCTCAGCTCAGCGTCGACGTCGCGCGCGATCGCCGCCCGCGAGCGCCAGGGCAGTGTGAGGAAGCGAGGTCTCTCGAACCGACTGCGCGCCATGTCGCCTTCCAGTCATCAGGTGAGTGGAAGCATAGTGAAATTTCAGCACGACCGCAAGTCGCCGCCCTGGAGCTATCCGACCGCGTCCTCGCGGTTCCGCATGTGGTCCGCCAGCGCGTGCAGCTGTTGCCGCAGGCTCTCGCGCAGCGCGTCGGGCATCGAATGCTCGCTCAACGCCTGGTCCATGCACCACAGCCACTCGTCCCGCTCGCGCGTGGCGATGGGGAAGGGCGCATGCCGCATGCGTAGGCGCGGGTGGCCGCGCTGCTCGACGTACCATTGCGGGCCGCCGGTCCACCCGGTGAGGTAGAGATACAGCTTTTGGCGCGACGCCTGGAGGCTGGCGGCGTGCAGCGCGCGGACGTTCGCCGCCTCGGGCGCGCTGTCCATCAAATCATAGAAGCGGTCGACGAGCCGCCGAATTCCGGCGTCGCCGCCGAGGAGCTCGTATGGAGTGGGGGTCGGCGTAGGAGCAGACATGAGGGAAATCTACGCCCTCCCCGGTGTCGATTTCGCCCCGGCCCGTTCGACGTCTCTGTAGAGCGCAGGTTCACGCTCGGCCCCTCCGGCCGGCGGCCTCGCTTCACCCCGACCGAGAGGAGATACGACAATGCCATCCAACACACTGCGCCGGAACGACGAAGACCACTCCAAGTTGAGCGCGGCACTCTGGGCCGTGCAGGTACTCCTCGCTCTCATCTTCGTATTCGCCGGCGGGATGAAGCTGGTGATGCCGATCGCCGCAATGACGAAGGAGATGGCACTCCCTGGCGCGTTCCTGCGCTTCATCGGCGTGTGTGAGCTCGCCGGCGGGCTGGGCCTCATCTTCCCGGCGCTGTTGCGCGTTCGTCCCTATCTCACACCGGCCGCGGCGGGCGGGCTCGTGATCATCATGAGCGGCGCGATCGGCATCTCGATGGCCGGTGCGGGCGGCTCGATCAAACCCGCATTGGCGCCGTTCGTCGTCGGATTGTTCTGTGCCTTCGTCGCCTATGGCCGTGCGCGCATCGCTCCGATCGCCGAGAAGACTCGGGGCTCAGCGCGCCATGCAGCGACGGCGCTTCAGCCGGCGAGCTGATCTCGATTCGGCGAGAGTCTGTCTACGCCGTCGCGAGCCCATCGTTCTCGTCGCTCCCATCGCTCTCGCCGTGCGACACCGAGCATCGCCCCGAGATCTCCGACGCATGCACCGCGAACAGGATGTTCCGGTGCGGCGTCGGATCGTCGTCGGTGAGCGTGCTCGGAAGAAACCTGCGGAGGGCCGTGAGCGCGCGATCGTAGTCGTCCACGGCCGACGCGGGGTCGAGTGGCGTGAACGGTCCCTTCGCGACGACGCTCTTCCAATCGAACATGCCGAGCACCTCGTCGGCCTCGAGCGCGCACCAGCGGTTGTGGGCCAGCGTGAGCACCTTCGCGCCCGCGCTGGTGCGGCCGAAGATCCACGGCGCCTCGTAGACGTAGTGCAACGGCTCGATGTCGACCCGGTCGTGGAGCGAGAACGCGATGCGGCCGACATGGTGGCTCGCGAGGAACTCTTGCGCTTCGTCTCCGCGCAACGCGCGGATGATCGGATTGAGCTGGGTCATCTCGGTACGGAGTGCAAGATCCTCTCCCGGCACGCGCCGCGCCGCTTCAGGCCGTTGCGCTACGCCTTCGACACCCGCTTGCGTGCGCGCTTCTTGGGCAGGCCGAGCACCGCGTGCGCCAGGCGTTGTACGAGCGCCACCACGTCGTTCGGCGCACGATCCGCTCCAGCGAATGCGTCGAACGTATCGAAATTGAGCAGCACGAACAGCACGTTCACGACCTCGTCGTGCGGAACGACGGGCTTCGCTTTCTTCGAGATCCGGCGCACGAGCTCCACGAGTCCGTGACGCCGCCGGTCGTTGCGGCTCTCGAGCGCCGCCGCGAGCTCCGGATCGTTCGCCGCCGCCGCGCGGAGGCGCAGATGCGCACGGCGGCTGTGCGTCCAGAAGCGGCCGAAGAGCGCGATGAAATCGTCCAGTGCCGCCACTGGATCCTTCTGCGCGAAGACGTCGCTCATCTGTCCGAACGGCCCACGCGCCGCGATCGAGTCGAACAACGCTTCGAGCAATCCGGCCTTCGACTCGAACTGGTTGTAGACCGTCATGCGCGACACGCCCGCGCGCCGCGCCACCGCGTCGATCGAAAATCCTTCCGCGTCGTCGTCCATCAGCAACTCGCGCGCGCCGGTGAGAATCCGTTCGCGACCGGCGTCCACGGTCTTCTGGCGCTCGACCGGCGTGTAGGGCCGTGGGCTCATCGGCGGGGTGGCATCGTGTCCGGATTCTAGCGTGAGCGGCGCCGCATGTCATCCCGAGCGAAGCCCCATGTCATCCTGAGCGAAGCCGATGTCATCCTGAGCGAAGCGGATGTCATCCCGAGCGAAGCGGATGTCATCCCGAGCGAAGCCGATGTCATCCCGAGCGAAGCCGATGTCATCCTGAGCGAAGCGAAGGATCTACTCGACCGCACCAACACTCGTCCCCGAGTACGCGACGGCAGATTCCTCGTCGCGCTGCTCCTCGGAATGACGAGGCTGCTCCTTGCCCCAACCCTCACGACTCCCGCGCCAACAGCGCAGCGATCGGCATGGCCACGACACCGATCGCCAGGTGCGCCACCCGCACGATCCAATGCAGATCGCCCGGCAAGATGCGTTGCTGCATGAAACCGAAGGCCGCGACTCCAACGCCCCAAAGAATCGCGACCACCGCCACCCCGGTCGATCGCCGCCGCGCGAGCGCGAGCCCCGCCAGCACCCAGAGCGTGACGACGAACGCGACACCGACGGTGCGATGCACGCCGACGATGCCGTACCAATGGCCCGTCCAGAGCCCGATGCCGACGACGACCTGCGCGCCGGCCAGTGTGCGAAGGAGGATGAGCAGCAGCTGGGTGAGTGGCACGGAAGCTCCTGGGCGAGAATATCGAAGTTGACTTAGTGTATAACGAAAGTAGACTGATGGTATAACGAAATCAACGGAGGATCCATGGCCGCACTCGACGGGAAGGTCGCGCTCGTGACCGGCAGCTCGCGCGGGATTGGAGAAGCCATCGCGCGCCTGTTCGCGCATCAGGGAGCCGCGGTGGCGGTGCACGGCCGAGACGTGCGCGCGCTCGACGCCGTCGTCGCCGAGATCGAGCGTGACGGCGGCACCGCCATGGCCGTCACGGCCGACGTCACGCAATTCGCTGAGATCGAAGCGATGCGCCGGCAAATCGAGGAACGATTCGGCGCCCTCGACCTGCTCGTCGCCAACGCGGGCGGCAGCCCCGCACCGCCCGGGCCTCTCGAGGAGACCAGCGAAGAGGCGTGGCGCGCCGCCGTCGACGGCAACCTCACCGCCACGTTTCTCACGCTCAAGAGCTTCCTGCCGGGCATGAAGACGCGCGGCAGCGGCAACATCATCACCATCTCGTCCGCCGCGGCGCGCCGGCCGCATCCCAACGCGCCCATTCCCTATGCCGCGGCGAAGGCGGGCGTGCAGATACTCACCCAGGACGTCGCCGCGCAGGCGGGCCCCTTCGGCATTCGCGCCAACTGCATCGCGCCCGAAACGATCCTGACCGCGCGCAACGCCGAGCGGATCCCACAAGCCGTTCAGACGAAGCTCGCCGAGTTGCATCCCATTCCGCGACTCGGCACGCCCGACGACGTCGCACGCGCCGCGCTCTTCCTTGCGTCGGGCGAGTCGTCGTGGCTCACCGGCATCATTCTCGACGTCGCCGGCGGTGCGGTGATGGTCTGACGACGAGCCCTATCGCGTCACTCGTTCCGAATCGCCACCAGCGGATCCACCCGCATCGCTCGCTGCGCGGGCACCATGCACGCGATGAGCGCCACTGCGAGGATCACCCCGCCCACCGCGAAGTAGGTGAGCGGGTCGGTCGGCGACACGCCGAAGAGTAGCGACTGCGTCACGCGCGCCAGCGTCAGCGCGCCCACGAGCCCGAGCGCGATCCCGGCCACCGTGATCGTGAGCCCCTGCCGCAGCACGAGCCGCGCGATTCCCGCCGCGCTCGCGCCGAGTGCGACGCGAATGCCGATCTCGCGCCGCCGCTCGGTGACGAGGTACGACAACACGCCGTACGTTCCGATCATCGCCAACAACAGCGCGACGCCGGCGAAGATGCCGAGCAGCAGCGAAAGGAATCGCTGGCGGCTCACCGAGTCGCCGAACACCGACTCCATCGAGCGAAGCTGTACCACAGGCAGGCCGGGGTCCATCGAGCGCACCGCGCTCTGGATCGCCGGCGCGAGCGCGTCGGCCGGCCGCGCGGAGCGCACGACGAAGTTCAATGCGTTCGGCGCGAAGCCGTTGACGTGCGGACCCTGCTCGATGTTGAAGTAGAGCTCCGTGCCGACCTTCTGATCGAGCCCACCTTGCTTCACGTCCTTCGCCACGCCCACGATCGTGAACCAGGGCGCGTTCGCCGGCCCCGACGAGCGAATGCGCCGGCCGATCGGGTCGGTGTTCGGGTAGAAGCGCTTCGCCAGGGCGTCGTTGACCACGGCCACGCCCGCGCCGCCGACGTCGCCCGGCGTGAAGCCCCGCCCCTTGAGGATGGGAATCTTCATCGCCTCGAAGTAGCGCACGCTCGTGGTGTTGTAGTAGTCGACGTTCGCGGCCGGGAGTCCCGGACCCATCGGCACGTTCTCGAATTCGGTGTCGTTCGCGTTCACCTGGCGGTTGGGCGGCAGGCCCGTCATGGCCGCCACATCCTGCACGCCGGGTATCGCCCGCAGCTTGCGCGCGAGCTCGTCCTCGAACTGCGCGCGACGATCGGCCTGCGGATACGTCGCCTGCGGCAGGAAGACGCCGAACGTCACGACGTTGCGCGCGTCGAAGCCCGCGTCCACCGCCGTGAGATTGTGGAAGCTCCGCAACAACAACCCCGCGCCCACCACGAGCATCACGGCCAGCGCAATCTCGGCCGCGACGAGTCCGCGGCGCACGCGGTTGCGCGTCGCGTTCGCCGTGGTGCGCGCACCGCCCTCCTTGATCGCCGCGGCCACGGCGCTCTGTCCGAGATGGAGCAGCGGTGCCAAGCCGAAGATGTTCGCCGTCAGAATCGCGACGACAAACGTGAACAGCAGCACGCGCGGGTCGATCGCGATCTCCGCCGAGCGCGGAATGCTCTGCGGATTCGCCAACAGCAGCGCGGCGAGCCCCCAGTGCGCGAGCAACAACCCGAGCGCCGCTCCGACGGTGGTCAACACGAGTCCTTCCGCCATGAACTGCCGCAGAATGCGCCCGCGTCCCGCGCCGAGCGCGGTGCGAATCGCGAACTCCTTGTGCCGTCCTTCGGCGCGCACGAGCAACAGGTTCGCGACGTTCGCGCACGCGATCATCAGCACGAGCAGCACGGCGCCCTGCAGGATCCACAGCGCTTTGGCAACGTTGCCGATCACCTCGTCGCGCAGCGGCGCGAGCTGCAGCCGGTGCGTCGAGTCGTTCGGCGTGTGCGTGCCGGGATTGATCGTGCCCCATTGCCGTATGAGCGACAGCAGCTCCGACTCCGCCTGTCCGCGCGTCACGCTCGGCTTCAGCCGTGCGACGAGATACAAATAGTGTGATCCGCGATTCTGCCGGTTGGCCGGGTCGAGTCCCATCGGGAGCCAGACGTCGGCGGCCGCATCGTGCAGGTCGAAGCCGGGCGCCGCGACACCGATCACCGTGCGCTTTCGTCCCTGAACCTCGACCTGCTTGCCGATGATCGAGCTCTCACCGCCGAACGCGCGCTTCCACAAGTTGTCGGACAGGATGACGACGGGCTCCGAGGTCGGAAGATCTTGCTCGGCCGTGAACGCGCGACCGAGCCGCGGCTGCACGCCGAGCACGTTGAACATGTTGGCCGTGACCGCGACGGCGTTGACGCGCTCGGGGCGCGTTCCGTCGCTCACGTTCACGGCCGTGATACGATAGGCCGCGACGTCGGTGTACGACTTCGACCGCTCGCGCAGCTCGAGATACTCCGGCGGCGAGATCCAGAACTTGTCGAAGCCGAGCGTGGGGAACTGACTGGTGAGAAAGACCAGCCGGTCGGAATTGGGATAGGGCAGCGGCTTGAGCGCCACGGCGTTGATGACGCTGAAGATCGCGCTCGTGGCGCCGATGCCGAGCGCGATCGTGACGATGGCGATGGCGGCGAAGCCCGGCGACCGGCGCAGCAGCCGCAGGCCGTGCTTCAGATCGCGCCCCGCGCTCTCGAACATCATGCCGGGGCGCTCGTCGCGCACCTGGTCCTTCACGCGCTCGATGCCGCCCACCTTGAGCAGTGCCGCGCGTCGCGCCTCGTCGGGCGACGCGCCCGCTTTGACCTTCTCGGCGATGAGCAGGTCGAGATAGCTGCGCAGCTCGTCGTCGAGCTCGCGCTCGACGGTGGCGCGGCCGGCGACGTTGCGCACGGAGGTGCGGAAGTGCGAGAAGACGGACATGTCAGGTGGCCTCGAGTGCGTAGCTGATGGCGATGGCGATGTGCTTCCAGTTTCCCGTTTCCACGTCGAGCTGTCGCCGGCCGGCGGCGGTGAGCGTGTAATACTTGGCGCGCCGGTTGTTCTCCGAGGGGCCCCAGCGGGACGCCAGCCGCGCCGCCGCCTCGAGGCGGTGGAGGGCAGGGAAGAGCGATCCCGGGCCGACGTCGAAGGTGCCGCGGGTGATCTGCTCGATTCGTCTAGACACTCCCAACCCGTGCAGCTCGCCCAAGGCAAGTGCTTTCAGGATAAGGAGATCGAGCGTTCCTTGGAGCAGGTTGGTCTGGGCTGGCGGCACGGGTCCTCTATCGGATGTCGATAGGAGAAGGTGGAGCGACGTATCGGTTGGCGATAGGAGCAAGTACGAGGATACGACAGCGGGAGTTTCGAAAGGGTTCGCCGGCCGCTGGTGGAATTGACGACGCGGCGGCGACGGCCCAGCTTCGCGACGAGAATGACGAAAGAATTCTACGACGCGCCGGCGCCGCTGCTCGTCGGAATCAATGCGCTTTGAGATTGCTGAAGAGGGAGCATCCGTGCTCACCGACTACGCGCGCGTGCCGATCGCGTTCGAGATGCCCGTGAGCTCTGGCGTTTCCACGACCAAGGACTACGACGCGATCCCCGGGAACGGCCCCCTGGACTGGCCCACGCGCTTCGACGTTTCGGACTGGGTCTTCTTCACGGCGCGGGCTCACGGACGCTGCATCGGCGGCGCGGTCGCGATCTTCCGATCGAACGACTTCGACATGCTCGACGGGCGCGACGATCTCGCGCTGCTCTGGGACATCCGCGTGTCGCCTGACGTGCGAGCCCAAGGCGTCGGAGCTGCGCTCCTTGCCGCGGTCGAGAGCGCGATGCGCCGTCGCGGCGCGCGGACGTTGAAAGTCGAGACGCAGGACGTGAACGCGGGCGCCTGCCGGTTCTACCAGCGTCACGGCTTCGCGCTCGAGCGAGCCGCTATCGGCGCCTACCCGGAGTTTCCCGACGAGGTGCAACTGCTGTGGTACAAGACGCTCACGGAAGCTCCCGCATGACGCCGACGCTCGTGTTCATCGTCGGCCCGCCGGCGGTCGGCAAGATGACCGTCGGCACCGCGCTGGCGCGCCGCACCGATCTGCGGCTGTTTCACAATCATCATACGATCGACCTCATTCTTCGCTTCTTCCCGTTCGGCAGCCCTCCCTTCGCCAGGCTCAATCGAGAATTTCGCCGCCGCATCTTCGAGGAGGTTGCATCGAGCGAGCTGCCGGGCCTCATCTTCACGTACGTGTGGGCGTTCGATCGAGAATCCGACGACGCGTTCGTGGAGGAGCTCGCGGAGATCTTCCGCGCTCGCGGCGGGCGGGTGTGCTTCGTCGAGCTGGAGGCCACGCAAGACGAGCGGTTGCGGCGCAACGAGACGGAGTTTCGTTTGGCTGAGAAACCGTCCAAGCGCGACCTCGGTGCATCGAGAGCGCGGCTACTCGCCGACGACCTCGCGTACCAGCTCAACTCGGCGGGGCGGTTCGACGGACGTGCAGACTATCTGCGCCTCGAGAACAGCGCGCTGTCGGCTGATCATGTGGCGGAGCGCATCGTCGAGCACTTTGGACTTCCAACGCCCGCCTAGGACGCGGACAACCAACGCGCGATGCCGTCGAGCGAGACGACCGCGTCGGCGGGAGGCACCATGGGAATCAGCTGGCCGTGCCGAACCCGGAGGCGAAGGACGTAGGCGCTGCAGGCGTCGACGATTTGTTCCGGCACGTCGGCGGCGATGTTCGGTCCGACGTCGACGTCGGCGAGCAGACGGCCTGACTGTTCGATCGAGAGCGTGACGGTCGCGTTGCGGTCGGCGGGCGCACGCGACCAGGCGATCAACACGGTGTCGCTCTCGTCGGCGAGCTGGCCGACGACGACGCTGGCCGCGTCGGCGCGTCCGACGTGCGGTATCGCACGGAGGCCGGTTGGTGTCACGGCGAGCACGCTCGTCGCCACGATGTCCTGCGAATCGCTCAGCACGACCGAGACGGATCCCGCGGACGCCAACGACCTGGCGACGACGGGACGACGAGGGGTGCGCGGGGTAGGGACTGCCATTGTTCCTCCACAGGGGCGGGGCCAACCCGCCGAGAGAACGCAAGAGCTCCGCCACGCTCGCGCAGCGGCGGCTATTCCCGCACTACCATGGCAAACGACACCAACCAAATGATTATGAACTGGATTGGGACCACTCGACCGTGCTCGCAGTGCCGTGCCAGGCGGCGCCTCAGAGCTGTGAATCACCGCGGCAGGCACACCGTGAACGACGTGCCGGCGTCCTCTGAGGACGTGACGTCGATCGTGCCGCCATGCGCGGTGACGATGCGCTCGGCGATGTACAGACCCAGCCCAAGGTTGTTCGAGCCCGCTGCCGCGACCTCGCCGGAATTCAGTCGCTTGAGTGGACTGAACAGCCCCCGGATGTCGCCGGCGGGAATGGGCGCGCCGCGGTTGTGGACGCTGATGATCACGTCCTTCGCTTCGCCACGCACCGTGACGTTGATCGTCGACTTGGGTGCGCCGTGCTGCGCCGCGTTGCCGAGCAGGTTGGCAATCATCTGGCTGATGCGCGCGCAGTCCCAATCGCCGTGCAGCTCGCCGGAGGTTTCGCACTGCACTACGCTCTCCGGATGCGCCGCGGCGATCTCTTCGACCGACTGATGCACGGTCTTCCCCATGTCCATCGGCGCGCGGGTGATGGGCAGGCCGGACCCGAGCCGGCTGCGCGTGAAATCGAGCAGATCTTGGACCATGTGGTTCATCCGCCGTGCACTACGCGCGATGCGTGTCGCGAGCGTCAGGTGCGGCTCGACCAGCTCGCCGGTGTCGAGCATGTACTGCGATGCCGTGGTGATCGCGCCAAGTGGCGTTCGAAGGTCGTGGCCGAGGATGGCAAGGAACATCTCTTTCGAGTGATCGAGATCCTCGGTGTACCGGGTAATGGATTCCGCGAGCGCCTGATCGATCGTTTCATTGAACCGCATCAAGTCCCCGAGGTCCCCGCCGGTGAGGGTGCCGTTCGCCTTCGTCCAGAGGCGAATGACGCTCGCGCGGAGCGCCCGGTATTCGGAGACCATTTCACCGACGGTGAAGCCGCTCTCCGCGCGTCCCGCGCCATGTACCTCGGCGGGAGTATCGATCCCCGGCGTGGTCGGCTCGGCGTTGCCCTTTGATTTCTCGGTTTGTTCGGCGGGGGTCTGCGGCGTCCGGAGGTCCGTCACGATGTTCTGTAGCATCTCGAGCGCATGGTCACGCAAACCCTCCAGATCCATCGATTCGCCGGCGGGGCCGCAGGTTTCGGCGAACGCCACCCACTCAGCGAGGATGGGTTCCGTGTTCCCTTCGATGAAGTCAGCCAGTCGCATGGTGCCTCGGTATTCATGTACTCGGATAATGCCGGGCGGCCCCCATGAGCCCCGCCAGCGATTCTTGCACGAACCTGACCGAACGTCGACTTTGCGCGCTGGGGCTCGATCGTGGAGCGGAAACTGCGTAACTTCCCTGCAGGGTCATCAAGGGGCCCTGTGCGGGAGGATCATACCGGCTCGCACGTTTCATGTGCCTCCGCGCGGAGGCCGGATACAGGTGTCCGGGCGACGCCTTTCCCAGCCGGCGCTCTCATGAAGAACTTCCCAATCGACGTTCGGGAATCCCAATCGAATTCGTCATCCAGGACGATCGCGGCGGCGCGTTGGCAGGCATGACGAGCGCGCCATCGCCGGTGGCGCGAGACACCGCTCGCCGGCTCCTCGCGCGCGAGGTCGCCGGAGCCGGCGAGCCCGAGTCGGCCGGCCTCGCGATGCAGGCGCTGTGCACACGGATCACCGAAAATCTGCGGCGCTCCGTCGGCGATGACGGGTACAACGCATTGCTCGTCCGAGTGCTCGGCCCGACGGATGAAGCGGATCCCGTCTTATTGGCGCTCCGCTCGTCGCACGCCGTGGGGTCGCTCGACGCGGTCGTCGCCGGTGTCGCGTCTCACGGCGTTCCCACGGTCACGGCGGCGCTCGAAGCGCTGCTCGCACGACTCCTCGATGTTCTGGGCAGTCTCGTCGGCCCCGACATGGCGTTGAGTCTTCTCGACCTCGATGGACCACCTTCTTCTGCGTCAAGCAACGGACAACGACCATGACCGCTTCCGAGTTTCAATTCATCCGGAACATCGTTACTGGCGTGCCGGGACTCGACGCGGTGCTCGGCGGCGGGCTCTGTGAGTATTCTTTTAACCTCGTCGCCGGCGCGCCCGGGGCTGGAAAGACGACGCTCGTCCAGCAGATGCTCTTCGCCAACGCGACGCACGCACAGCCCGCCATTTACTTCACGGTACTCGGCGAGCCGACGATCAAGCTGATCCGCTACCAGCGCCAGTTCGCGTTTTTCGATCCGGAAAAGGTTCCCTCCGCCATTCGTTTCGTGAATCTCACCGCTGAGGCGGCGAGCGGCGACCTGGAAGCGGTGCTGAGGCGCATCGTCACCGAAGTGAGTAAGACCAAACCCTCGTTCGTCGCGGTCGACTCGTTTCGGACGATCCTGGGCGAGGGGCAGTCGAACGGCGGGGCAGACGTGGCGATGGCGCGATTCGTTCAGCACCTCGCCCAGCAATTGACGAGCTGGGAAGTCACGTCCTTCCTGATTGGCGAGTATGCCGAGTCGGAGCGCCGCCATCCCGTGTTCACCGTGGCGGATTCGATTCTCTGGCTGTCCGAGGACGTGGATCGCAATTCGACAACGCGAAAGCTACGCGCCGTGAAAGTTCGCGGGAGAAGTCCGATGCCCGGGCTGCACACCATCCGCATCACGCAGGCGGGGATGCAGGTCTTCCCGCGCATTCCCGAGCATGCGAATGAACGCGTGGTTCGGTCGAACCGGCGGCTGGCAACTGGAGTGCCCGGGCTCGACGAGATGACCGGCGGAGGCATTCCCGCCGGAGACGTCGTGTTGCTCACCGGTCCGGCGGGCAGCGGCAAGACGACCTTCGCCACCCAATTCGTGGCGCAGGGCCTGAGCGAGGGCGAGCGCTGCGTCGTCGCGGTGTTCGAGGAATATCCGGAAACGTACCTGGCGCGCGCGAAGACCAACTTGGTTGACTTTTCAAAGATGGTCGCCGAGGGTAAGCTCGCCGTCACGTACCTTCGTCCCCTGGATCTGTCGGTGGACGAAACGCTAGATGAGGTTCGCGGCGCCGTGAAGCGAGTGGGAGCCACGCGGGTCGTGATTGATTCGCTCTCCGGCTTCGAGGTCGCGCTGGCGCCGTCGTATCGCGAAGACTTCCGGGAATCGCTGTATCGCCTGGTCGGCGCGCTCACGGCGACGGGCGTCACGGTCATGATGACCGCCGAGGTTATCGATCCCTATCCCGGCGTTCGCTTCACCTCCGAGCGGGTGTCGTTCATCACCGACGACATCTTCGTGCAGCGATACGTGGAAATCGACGGACATCTCCGAAAGGTGCTGGCCGTCGTGAAGATGCGTGGCAGCGATCACGCCACGGACTTCCGGGCCTACGAGCTGACCGGCACTGGGGCAATCATCGGTGAATCGCTCGAAGGGTATCACGGAATCACGACGGGCGTACCGAATCTAGTCCGAGCGCCCGCCGACGCGGTCAGTCCGAGCGAATGACCTCATGACGTTCGGCCGCCTGAGCGTTGACGTCGCGGTAGCTTCGTCACTGGCGCGGCACCTGGAATTCTCGCCGGTGGCCTTTGCCGTCACCGAGGGACCGGATCACGTTGTCCGTTACGCGAACGCAGCGTTTCGCGAGTTCCAACTGTCGGTCGACGCCCAAAAAGGGCTGAACCTTGTCCTCGACCGCTCGCTCGTTGACGGCAAGCCGATTCGCGACGAGCTGATCGCGCAGCCGAACAGTAATGCGACCCAGTGGAGTTGCTCGGTGTGGCCGGTACCTGCCGTGAGCTCCGAGCCCGACGGGCTGATGGTGGAGGTGCGCGACGTCACGGCCGTCGAGGAGGAACGTGCCGTCCAACGCAGCATCGCCGAGCGGTTGCTGATCGGCGCGTTGCGCGAGCAAGACAACGCGCGGAGCGCGACCGAGGCGACCCGGCGGTCCAGCTACTTGTCGATGGCGAGCCGTGAGCTCGCCATGTCGCTCGACGAAGATGCCACCCGCGGCGTGGTCCAGCGGCGCGCGCTACCGCGCGAGGGCGCGTGGTGCATCGTGGACGTCGTCGAGCCGAACGGATCCATCCACCGCTTGGGCGTCGTACATCCCGATCCGACGAAGCAGGCGCTGGCGCGCGACATGGTCGACCACTGGTATCCTAACACCGACGATCCGATCGGCGCTCCGGCCATCATTCGCTCGGGCAGCAAAGAGGCGCTGGTGATTCCCGAGCAGACGGCAATTGCGCTCGTCGGAAAATCCCACGGTGAAGAGAACCTGGCCGTGCTGCGCAGTCTCGGATTCGGCGCATTGCTGATCGTTCCACTCATCGCTCGGGCTGCGCTGTTGGGGACGATCACCTTCGTCAGCCGCGAGGGTGATCGCGCCGTCAACGAGGAGGAGATCATCATGGCGTGGGACCTCGCCGATCGCTGCGCCCTCGCCCTGGAGAACGCCCGACTCTTTCGGGAGACCGAGGCGCTCCGAGTTGCCGCCGACGCAGCAAACCGTGCGAAGTCGACGTTCCTCGGCAGCATGAGCCACGAGCTGCGTACGCCGCTCAACGCGATCGGCGGGTACGTCGAGCTCCTCGAGATGGGGCTGCGGGGCCCGGTGACGCCGGAACAACGCCTCGACCTGACGCGAATCAAGAACAACCAGCAGCATCTGCTCAAGATGATTACGGATATCCTGAGCTTCGTGCGCCCGGAAAGCGGCCAGATGAAGTACACGTTCGCCGCCGTTCCCGTCGAACCGATCCTCCTGGACGTTACCGAGATGTTGGCCGGTGCCGCCAAGGGCGGCACGCTCCACTTCGAGCGCAATGCGAACGCGCCTGGCGCCGTCGTGTGGGCCGACGCCGACCGCGTGCGGCAGATCGTGCTGAACCTCGTGATGAACGCCGTCAAGTACACGGGCGACCGCGGCGCCCGCATCACGCTGGGCGCCGTAGTGCGCGACGACAACGTGGCGATTTACGTAGCCGATAACGGCCCTGGCATCCCAGCGGAGCAGCACGACGCCATCTTCGAGGCATTCGTTCAGCTCGGGGCCGGGCTTGCCAACCGCGGCGGCGGCGTGGGGCTCGGGCTCGCGATCAGCCGCGACATCGCGCGATCGATGCATGGCGATCTCACCGTGGAGAGCACGCTCGGCGTGGGCTCACGTTTCACGCTCACGCTGCCGCGTCCGACGACTGCGGTGTGATTCGAGCTACGGCACCCGCCGCCCGACGGAGCTCTCTGACAAGCCGCGGCCACGAGCAGAAGGGCAAGGATTCTCATATGCCTCAGCGGCAAAGGCAGTTGTTTTCGTCCCACAACGCAGGGGTTCCTGCTACCCCGCGATCGTGACAGGTTTACGGCTCTCACGTTCTCCGGAGCTTTCATGCGCAGCGTCCCCGCCGTTCTCGGTCTGAGTGCCCTCCTGATCCTCAGCGGAACCGCCGCGTCGCAACAACCGGGCGGCGGGCGAGGAGGCCGGGGAGGCGGGCGCGGCACGGCCATTCAGCCCGGCGAATCCTGTCCCGCCGGTACGACCGAGATCCGCCCGCGCAGCTGCATGGCGCCCGAGTCGCCGGCGCCGAGCATCGTGGACTATCGGCCGCACTCGACGCTCATCGCGCCGGTGCATCTGGTGAAGACCGCGAAGTATCCCGCAATCGATTACCACGGACATCCGCAGGGGCTGCTCGGCACGAGCGAGGGACTGGCGAGTCTCGGTGCGGCGCTCGACAGCTTGAACGTGCGCCTCATGGTGTCGGCGGACAACATGTCGGGCGAGCGGCTGCGCACCACGCTCGCGGCGATTCGCGCGTCGGACAAGATGAAGGACCGCGTGCGCGTGCTGGCGGGGATCAACTTTCAGAACGTCGGCCCCGGATGGGCCGAGAAGGCGGTGGCGCAGCTCGAATCGGATGTCGCCGCCGGCGCGGTCGGCGTCGGCGAGATTCCGAAGAGCTTCGGCCTCACGGTGAAGAAGCCCGACGGCTCGCGCCTCAAGCTCGACGACCCGGAGCTCGATCCGATCTGGGATGCCTGCGCGCGGCTCGGGATCCCGGTGTTCATCCACACCGCCGACCCGCAGGAATTCTTCAAGCCGATCGACAACACCAACGAGCGCTGGCTCGAGCTGTCGTTGTTCGGCGATCGCCGCTATCCGCAGGACCGGTTCCCGAGCTTCGAACAGCTGATGACGGAGCGCGACAACTTGTTCCGGAAGCATCCGAAGACGACGTTCGTCGCCGCGCACATGGGCTGGCACGCCAACGACCTTGGCCGGCTCGGCAAGATGCTCGACGAGATGCCGAACCTCTACACGGAAGTGGGCGCCGTGTTGTACGACATCGGCCGGCAACCGCGCGTGGCGCACGATTTCTTCGTCAAATACCAGGATCGTATTCTCTTCGGCAAAGACTCCTTCCAGCCCGAGGAGTATCCATATTACTGGCGCGTCTTCGAGACGAACGACGACTACTTCGACTACTACCGGAACTACCACGCGTTCTGGAAGCTGTACGGCATCGATCTGCCGGACGCCGTGCTGAAGAAGGTCTATTTCGGGAATGCGCTGAAGATCACGAAGGCGCTGCCGCAGACGGGGTGGCCGCGGTAGAGGCGGCGCCAGCTCACTCCGCGCGCAACGCCAGCAGCGGATCGCTCCGCGCCGCGCGCCGCGCCGGAAGATAGCACGACGCCGCGGCCACCGTGAGTAGCCCCACCGCCAGCGTCGTGTAGACGACGGGGTCGGTGGTGCTCACGTCGAACAGAATGGCGCGCAGCCAGCGTGTGGCGAGCAGTGCGCCGCCGACCCCCAGCCCAACGCCGGTCACGGCAAGCACCAGCCCCTCGCCCAACACGAGTTGCACCAGCGTGCGCGGCTCGGCGCCGATCGCCAGGCGAATGCCGAACTCGCGGTACCGGTTGGTGACGTAGAGCGACATCACGCCGTAGATCCCCACGCCGGCGAGCAGCACGGCCAGCAGCGCGAACCCGACGAGCAGCAGCTCGGTGATCCGGCGCGTGTCGAGCGCGCGGCCGATCCAGTCGTCGAGCGAACGGATGTTGTCGAGCGGCACGCCCGGCTCGAGCTCGGCGATCGTCCGACGGATCTCGGTGATCGCCGGCGCCGGATTTCCGTCGGTGCGAATCGCGAGCACCGGCCGGCTGTCCGGTACCTGCGCGAAGGGGAAGTAGGTGTGCGGCATCGGTTCCGTGGCCACGTCTTGATCGCGAACGCTCCCCGCGACGCCGACGATCGTGAACCACGTCGTGTCGCCGGTCAGACGCACTCGCTTGCCGACGGCGTCGCCCCCCGTCCAGTACCGGCTGGCGAGCGCCTCATCGACGATCGTGACCGGCCGCGTGCTGTCGCGGTCCGCGGCATTGAAGTCTCGTCCGAAGCGAAGCGGAATGCGCAGCGTGCTCAGATACCCCGGACCAATCGCGATCTGGACGGTTTGCGTCGCCATGGCCGTCGCGGTCGGCGTGTGCCCCTCGACGAGATAGCCGTCGGTGTTGACGTTGCCGCTGAACGGCAGCGTCCACGCAATCGCCGCGCTGCGCACGCCGGGAATCGCGCGCAGGCGCTCGACGATCTGCGCCGTGGCGATCACCACCGCGCGATTGTCGGTGTACTTCCTCGCCGGCAGCGGCATCGCGATCACGGTGACGTTCGCGGGGTCGAATCCGAGGTCCATTCCGACCAGACGCTCGAAGCTCTTGAGCACGAGCCCCGCCGAGATGAGGAGCACCACGGAAAGGCCGAGTTGGGCAACGACGAGCGCGTTGTTCAACCGGCGTGCCGGCCCGTGCGCGCTTTCCTTCGCGCCGCCTGCCAGTTGCGACGCCAAACCACCGCGCAGCATGCCGAGCGCGGGAGCCAGACCGAACGCGATTCCCGCCGCGATGGACACGGCGAGCGTGAAGCCCAGCACCCGCCAGCTCACGCTGACTTCGCCGAGCCGCGGCAGCGATACAGCCGATGAATGGGTGATCGCCCGCACGAGGACAAACGCGAGCGCGATGCCGGCCACGCCCCCTAGCGAGGCCAGGGCAACGCTCTCAGTGAGCAGTTGCCGCACGACGCGGCCGCGCGTCGCACCGAGAGCGTTACGCAGCGCCATCTCGCGACCGCGGGCTGCCGACCGGCTCGACAGGAGCGTCGCCACGTTGGCGATCGCGATGAGCAGCATGAGCACCACTGCCGCCTGCAACACCTCGAGCGGACGCTTGCTGTCGCCTGTGATTGCGTCGCGCAGCGATTCGATCGTCGTCGTCATGCGCGTCGTGCGCGGATCGACGCCTGCCTTGAGCAAGCCCGGTTGCCCGCGCGCCCACTCCCACATGAGCGACGTCGACGACCGGCGCACCTGATCGGCCGTCACGCCCGGGGCCATGCGCGCCACGCCGGTGAGAAACCACCCGAACTTCCGCGTCGGATCCAGCCCGAGCGGCAGGTAGACCTGCGCGTCGGGGCGGGGAAAGGTGAAGCTCGCCGGCATCACGCCGACGATCCGCGTCGGCTGGCCGTCGAGGTCGATCGTCTTGCCCACGACGTTCCGATCGCCACCGAAATGGCTCTGCCAGAATCCATACGCGAGCACGGCCACGTCGTTGGTGCGCGGCGTGTCCTCGGCGCGTCCAAATGGGCGTCCGAGCACGGGCGCAACTCCGAGCACGGTGAAGAAGTCTCCCGTTGCGCGGATCACCGACAGGCGTTCGGGCCGGCCGTCACCGGTATACGTGGCACCGCGCCGGGTGTAGCCGGCGAACGACTGCAGCTCGTGTACGCGGTCGCGGTACATCGCGACGTTCTCCTGCGACAGTCCCCAGGAGTCGAGCCCGATCTCCGGGTAGGCCTGTGTGAAGCGCACGAGCCGGCCGGGCTCCGCGTAGGGGAGCGGACGGAGCAGGATGCCGTCGACGAGACTGAACATCGCCGACGTCGCGCCGATTCCGAGGGCGAGGGTGATCGTCGCCACGGCGGTGAACGCCGGCATCTTGCGAAACGACCGGAACGCGAGCCGAAAATCCGAGAGCACCGATGCGAGCGTTTCCATGAGGTGTACCTCGCGTGCGTATTGCCGGTCGATGGTGATGCATTCGTCGCGCACTTTGGCGGCGTCGCCAAACCGGTCGAGTGCCGCGCGGTGCGCCCGATCGGCGGAGAGGCCGAGGCGGCGCAGCTTCTCCTCGCGCATGGCGATGTGAAACGCGATCTCGTCGTCGACTTCACGCTCGACCGAGCGATGCCGAAAGACGCGCCGCCAACGCGGGCCGGGCGTCATAGCAGCTCGGAGGAGGTGCGCCGGAGCGCCACGGCGATTGCCTCCGCGTGGCGGTGCCAGACGGTCGCCTCGGCGCGGTATCGCGCGCGGCCGGCGGGCTTGAGCGTATAGAACTTGGCATGCCGGTTGTTTTCCGACAGCCCCCACTCGGCAGCGATCCACTTGCGGCGCTCGAGCCGGTGGAGCGCGGGGTAGAGCGTGCCCTCTTCGAGGAGCAGCAGATCCGACGTCGCGCCTTCGATCCACTCGCTGATCGCGTAGCCGTGCATCGGACCCCAGCTGAGGGCCTTGAGGATGAGCAGGTCGAGACTGCTGCGGAGGAGATCGGATTCAGCGTCGGCCATTGAGTCCCCTTGTGACACTAGGGAAGGTGTGGCTCCCGCCCTTGCGACGCAAGGGGAGCGGCGGCCGGATCTGTCGCGCCGAACGCTCCCGGGGACTGCCTCGTGAGAATCGGCCGGATCGCCGCGATCGACGGCATGAACAGGGAGAGCTGATCCGGATGCGCGAACACGGCCGCGAAGTCGGCCGGCGTGAATGCGCGCGCCAGCCGCGCGGCGAAGGTATCGCGCAGCACGCGCGAGTAGTGCTCCACGTCGTAGGCGCGCGCGTCCTCGCCGGCACCACTCGCATGCTCGTCGCCGGGGTCGGGGACCACGCCGCCCGAGCCACCCTTCGTCCGATAGATCCGGACGCGGTCGCCGACGCTCCACGTCGTCCGGCCGCTGGCGAGCATCGCTTCGTACGAAAGCTCCCGGCGGCTCTCGCGCACCGCGAGATACTGCGCCGGCGTCTTCGTGAGCCGTACGCGCGACGACACGTCGTGGGTGGACAGGGTTCGAAGTCGCAGGGCGTCGAGCGTCTCGAGGTATGCGTCGCGTACGCCGATGACGTCGCCCGCGAGCAGGTGTCGAATGGCGCGCCGGAGGAACGATTCGCCGTACGGCTCCGCGCGGCTCGAGCGGAAGGCGACGCCGCGGAGGATGAGCGTTCCACCATACTCCACGAGGGCATAGTTTTTCGGCTCGTGCGACAGCATGGCGGCATATCGCCCGTCGAACTCGAGCTGCACGAGCGGCGGCAACAGCGCGCCCACCTCGGCGACAACGCGCCGCTCGTTGGCCTCCGTCCACTCCTCGGGCACGGCGAAGTAGACGCCGTCGGTGTCGGCCTCGAGTAGCGTTACGCCGCGCTCGGCCAGCGCGCGGCACATCAGGTCGAGCGTCTCGCGGCCGCGGCGAGTGACCTCGTTCGCCGCGTGAACGTCGGCGAACCGGGTGAGCTCGCCTCCGGCGGCGAGATAGCCGTATGCCGAGTTGACGACGATCTTCATCGCCGACGACATGGCTTCGTGCGCGTAGCGCTCGGCCGATCCCGGCGGCGCGGCCCGCGCGCTCGCCTTCGCGGCGAGGCGGGTCTCGACGAGGCGATCGACCAGCGCGATGAGCGCGCCGAGGTGATCGCGCTTGGGTCCGATGCGGTAGGCGCGCATCAGCGACGGATAGAGGCTCGCGACGTCGGCCTTCACGACGCGGTGCGCGACGCCCGTCGCGAACAGATGCAGCGCCGCGCCGCTGTGCACCGTGCCGTCGCCGGCTTCGTGGGCGGGGAGCGCCATGCCGGCGCGCAGGTACGCGCGCACGAGCAGCGGGTCGATCACACCGGTCGCCGCACCGGCGTCCGCGAGGCGCTCGTACCGCCGCGGCGCCATTCGCGCGAGCGCGAACGCCGCGCCGCCGAGCATGCGCGACAGCGCGGCGACCTCGTCGACGTCGGCCGTCGCGTATCGGCGCACGCGCGCGGGGTCGGTGCGGTAGACGGTGTAGATCTCGGCGCCGGGGATCAGCTCGCGCTCGGGGCCCGAGATACCGAAATGGCGCGCGACCGCCTTGAGTCCATAGCTCGGCAGATCGCGCGACGAAAAATCGTGGCGGCGCACGGCGTCGAGCGTGTCGATCAGCTCGCGCCCCGGCGCAACGAATCGGACGCGCCGACCATCGTCGCGTCCACTCGGCGCCCCCCGCCGCGCGCCGCGCTGGGCGAGCCCGCGCGCGCTTGTGCGCCCGAGCGTGAGCGCCACCCCCAGTTTGCGCGCGCGGCGGTCGAGGAAGGGAAGGTCGAAGCCGTGCAGGTTGTGGTTCTCGATCACGTCGGGGTCGTGCGCCTGCACGGCGGCAACGAGCCGGCGAATGAGGTCCGCCTCGGCTGCGTCTCCTTCGCCGGTGACCTCGAGCACCGACGAGACACCGTTCGGATCGCGAACGGACACCATGAAGATGCGGTCGCGCTCCGGGTCGAGGCCGGTCGTTTCCAGGTCGAACTGGAGGCGACGGAGGTGGTCGAACGTGAGATCTCTAAAGTACGTCCGTCCGGTCGCGACGAGGTACTGCTCCTCGGGCGCCAGGGCGAGGATGGTTTCCTCGGGCAGATCGCGAACGTGGCCGAGCTGTCGTCCGAGCCGGCGAGACGCGCCCTGGAGCAGCGCAGACGTCAACGTTCGCCACTCGTTGGCCGAGAGGAGGTAGCGCAGCGCGCCGGGGCCGGCGAGCTCGCGGTAGGTCACGTGCGCGTTCGGCGCGTTCGGCGCGCCCGGCGTTCCCTCCGGCGCGAGCCGTGCGCCGAGGTGCTCGAGATCGTCGAGACGATCGTACAGCAGCCAGGGACGAAATCGATCGCTCTCGCGAACCAGCTCGCCCGACGCGGCGCTTCGGCGCCAAACGGTCGCGACACCGTCGGTTTCGGCCCAGACCGAGACGATCCCGGGGGTTGGGTCCCAACCCCACAGCCATTCGTCTTCGGATTGCGTCGTCGTGAGCGTCACCGGGGTGAAGCTACCTGGATCTTCTGACAGCGTGAAGCGCGTAGCATATTGCTCGCATGAAATACTTCGCGACGCTGTTCGCCCTCGTCGGTCTGCCGTGTGTCACGGCAGACTGCGCCAAGAACGAGGCGGCCCAACCGCCTGCTCAGACTCCGCCGGCCGCGGCGGTTGCCGCACCGGTCGTTGCGCCGATAACGCCGCCCGACTCCTTCAAGGTGGCGTTCGAGACGAGCCGCGGAAGATTCGTCGTGGCCGTCACGCGTGCGTGGGCGCCGAAGGGCGTCGATCGCTTCCACGAGCTCGTCCAGAGCGGCTTTTTCGACGACGACCGGTTCTTCCGCGTGGTGCCGCACTTCGTGGCGCAGTTCGGCTTGAACGACAAGCCGCCGGTCAACGACCAGTGGGACAAGAAGCGCATCGTCGACGACTCGGTGTCGCACACCAACGCGCGCGGGACGCTCGTCTTCGCGTCGGAGGGACGCAACACGCGATCGCATCAGCTGTTTCTCAACCTCGTCGACAACGGGCGGCTCGATGCGATGGGGTTCGCGCCCATCGGCCGGGTGGTCGAGGGAATGAGCGTGGTGGATTCGCTCTTCAGCGGAAACGGCGAGTCGCCCGACCAGCAGATGATCGGGTCGCTCGGCAACTCGTACCTGACGCGGATGTTCCCGAAGCTGGACTACATCAAGAAGGCGAGCATCGTCTCGCCGTAAGTGTCGTCAACTCTTCGCGGCGCCGGTTTTCCCTCCGACATGTGCCCATAACGCCCGCTCGACCATGACGGGCGTCCAGCCGTGGCCGAGCGCGGCGGCGCTTTCGCGGATCGCTTCGGCGTAGCGGCGGTAGTAACCGAGCGTCCAGGCGACTTTGCCGAGCGCGGGGACCTGCGCGGCAACGAGCTCGTCGAAGAACGGATAGACGTCGGGCGCCGCCGCGGCCATCACGGCCGAGGCGGTGGCCGGTCCCACGCCGTCGAGCTTCGCGAGTGCGGCGATCGGCGCCGTCGGATGCGGCGCGTCGCGCAGCGCGGCCGTGCTCGTCGTCACGACGGTCGCCGCTTCGTTGCTCCGGACGAGCACGAGGTTTGGTGCGCGCCACACGCCGCGCGCCATCTTCCATTCGGTGAGCCGCACGAGCTCGGGCAGCGTGACGTGCGGCGCGCGCCGACCGGCGATCGCGCCCGGAAGGTCGTCCCGATACCATGCATCGAGCTCGGCGAGCCGGGCGACGCCTTGGTTCGCGACGACCTCCTCATAGCGCTCGAGCTCTGCGTGCCATCTCTTTGGAGTCGCCGACGTCCAGAGCTCTGCCATGTTGCGGTGCGCTGTGAGGGAAGCTGTGAGGGAAGCTGTGAGACGATGACCAACTAAACCCGAGGCCATCATGTTACGCGATCGCGCCGTGTGCGCCACCATCGCCGTGAAGGATCTTCCCGCGGCCAAGCGATTCTACGAGGGAACACTCGGCCTGACGCAGCTGAGTGCGAAGGGCGTCGCCTTCGAGCGCTACGACAAGGGAAGCATTCATAGTATCGTCAATCGGTAGATGGCCATCTCGCCCTACGTCCGCGGGTTGCGCACGCACGTCGGGACTGCGCGGCTGTTGATGCCGTCGGTCGCCGGCATCGTTCGAGCAGGCGACGATCGCATCCTGTTGGTGCAGTCGCGCGACGACCATCGCTGGACGACGCCGGGCGGCTCGATCGAGCTCGACGACACGCCGGCGAACGCCGTGGTGCGCGAGGTGTGGGAGGAGGCGGGTCTTCTCGTTCGGCCTATGCAAGTCGTCGCGATCTATGGAGGACCAAACTTCGTCGTGCACTATCCCAACGGCGACGAGACTCAATACATCAGCATCATGTTCGAGTGCGAGGTGGTCTCGGGGGAACTACGCGCTGACGGCGACGAGACGCAGGCGGCGCGCTTCGTTTCGCTCGACGAAGCGGCCGGCTTGCCGCTGGCGCCGTGGCTGACCGACGTGCTCCCGCGACTGTTCGAGCGGCGGGCGGCGCCGTGGTTCGAGCCGGCGACGTGGCGGCCCCAGCACTCCTGACAACTCCCACCAAACACATCGCCGTCCGGACCCGTAGAGAAAGGGAGAGAAAGGACGGGATCCCGTCGGAGAATCGCGACGCCTTCCGAGCTCTTGCGTGATTTTCGTACACGAATTAGTATGCAATTACAGTCAACTGGATCGGACCATGTTCCGTTTCACACGCAGCGCGGTGATGGTGGCGGCCCTCGCCGCCGCTCCGGTCGCGGCCCGGGCGCAGGAGTCGGGCAGTGGCTTTCTGTTCGGGGCGCCGGCTGGAAGCTTCACGCTCCGCGGCGGATGGGCCCTGGCCCGGGCCCACAGCGATCTCTTCTCCTTCACCACACGCGAGCTCACGCTCAATCGCGGCGACTTCAGCTCACCTGAGCTCGCGGCCGACTTGGCGTTCAGAGTTCGCTCACGAACGGAGATCGTGCTCTCGAGCAGCGTCTCCAAGGTGGGGAAGGGCTCCGAGTTCCGCGACTTCATCGACAACAACAATCTGCCGATCCAACAGAACACGCAGTTCGAGCGCGTGCCGGTGACGCTCGGCGTCAAGCAGTATCTCCGATCGACGGGCCGGTCGATCGGCACCTTCGCCTGGATTCCGGCGGCCGTCGCACCGTACGTCGGCGCGGGTGCCGGCGTCATGTGGTACCGCTTCCATCAGGACGGCGACTTCATCGACTTTCAGACGACGAAAGTCTTCCACGACATCTACGACTCGAGCGGCTGGACCAAGACGGCGCACGCCATGGCCGGCGTGGATTTCTCGCTCGGTCCTCGTTTTGCGCTGACGACGGATGCGCGCTATGTCTGGTCCAGCGCACCGCTGTCCCAGGATTTCTCGGGCTTTCAGCGTCTCGACCTGTCCGGGTTCTCGACCACCGTCGGCCTCGCGGTCCGCTTCTAACATCAGGTGGGGTATTCCATGACTACTCATATGACAATGCTCATTACTCGGCGGATGCTTCTCGCGATGATGACGGCGGCGCTCGTCGCCGGCGCGGCGGCGACCACGGCGGCGCAGTCGCCGGCCGCCGACAGCCGGTGGGCGGCCTGGATGGGGTGCTGGCAGCCCGCGGCGGCGGCCGGCAGCGGCTCGCTCGTCTGTGTTGCGCCGACGAGCGTCGCGTCAGCCGTGCAGCTGGTGACGGTCGAGAAGGGCGCCGTCGTCGCCCGCGACACGATCGACGCGAGCGGACAGCGCCAGGACGTGGAGAAGCAGGGGTGCAAGGGCTGGCAGAGCGGCGCGTTCTCGCCCGACAGCCGGCGCGTCTATCTGCATTCCGAGATGTCGTGCGGCGGCGCAAAGCGCACCGGCACTGGCCTGCTCGCCATCTCGGCGGCGGGTGAGTGGCTGGAGGTGCAGGGTGTGACCGCCGGCGGAAATACCGGCGTGCGCACGATCCATTACACCGACGTCACGCCGATGCCGTCGGCGGTACCGGCGGAGCTGGGGAGCCTGTCCACGGGACGTGCGCTGTCGGTGACGGCCGCGCGCGCGGCGGCGGGCGGAGCGCTCGCCGTCGGTGACATCGTCGAAGCCGTGAAGCAGCTCGACACCACCGTGGTCCAGGCGTGGCTCATCGAGCGCGGTGCGCGGTTCAAGCTCGGCGCCGCGCAGTTGGTCAAGCTGGCGGATTCGGGCGTGCCGGCATCGGTCACCGACGTCATGATCGGCATCTCCTATCCCGAGCACTTTGCGCTGCAGCAGCGCGCCGCCGGGCCGCTCTATGCCGATGACGCGTTCAACGCGAGCGATTCCGCGCGCTTGGTCACGCGGTACCTGGCCGATCGCTGCAACAGCGCCGGCTACAATCCGTTCATGTATTCAGTCGGCTTCGTCGACCCGTGCGCCGTGCTGTATGGCTCACGCTATCGAAGCGGCTATGGGTACGGCTACGGTTATGGTTACGGGTACGGCTACAGCCCGTACAGCGGGATCTACAGCCCGTACGGGTACGGCAACGGCTACGGCAACGGGTACTATTCCGGCGGCTACTACGCACCGGTGGTGATCGTGAAGGGCGACGCGCCGGAACACGGCCGAGTGGTGAATGGGCGCGGCTATTCGAGCGGCACGGGTTCGACCGCGAGCTCACCGACGTACTCCCCTGGGTCGTCGTCGACATCGACGTCGAGCTCCGGCTCGAGCAGTGGATCGGGCTCGGGCGGCAGCAGCTCGTCGAGTGGTGGCGGCGGCGGCGGAGACAGAACCGCCCATCCGCGTCCGCCCGTGTGATTGGTCTGATCGATCAAGAAGTTCGAACGCCGCCGGCAGCTCTCTCGAGCGCCGGCGGCGTTTGCACTTCTCGCTCGATCAACTCCTCGCGCGGGGTCGCGGACGGCCGCGCGCCGTCCACTTGCGGGACGCCACGCCCCCCGCGCATTCTCCACGATCCCCTCAGTCACCGGCAGCCATACATGAACAAGCTTGCACTCATCCTCCTCGCGGCCTGCGCCGCGGGCGCGTCCGCACAGGCCGCGCGCACCGACGTCGCGAATTGGGAGCGGCAGGCGAAGGGCGTCACGATCGTCCGCGACGACTGGGGCATTCCCCACGTTTACGGAAAAACCGACGCCGACGTCGTCTTCGGCCTGATGTACGCCCAGGCGGAGGACGACTTCAATCGCGTCGAGACGAACTACATCAACTCCATGGGACGGCTGGCCGAGGCGGAGGGCGAAGCCGAGGTGTATCGCGACTTGCGGATGAAGTTGTTCATCAACCCCGACTCGATGAAAGCGAAGTACGCCTCGAGCCCCGAATTCTTGAAAAAGCTGATGGTCGCCTACGCCGATGGCCTGAACTACTACCTGTACAAGCATCCGACCGTCACGCCGCGCGTCATCAAGCACTTCGAGCCGTGGATGGCGCTCACGTTCAGCGAAGGGAGCATCGGCGGCGACATCGAGAAGGTGAACCTGGGCCAGCTCGAGGCGTTCTACGGCGGTGCCTCGGCCGCGGCGACACCGGCGCCCGGCGAGGAGCCCGGCGTGTACACGGAGCCGACCGGGTCGAACGGCATCGCCATCGCGCCGTCGAACACGGTGGGCCACCACGCGCTGCTGCTCATCAACCCGCACACGTCGTTCTTCTTCCGTGCCGAAGTGCAGATGGTCAGCCAGGAGGGTCTCAACGCCTACGGCGCGGTGACGTGGGGACAATTTTTTATCTATCAGGGCTTCAACGACCGCGCCGGCTGGATGCACACGACGAGCGGCGTCGACGACCTCGATGAGTATTCTGAAACGGTCGTGCAGAAGGGCGACCAGTACTATTGCAAGTACGGCAACGAGGAACGGCCGCTCGCCGTCTCACACGTTACGGTGCCCTACAAGACGGCCACCGGAATGGGCGAAAAGGTGTTCACGGTGTATCGCACGCATCACGGCCCGATCATTCGCAAGGCCGATGGCAAGTGGGTGAGCATCCGCATCATGCAGGAGCCGGTGAAGGCGCTCACGCAGTCGTACACGCGCATCAAGGCGCGCGACTACAAGTCGTTCCGGCAGACGATGGACCTCCACACCAACTCGTCGAACAACACGATCTTCGCCGACGCGGACGGCGACATCGCGTACTTCCACGGCAACTTCATCCCGAAGCGCGACACGCGGTTCGATTGGACGAAGCCGGTGGACGGCAGCAATCCGGCGACGGAGTGGAACGGCCTGCTGGCGGTCGACGAAAGCCCGCACCTGTTGAATCCGGCCAGCGGCTGGCTGTACAACGTGAACAACTGGCCGTGGACGGCGGCCGGCCCGAGCAGCCCGAAGAAGGAAGACTATCCGTCGTACGTCGAGACGGGCAGCGAGTCGGCGCGCGGACTGCACGCCATTAGAATTCTGCAAAACAAGAAGGACTTCACGCTCAACTCGCTCGTGACGTCGGCCTACGACAGCTACCTGCCGGCGTTCGCGGCCATGATCCCGCCGCTGCTCAAATCGTATGACGACGCGCCGACGACGAATCCACTGAAGGCGAAGCTCGCCCCGCAGATCGCCCAGCTGCGCACCTGGGACTACCGCTGGTCCGCCACGTCGGTGCCGACGTCGCTCGCCGTGTTCTGGGGCGAAGACCTCGGGCGCCGCGTGGGCGCGGAGGCACGCCGCGCCGGTATCGCGACCGACGAGTACATGGCGCACAACGCGACCACCGACGAGCGGCTACAGGCGCTCGCCGCGGCATCGGACAAGCTCCAGGTGGACTTCGGAAAGTGGAACACGCCGTGGGGCGACATCAACCGCTACCAGCGGATCACGGCCGACATCGTCCAGCCGTTCAACGACGCGGGGCCGAGCATTCCGGTCGCCTTCACGTCGTCGCGGTGGGGCTCGCTGGCATCGTTCGGCGCGCGCGCCTACACAGGAACGAAGAAGTGGTACGGCACGAGCGGCAACAGCTTCGTGGCCGTGGTGGAGTTCGGCGACAGCGTGCGTGCGCGCGCCGTGACCGCCGGCGGAGAGAGCGGACATCCGGAGTCGCGCCACTTCAACGACGAGGCGCAGCGATACGCCTCGGGCAATCTGCGCGACGTGTACTTCTATCCGTCGCAGCTGAAGGGGCACACCGAGCGAACGTACCACCCCGGGGAGTGAAGGCCGTGTGTTCAGTCGCCTAGCAGAAACCGCGCGAGATACGGAGCGGTTCTGCTCTCCTTCGACTTCGCCACCTCGGCGGGCGTGCCGCATGCGACCATGCGGCCGCCCTCCTCGCCCGCACCTGGACCCACGTCGATCACCCAGTCGCTGCCGGCGACGACGCGCATCTCGTGCTCGATCACGATGACGGTATTGCCGGCTTCGACGAGCCCGTCCAGCTGTGCGATGAGCTTCTCGACGTCCGACGGATGGAGCCCCGTCGTCGGCTCGTCGAGAATGTAGAGCGTGGTACCGCGCTGAATGCGCTGCAATTCCGTCGCGAGCTTGATGCGCTGCGCTTCGCCGCCGGAAAGCTCCGTCGCCGCCTGTCCAAGGCGGAGGTAGCCGAGTCCAACCTCTTGCAGCACGCCGAGTGACCGCGCGACCTGCGGCTCCGCCGAAAAGAACGCGGCCGCTGCGTCCACGGTCATGCCCAACACCTCGGCGATGTTCTTGTCGCGGTATTTGATCTCCAGCGTCTTGGCGTTGTAGCGCGTGCCGTGACAGGTGGGGCAGGGCGCGTACACACTCGCGAGGAAGAGCAGCTCGACGCACACGAATCCTTCGCCCTCACACGTCTCGCAGCGCCCCTTCGCGACGTTGAACGAGAATCGGCCGGCGTCGTAATGCCGAGCGCGCGCCATCTTCGTCGACGCGAAGAGCTTGCGCACGAAGTCGAACAGGCCGGTGTACGTCGCGAGATTCGAGCGCGGCGTGCGGCCAATGGGCTTCTGATCGACCTGCACCAGCCGGGTGATGGCCTCCATTCCACCGGAGATTTTACCGGCCACCTCGCCGGGAGCGGTGCGCTCGAGCTCTTCGCCCTCCTCCCCGTCGACGTCGATCTCGTGACCGAGATGCTCGGCCACCAATTCGACCAGTGTCTGGCTCACCAAGCTCGATTTGCCGGAGCCCGACACCCCGGTCACCGCGGTGAAGACGCCGAGCGGAAAGGAGACGTCGAGATCGTTGAGGTTGTTGCGCGTCACGCCGGTGAGCCGCAGCCACCCGGTCGGCGTGCGCGGCGTTCGCCGGGGCGGCCGCACGGTCGCGAAGAGATGGCGGCGCGTCTGCGATTCCTCGACGCGCTCGAGTCCCGCCGGTGGACCGCTGTACAGCACGTGCCCGCCCTGCTCGCCCGCGGCGGGTCCGACGTCGACGATCCAATCGGCGTGACGGATGACGTCGAGGTCGTGCTCCACGACGAAGAGTGAATTGCCGGCTCGTTTGAGTTGCTCGAGCGCGACGAGGAGCGCCTCGGTGTCCGCCGGATGCAATCCGGCCGACGGCTCGTCGAGCACGTACACGACGCCGAAGAGGTTCGAGCGGACCTGCGTCGCAAGCCGCAGGCGCTGGAGCTCACCCGGCGAGAGCGTCGGCGTGCTGCGATCCGACGAGAGGTAGCCGAGTCCGAGGTCGAGCAGCACGGCGAGCCGCGCGGCGAGGTCCTCGGCGATCCGCTGCGCGACTTTCGCTTTCTCGGGATGCTCGACGCCCATCTTCGCCAGCGCGCCCGCGCTCCCGTCGGCATAGAGCCGCGCCAGATCGGCGAGCCGCGCGAGCGGAAGACGCGACATGTCGGCGATGTCGAGACCCGCGAACTTGACGGAGAGCGACTCCGGGCGAAGCCGCTTGCCGTGACAGACGGCGCATTCACTGCTGATCATGTACTGCGACACTCGCCGCTTCATCAACGCGCTCTGCGTCGTGGCGAAGGTGTGGAGCACGTACCGCTTGGCGCCGGTGAAGGTGCCGTTGTAGTCGGGCGGCTCCTTGCGCCTGATCGCGCGCCGAACCTCGTCGCGACTGTAGCCGGCGTACACGGGAACTTCCGGCTGCTCCTCGGTGAAGAGGAGCCAGTCGCGATCCTTCTTCGGGAGGTCGCGCCAGGGCGTGTCGATGTCGTAGCCGAGCGTCGTCACGATGTCGCGCTGGTTCTGTCCCTGCCACGCGAGCGGCCACGCGGCGATGGCGCGGTCGCGAATGCTCAGCGACGGGTCGGGCACCATCGACTTCTCGGTCACTTCGTAGACGCGTCCGAGGCCGTGACAGTTGGCGCACGCGCCCTCGGGAGTGTTCGTCGAAAATGCTTCGGCCTCGAGATGCGGCTGGTTGCGCGGGTACGTGCCTGCGCGCGAGTACAGCATGCGGAGCAGATTCGACAGCGTCGTGACGCTACCGACCGACGAGCGAGTAGTCGGAGAGCCGCGCTGTTGTTGCAACGCGACGGCGGGCGGCAGCCCGTCGATCTCGTCGACCTCCGGGACGCCCATCTGGTGGAAGAGGCGCCGTGCGTACGGTGCGACCGATTCCAAGTACCGGCGCTGCGCCTCGGCGTAGAGGGTGCCGAAAGCGAGCGATGACTTGCCGGAGCCCGAGACGCCCGTGAACACGACCAGGGCGTCGCGCGGGATCTCGACGTCGATGTTCTTGAGATTGTGCTGCCGCGCGCCTCGGACGTGCACGAACCCCGACGAGTCTTTGACGACGGCTTTGTTGGGCGGGCGTTTGGCGATCGTTTCCATGAGCGAAGTGGCGGTTCATGTTACTTGGATCGCGGGCCTGTCTGGCGATAAATGCGCCAGACGTTCGCGAGGCCGAGCCCAGCGAGCACGGCCGTTCGGTGGGGATACGGGTGGATTGGTGACCTCTTTGTCATCCTGAGCGAAGCGAAGGATCGTCTGGCGGGGAAAGAGATCCTTCGACTCGCTGCGCTCGCTCAGGATGACAGCTCGGCGCGAGTCGTCATCCTGAGCGAAGCGAAGGATCGTCTGGCGGGGAAGAGATGCTTCGACTCGCTGCGCTCGCTCAGGATGACAGCTCGGCGCGAGTCGTCATCCTGAGCGAAGCGAAGGATCGTCTGGCGGGGAAGAGATCCTTCGACTCGCTGCGCTCGCTCAGGACGACAGCTCGGCGCGAGTCGTCATCCTGAGCGGAGCGAAGGATCGTCTGGCGGGAAAGAGATCCTTCGACTCGCTGCGCTCGCTCAGGATGACAACTTTCTGCGCTCGCTCAGGATGACAACTCGCTTATACTTCGACCCATGTGCCGCAACATCAAAACGCTGGCGAACTTCGAGCCGCCGGCAACCGACTCCGAGATCCGCGCCTCGGCGCTGCAGTTCGTGCGCAAGCTGAGTGGTACGGCCAAGCCGTCGCGCGCGAACGAGGCCGCGTTCAACTTCGCGGTGGACGAGGTGGCGATGGCCGCGCAACGGCTGATCAACTCGCTCGAGATCCACGCCGCGCCGCGCAACCGCGACGAGGAGATGCGGAAGGCGCAGGAGCGGAACAAGAAGCGCTTCGCCTGAGCGCTATCGATAGATCAGGTACGGCGCGACGCGGCGCGCGAACTCCGCGGCGTCGCTGTTCCATTGACGCAGCAGCGCGTCGACGCCGTCCTGCTCGACCGCCGAGCGAAGCTTGTCGGTGCCGGCGAGCCGGTCGATCGACTTCTCGCGCCACTGAAAGTCCTTCGGGTGGTGCGCGTAGATCGCGCGCAGCATGCGGATGCCCACTTCCACCGGCTTCACGGCGTTGCGATCGGTAACGCGGACCTGGATCATTGGGATCGTCTGGCCGCCGAACTTGTAACCCGCCTCGATCGTGCGCGTGGCGGTGTCAAAGTGCACGCCGGGCAACTTGCGCGCGTTGAGCTCCGCGGCGATCGCGGCGTTGTCCGTCATCCATGCCGCGCCGATGAGCGTGAACGGAGCGTCGGTGCCGCGGCCCTCCGTGGCGGTCGTACCTTCGAAGAACACCGTACCGGGGTAGAGCAGCTCGGCATCGAGACTCCGGAGGTTCGGCGAGGGATTCACCCACGGAAGCTTCGTATCGTCGTACCACATGGAGCGCCGATAATTCTTCATCGGCACGACGTGCACCTCGGCGTCGATCAACTTGGTGCCCGAGAGAAAGCGCAGCAGCTCGCCGGGGGTGAGCCCGTAGCGGAGCGCGACCGGAAACTGGCCGACCAGCGACGCAAATTTCGGGTCGAGAATGCTGCCCTCGGTCCGGTCGGCGCGGATTGGATCGGGCCGGTCGAGGACGACGACCGGCTTCTTGATGACGTTGGCAACCAGCGCAAGCGTCCACTCGTAGGTGTAAACGCGCGCGCCCACGTCCTGGATGTCGTAGACGAGAACGTCGATGTCCCGGAGCATCTCCGCCGTTGGGACTTGTACGTCGCCGTACAGGGAATACACCTTCACCCCGGTCGCCGAGTCGACGCTGGAGCTGATCTTCTCGCCGGCCTTGGCGATACCGCGGATGCCGTGCTCGGGACCGTAGAGCGCGGTGAGCTTGACGCCGGGTGCCTTGAACAGGAGATCGATCGTGCTCGTGCCCGTTCGGTCGCGGCCCGAGTGATTGGTCAGCAGCCCGACGCGCTTGCCTCGGACGAGGTGCATCGAGTCGGCGAGCAGGACTTCGATGCCGGGGATCGTCTGGGCGGCGAGCGACGCCGCCGGGACGATCGTGGCGAGCGCGAACGTGAGTACGGTGCGAGAGATGTGCATTCGAATAATCTGCGGCGAGATCGCGCAGCCAGTTAGTCCACCCTGGAATCAACCGCCGTGACCGGACCTGTGAGCTTCGACGCGCTCGCGCAGCGCTTCAACGCCGACCGACGTGCATCGCACGGTGACGGGGCGAGCGGACCTGAAGCGCGGCTGACGCGTGCGTTGGATGCCATCGGGTGGCGGTCGGCGGGAGGCGAGTCGTTGGATGACGTCGCGGCGTTCGCCGTGCAGATTCTCGCCGCGTGCGTCACGGGGCATCGCAACACGGCGACCGCGGTGCGCGACATCGCGGACCTGATGCGGCAGTCGATGGCGGACCTGGACGGCTCCATGCCGCCGGCGTCGGCCTTTGTACCGGCGGCGGAGGATGTGCTGCGGCGCTACGTAGCCGACTAGCGTCGAAACAAAGGCAGCGTGCGCCGGAGCCAGCCTTCAATGACTACGGCTTGTCTTTCTTCAACTCTACGACGATCACTTCGATCGGCTTCGCCGTATCGTTCACATCGGCGTGCATCTGCCCCGCCGGATCCGCGTCGAGCCAGTACGCCTTGCCGCGCGTCCAGTTGTAGACGTTGAGCTGCTTGTTGTTCTTGTCGACGACCTTCAACTGTCCGTCGGTCAGCGCGATGAGCGCGCGGCCGTGCTCGTGGCGGTGCAGCGTGAGCGGCTGTTTCGGCATGATGACGGACTTCCAGACCTTGAGCTGGTCGTTCTCGAACTGCGGCTCGCGCCGCGACGTCTGCGCCTGCTGCTGTGCCCACATCACACCGGCGCCGGCGGCGAAGGAGAAGAGGCTCACGCCGGCGATCAATCGAAGATTCTTCATGAAGTTGGTCCCGAAGTGGGTCCCGGAGTTTGACCCGTGGCGGACAGCCAGGAGTGGTACTGGGGCACGCGGCCGTGGACGGTGTCGAAAAAGGTTTTCTGCAGGCGGCGCGTGATCGGGCCGGGCGTGCCGTCGCCGACGACGCGGCCGTCGACTTCCTTGATCGGAGTGATCTCGACGGCCGTGCCGGAGAAGAACAGCTCGTCGGCCAGCTCCACGTCGGTGAGGGTGATGGGGCGAATGACGACGGGCAGGTCGAGATCGGTCGCGAGCTGGATGACGGCCTCACGCGTGATGCCGCCGACGATCGAGGCGTCGAGATCGTTGGTGATCACCGCGCCGTTCTTGACGACGAACAGGTTCGCGCCCGATCCCTCGGCCACGTCCCCCTTCGAGTTCAGGAGCAATGCGTCGTCGTAGCCGCGGCGAATCGCCTCCTGCACCGCGCGCACCGAGTTCGTGTAGTGGCCGCAGGCTTTCACGAACGGCGGCAGCGTCGAGGCATCGATGCGGCGCACCGTGGACACGGTCACGCGCGCACCGTGCTCCGGACCGCCTTCGATGTACGACTTGCCCGGCACGGCGATGATCGTCACGGTGACCGGACAGTCTTTCGGCCAGACGGAAAAGCTGTGCGAGTCGAAGAAAGCCAGCGGGCGGAGGTAGGCGTTTTCGAGCTTGTTGGCGCGCAAGACGTCGAGCGACGCCTCGGAGAGCTGCTCGATGGAGTAGGGAATCTCGAGCTCGTAGGCGTTCGCCGACGCGTGGAAGCGGCGCATGTGCGCGTCGAGACGAAAGATCGCGGCGCCGTTCGGCGAATCGTACGACCGCATCCCCTCGAATACGCCCGTTCCGTACTGCAGCGCGTGCGCGGTGACGTGGACCTGCGCCTCGTTCCACGGCATCATCGTGCCGTTCTTCCAGATGAAATCGGTCTTCGTAAAGGCGGGCATGCAATCCTGTTTGAGTGTGAGCTCGCGGAAATTGTCGACGGGCGGCGGTCTTCGCCAGACGCGATTGCAGGAGCGAAGCGAGAAGAAAAGCAGTACACTGTAGGCACGGCAGCGTTGGATCCCCCCCGAACTCCTGGAGCAGCCATGGCAACGGCGTCAACGCTTCGCACCGTGTCTCGTGTCCTCGGTTCACTCGCCCTCGTGATCGCGGCGGCCCGCGTCGCGATGGCCGTCGTGAAACACACCCCGATCCCGTGGACGGCGGTGCTCGGCTCCGTCGTCATCTGCGCGCTCGTGTGGACGCTCCCTGAAGCGAACGCCCCGCGCGCCGGCACCGGTCCGTAGTCCGCCTGGCCGTCCTGCCGCGGCGGGCGGGCAAGAGTCGCGAACCGTCCGACGGCCGGATACGTTTACGGCCTACTTTCGGAGGCTCCATGCTCGCTCGCTCGTCGTTGGCGGTCGCCCTCCTGGCGACCGCCGCATTCGTTGCCCAGGCCCAAGCCCAGACGCCGTCCGCCGCGAGGCTCATGTCGCTGCCGGAGCGCGCCGTTCGCCGCGACATCCCGATGACGAACGCCATCAAGCGCGCGTTCGCCGCCGGCACGCGCGACTCCACGGGCCGGCCCGGCCGCAACTACAGCCAGCTGCGCACGGACTACACGATCAACGCGCGACTCGATCCCGCCACGTCCCGCATCACCGGGCGCGAAACGATCACCCTCGCGAACAACACCCCGGATTCGCTCTCGACCATCGTGCTGCGGCTCGACCAGAACTTGTTTCTGTTCCAGTCGCCGCATGCGGCGCCCTGGGTGCCGTCGGAGGAGACTGACGGCTTCGCGATCACGCGCATCGCGGTGAACGGACAGCCGGTGAATCTCGCACCCGGGCCGTTGCGCGGTCCGCGCGGAGGGATGGTGCCGCTCACCGAGAACGTGGCCCTCGGTACGCACACTACGCGCGCGACGATCACGTTGCTGCACGCGATCCCGGCGAAGGCCACCGCGACGATCGAGGTGGAGTGGAGCCACAAGGTGCCGGGCGGTCCGGGCCAGAACCACCGGATGACCCAGCGGTGGGCGGACACGCTCTACCAGCCGACGCAGTGGTACCCGCGCGTCGCCGTGTATGACGACCTGCGTGGCTGGGACCCGGAACTCTACCTCGGGCCGTCAGAGTTCTATAACAACTTCGGCCGGTTCGACGTGCGCATCGACGTGCCGGCCGGGTGGATCGTGAGCGGCACCGGTGTGCTCCAAAATCCGCAGGAGGTGCTCACCGCCGCGGCGCGCGAGCGGCTGACGCACGTGCTCGAGTCGAACGACGTGCGCACGATCGTCGGGCCGGACGAAGTCGGACCGGGACAGGCGACGGCGGCGGGCGACCGTTTGATCTGGCACTTCGTCGCCGACACGGTGAACGACTTCGCGTGGGCAACGGCGAAGAAGTTCGTCTGGCGCTCGACGCGCGCGACGATTCCGGGCAAGGGACCCGTGCCGGTGCACATGTACTTTCTCCCGGGCAACGCGCCGCTCTACGAGAACGCCGGACCGTTGGCGAGCCACGCGCTCGAGTTCTATTCCAAGCTCTGGTTTCCGTACCAGTTCCCGCAACTCACGCTGCAGGACGGACCGAGCGCCGGCATGGAGTACCCCATGGTCATCAATGCCAACCAGGGCGCGGCCGATCACGAGACGTTTCACCAGTGGGCGCCGATGACGGTGAGCAACAACGAGACCTGGTATGGCTGGATGGACGAGGGGTTCAACCAATACTCGAATATCCTGTCGGCGGCCGACCGGCAGAACGTGGCGCCGAATCTCGACGGCCGCGGCCAGTCGTACGGCGCGACGAGCGGCAACGAAGCCGAGCCTCCGATGATGTGGAACGCGAACTACGCCGGTCCGCAATTCTACGGATTCACGACCTACAGCAAGGCGCCGCTCATGCTCTCGATGCTCGGCGGCATCGTGGGCGACACCGCGGTACAGCGCGCGCAGAGCGAGTGGGCGAAGGCGTGGCTGTTCAAGCATCCGTCGCCGTGGGACTACATGTTCTTCATGAACCGCGCGCTCGGACGCGACCTCGGCTGGTTCTGGTACTACTGGCTATTCACCACCGAGAGCGTGGACGGCTCCATCCAGAGCGTGACGACGACCGGCCCAACGACGAGCGTCATCGTGCGCCAGGCGGGACAGATGCCGTCGCCCGTGATCCTCGAGGTGCACTTCGCGGGGAAGGGCGCGGCGATCAAACCGATGGCCAACGCGAAGATGCTCGACAGCACGACGGCGATCGTGACCTGGCCGGTGGACGTGTGGTTCGCGGGGAGCCGGACGTTCAAGGCCGACCTCAACTTCGGCGCACGGAAGATCGAGAAGATCGTGTTCGATCCGGGTTGTCGCTTCCCGGATCACGACCCAACGGACAACGTGTGGCCGCGGCCAGCGGCATCGGCGGGCGCCGCGGCGCGGTCGTGTAATCCGTAGTCGCGCAGCAGACCGTTCGCGGCTATTTGGCGCGCGCCTCGATCAGCTCAATCGCGAGCCCGTCGGGATCTTCGATCATGAATGCCCGGGTGTCGCCGAAGGGATAGGGCTCGAGCAGGATCGTCACGCCCGCGCGGCGCAGCCGGGTGAGCCACGCATCCAAGTCCGTGACGCTGAACGCGACGTGGTCGAGCACCTGGCCGCGCGAGTGCACGAACGGCTCGTCGCGTCCGCACCGCGTGCCGACGCACTGGCGCGGATACCAGGACATCGTGCCGTTGCCGAAGCGGACGGTGCCCGCGGGTTGGCGGATGGTGCCGATCGGCTCGAGCGACGGCCAGCCTGCCTCACCGTACTTCGCTTCACATGGGACGACCGGCTTGCGAGGGGTCTCTGTTCCGCTCGCGTCGCGAACCGGCGGCAGCTCCATGCCGAGGTTCTCGACGTACCAGTTCGCGGCGCACTGCGGCTGCTCGTGGAAGAAGTGCATGTGCGAAAAGGAGTCGCGGGTGCCGGGGCCGCCGGTGAGCTCGAAGAGCACGCCGTCGGGCGCGACGACGTAGCTGAAGCCGCCGTCGCGCGGCGGCGCTGGCTTCGCGGTGTCGAGCTGCGCTTTCGTCAGGTTGCCCAGGTACGGCGCGAGGCCCGAGCGCCACACGGTGTGCGTGTCCGTTGGCGAGATGAATAGCGGGAGGTGTTTGATGCCCACGGCGTTGAGGCGCGCGGCGACGTCGGTCGTGTTGATGTTGGCGCCGATGTGCCAGAAAGGACTCTGCGGCACGCCGCGATGCAGGTCGTCGCGCCACGCGCCAGGCGGCGGCGTCGCGACCTTGTTGAACAGCACGAGCATCTCTGCTTCGACGGCGGGGTAGCCCGCCACGGTCGTGCGCTTGGCGCTTGGCCACACCTTGAGGTACCAGGCGATGGCGCGGTCAGGGTCGATTGAGTTGAGGCCCACGTGATGCAGCTGCGGCATCGCGGGGCGGTCGGTCGCTTGCGCGTGCGCGTTGCCGGTGGTGATGACGCCGGCCACTAGGACGGTTGCGAGGATGACGACGCGTTGATTCATCGATGGGGGAGGGTGTCGTCGCGAGCGAGCGAAGCGAGTCGAGAGATCTGCTCGGGTTCAAGGAGATCCTTCGACTCGCTTCGCTCGCTCAGGATGACATGTGGTTGCTACAACCGCGGCTTCGTCTTGCGCGGCGCCTTGCCGCAGTTCGCCGGCCAGTTGGCCGGCCACTCGCCCGGCGACTTCTCGCGCGAGATGAACTCCGGATCCTCCGACGCGAGATACGCCAGCTCGGCCGCGAGCGTTGCGTTGTGCTTCAAGTCGTCGAACACGACCTTGTCGTAGGTGTCGCGGTTGGTGTGCCACGTGTAGGTGCTGTAGTTCCAGCTCACGGCGCCCATGCCGAACGACGGCGTGCCGTAGCAGGAGAACACCGCGCCGTCGGTACCGCCGGGATTGCCCGTCGGCACGTCGTTGAAGCTCCACGACACGACATTGTTGCTCATGCTGTCGGTGTAGAAGCGCGGCAGCTGCGAGTACCACGACTTGAGGTGGCGGCCCATGTCGGTGAGGCCCGACGCCGACAGCGACTGCACGCGACCCGTGCCGTTGTCCTGGTTGAACAGCGCCTGCAAGCCCTTCATGACCTCGGGATGATCTTCGGTGAACGCGCGCGAGCCGTTGAGGCCCTGCTCCTCGCTCGCCCAGTGTCCGACCATGATCGTGCGCTTGGGATGCGGATACGCCTGTTTGAGAATGCGCATCGCTTCCATGGCCATGAGCGTGCCGGTGCCGTTGTCGGTGGCGCCAGACGACGCGTCCCACGAATCGAAGTGTGCGGAGAGCATGACGTATTCGTTCGGCTTCTCGGTGCCCTTGATCATGCCGATCGTATTGAACGCCGGCTGCTCGCCGAGGAGCTGGGCGTCGAGGTCGAGGCGGACCATCGGCTTCTCGTTGTGATCGGCGAGGCGGTAGACGAGACCGTAGTCCTCGCACGTCAGCGTCACCGCGGGAGCGAGGGTGTTGTACGTTTCGAACACTTCGATCGTGCCCCAACCGCCGGCGCCCGGCGGCGCGTTCGCTCCGCCGCGGCCTCCAGTCGCAAGGCTCGCCGCCGGTCCACCGCCGCGCGCGCTCGCGCCACCGGCAGGGCCTCCGCGTCCACCGCCCCGTCCACCGCGACCGCCGGCGTCAGCACCGCTCGGGTTGGGGAAGCCGCTCAATTTCGTACGCGAGGAGATCATGCCCGCGACGCCCGCTTTTTCGAGCCTCGTACCGAGCGTGCCCGTACCGAGCGCGAGGCCGTAGCCGGTGCCGCGGTAGAGCTTCGTGCTGTCCGGATCGACCGCCCAGTCCTTCTGCATGTCGGCGATCTCCTGATCCATGCGCTGCATCGCCTCGGGGGTGGACCAGCGCATCCAGTCCTCGGACGGGCGGCAGGTCGGCCACGCGGGCGACAGCAGCACGATCTTGCCCTTCGCCTGCGGCAACCACTTCACGAACTCGGTGCTGTCGCGGAATTTCGGCAGAACGATTGCCTGTGCGGTGACCGGCTGGCCCTTCGTGCCTGGACTCCACGCGAGCATCAGCCCCTCGAGCGAGCGAACGCGCGGAGCCACGAGATCGATGTGCGACACGCCGCGCCGCCAGCCGCGCCAAGTGCCGTACTGCTCGCGCTTCGCGTCGACGCCCCACGACTGATAGGTCTTGATGACCCAGTCGCTGGCCGAGCGAAGGCCCGGGCTGCCGGTGAGGCGCGGCCCGATCGAATCGAACAACGTGTGCGCCAGCGACTGGACGTGCGAGCTGTCCATGCCGAGGCGGAAAATGCGCTGAACGGTTGGGTCGCTCGACTGCTGGGCGCCCGCGGAGGCCGCGGCGGTCAGCGTCAGGACACCGAATGCGGAGAGGGTGCGGAGTGTTGACATGGGGGGAAGGTATGGGCTGGCAGGCGTGTCGGCTATGTCCGGCCGTCGCGCCCACCCCGCTCGGCGATGAGCTGCATCGCCGCCTCATTGACCAGGAGCCTGTCGTAGAACAGCCGCCCCCACGACAGCGGTGTCACGTCGCGATACTCGTGGACGGTGCGGTCGCCGTCGCGGGCGAGCGACTTCCGCAACGACGCTCGCACATTCGGGTTGGCGCCGTGGTCGAGCAATAGCTCCGCAAAGGGCGCGACCTGAGGCTTGCCGCCGTAATTCATCCAGAAATGGGCGTACGACACGACGGCGCCGAATAACGCGGTGTGACCACCGAAGCCGCGCGCGTCGACGGCGGCTGGCGTGTCCACGTCCATGCCGCGGTCCAGCAGCCAGCGGGCAATCTCCAATTCATCGTAGTCGATTGCGATGTGCAGCAGGGTCGCGCCCGCGAGCGGCGTGCCCTGCGTTTCCACTTCGGCGCGGCAGCCCCACTCCGGCGGAAAAATCTCCTCGTGCGTGAAGGTGCGGCGGAGGAGAGAGGGGTCGCGGCGCAGATGCTCCTCGAGCAGGTCGATGCGGCCGCGGTGGAGCGCCATGACGGACGTGTCGGGAAGGGGGACTCCGCGGGCCGCGTACATCTCGAGGATCTCGTGCTTCTCCCGCGGCTTGCGGCCATCGGTCTCGAGCACGACGGCGACCGGCGCGATCGACTTGCCGTCGTCATCGAGCACCGGGGCGCCAAGCTCCAACATGAGCGCGGTACCCGACGCGCTGAGCGTGTACGCCGGCCCGCCGAGCGAGTTCGCGGGAAGGCGAGGTGAGCCCATCATGGCGTGCAACTCTCGCGCGGTGCCAATGCGGCCCTGCAGCGCCGCACGGCCCACGGCGTGCTCGAAATCGGTGGCGCCGAGGCCGCGCAGCAGCTCGATGATCGCGTCGCGTCCGAGATTCGCCGCGTAGCTCATCGGCGGTCCCCAGTTGGATTGCTCGGTGCCGCTCGCGTTCTCGTGGATCAGGTTCGGGTGCTTCGTGACGAGCGTGCGTACCGCGTGGACGTCGTCTTCCCAGATCGCGTCGATCAGCTTGCAGGCATGCACGATGCGCGGCCAGCTCGGCACTCCGTAGCTGCGCGCGAGCACGAGCTGAGCGGCGGCGAGCTTCGCGCGCGCCGGATCGATCGCGTCGGGATGGTGTTTGTCGAGCGCTGCGACGGCGGCTGGTTCGCCGCGCCGGATCTGGCGAAGCAGATCCTTCGCTTGGTGCCGGAGCTGCTCGAGATCGGGGCGAACGCCGAGATGACGGTCGGGCATGCGAGACCTCCTTTGCGTAATGCCCGGGGTCCGCTGGCGTCGGGCGAAAGGAGGTTCGTGAGAACCGGTCGTGCCTACGTATCGATCAGGTGGACTCGGTCCTGTCCGCGGACGGGGGGCGTCCTGCACGCCAGGAGCCGACGTTAGCGCCGGCGCAGATGGCGGTCAAGACGTGCAACAACCCGGATTCCCGCCGCTACGCGTCGGCGCGTTCCGCAACGATGGCGTCGATTCCCGGCCACGCGTCGAGGCTGTACTTCGCGATCGTGCGCAGATAGCGCTCGCCGTCGTCGCCATGCTTCTCGCGCACGGCCGTGGCGCCGCGGCGCACACCGTCGGCGTCGGCGTACGGACGCTCGAGCTCCTCGGCGATCGTGCCATTCTCGTGCTTCACCCCGGCCGCGTCGAGGAAGGCGATCTGAATCTCCGGCTCGAGGTCGACATACAGCAGCTGCAGCAGCTCGAGCTCGTCGTTCGCGTTTTCCGCCTTCATGCGGACGATCTCTTTCGCGAGGCGATCCGGTGCCCACGTCCGGAGCGTGACGGGGCGGAAGCCGCTCCGCGCCGCTAGCCGCTGGACGTACAGCTCGCGGCCTTCGCGGCTCGCCTTGACGGCATGCGTGACGAGCGCGAGCCGGCGCTCGGGCGGGAGTGAACGGTAGGGAGTCGGTGTAGGCATCCGTGAAAAGTAGCTTGGAACTGCACTATCGCGGTAACTGCGCCAACGCGGACAACAGCGGACTCGCGCGGTCGTCCGTTGTCCGCGGTGGTGCACTTACCGGCAAGCCGGGTACGCCGGATCCGCACCGGCGATCGCCGGTTTGTCCTTCCGGTTCGCAACCGCCAACATGACGTCGTGAATGAACCGCCCGACGCGCGCGGCGTGCTCGTACTCGATGTACTGTGGCTCGTCGGTCGCCTGATGATAGTCCTGGGCGTAGCCGGTCGAGAAATAGGTCACCGGCACGTCGTGGTGCACGTAGTTCACTTGGTCGCTGCGGCAGAAGCGGTTCATCGGATTCGCGAACACGTCCCAGGTCTTGTCGATCGCCATCGTCTCGGTGCGCGTGGCGTTGACGGAATCGATGATGTCGCCGAATTCGCGCGACAAGCGGCGCGACCCGAGGGATTGGATCTGCGTGGGTCCGCCGAACTTCACCTGGTCCACGCGGCCCTTGCCGACCATGTCCATGTTGTGCGCGGCAACGATCGAAGCGAGCGGCACGGTGGGGTGGTCGGTGAACCACTTCGAGCCGAGCAGTCCCGACTCTTCGCCTTCGTGCGACACGAAGATGATCGAGCGCGCCGGCTTCTCGCCGACGAATTTTTCAGCGATCTCTAACAGGACCACGGTGCCCGAGCCGTCGTCGTCGGCGCCGTTCATGATCGAGTCGCGGCGCGGCGGGCGAATGCTGCGGGCGCGAGCGATGAGCGAGTCGATCTGATGCTGTTGTTCCGGCGTCGGCTTGCAGGCGGGATCGTTGCCGCCCTGCTTGCGCGTGACGGTGTTCACGGCGCGGAGCGAATCATGGTCGACCGCCGCGGTGTTCACGCCGATGTGATCGTTGTGCGCGCCAACGAGCACGTATTCCGCGGCGCGTGACGGGTCGGAGCCGGGCAGGATGGCGATGACGTTGCGCCCCGGCGTGGCCGACATGTGCCAGTCGTAGCTCCAATGTTCCGTCACCGGTTGTCCGGCCGCGCCCACCGTGAGCTGGTCCACGGGTTTGCCGAAGAGCGTGGCGGCCGCGGAGCGCGAGATCGCCGCGCCGGGCAGCGCACCCTGGGCCGCGGCGAGCTTCATGCCCGAACGGCTGGTGAACGCGCCGTTCACCGTGGCGCGCGGCACCGAGTCCAACGGCACGATGAGCAGCACACTCACGGCGCCGGCGCGCTGCGCGCGGCTGTCCCGCGTTCCACCCACCCCGCCACGACCGCCGCCTCCACGGCCGCCGCGACCCGCGGCGCTGTCGGCACGCGCGGCCGCTTCGACCTTCGCCGCCGCGGCGGCGCCGAACTTATCGGGCACGTCGGCGCAGCTCAGTAGCGCCGCCGCACCACGGCCGGCCGCCGCAAGTCCCGCTGCGGCCGGCGTCGCCGTGAATACCGCAACCTTGCCGCGGAACGCGGCCGGATCGAGCGCGACCGTCGTGTCTCCCCAACGGCCGGCGAAGACGGTCGGTGCGTTGCCGATGTCGCTCTGCGCGCCAATGCCGTTCGTCGCCGTGGGCGCGATGGGTACCCAGTCCGTGCGGGCGCCCAGCGCCGAGCTGCCGGCCACGAGCCTCGACGTCGTGCTGTCGAAGCCCATTGGGCCGTAGTCGAGGTTCTGGAAGTACGTGCCGTTGTCGCCCGCCGGCTTGAGCCCGAGTCGCTTGAACTCGCGCGCGATGTACTCCGTTCCCTTGTAGTTCCCCAGCTCGCCGATGCGGCGGCCCATCATCGAGTCGTCGGCGAACTGATACAGCCGCGTGCGCAGATCGTTCGCCGTGATGGCTGACACGGTCGGGCGCGGCGCCCAGGTGCGAGGGCCTTCGTCCGGCCAGACCGGCTTGGTGGAGGCGGACTTGGTCTGGGCCGCGGCGGTCGCAGCGGTCGCGGTGGTCGCGGCGACGCACGCGCCGAGGGCGAAAGCGAGGGCAATACGGGACAAGATCGGACTCCTGAGAACCGGGTCGGGGGAGGCGCGGGCGCAACGGACGAGCGGTCCGGCACCGTATCTTAGTACGACCGGCGCATGTGCAACGCTGCACGCCGCCGCTACGCTCGCTCAGGATGGTACCTGTGAATCGATTCGTATTGGCCGCGCTCGCGGGCCTGCCCGCCTCGGTCGCGGCGCAGTCGCCGCGGACCACTGTCGACAGTCTTCGTCTCTATTATGTCGGGCGCCCCGTGGGCTGGGAGCGCTACACGCTCGAGACGATCGCAAGCGGCATGCAGCTCACCGCGGACTTCGACTACATCGACCGCGGCCGCCGGAATCATCTCCAGGCTACGACCTCGATGGCCGCCGACTACGCGCCGCGCCATCTCGAGGTGGCGCGAGTGGCGGACACCACGCGCACCGTCGCGACGCGGGTCGATGTCGAGAACGGGAAAGCCTCGGTGCTGCGCAACGGCCAGACGGCGAATGTCGACGTACCCACCGTGGCGTTCGCGCTCGCGCCGTACCAGCCGGTGTCGCAGCATCTCGCGCTCCTCCGCTACTGGAAGGCGCACGGATCGCCCGCGACGATCGCCGTGGTTCCGGGCGGTCCGACGAATCGCGTGTCGATCGCGAAGCTCGGTGTCGACAGCGTGACGGTCGGAGGACGCCGCACCGCGTTGACGCGCTACGGCGTCGACGGTGTGGTGTGGGGGCGCGAGTACGTCTGGCTCGACGCAAGTGAACAGTTCGCGATGTTCGCGTCGGCCGCGGGCGGCCTCTCCTTCAAGGCCGTGCGTGCCGAGCTGGTGCCGGACTACGAATCGTTGATGGCCGTGGCCTCGCGCGCGGCGACGCGCGATCTCGCGACCATCTCGGCGCGTACGCACCCGACGGCCGAGGGGAAGGTCGCGCTCGTCGGCGCGACGCTCATCGACGGCAGCGGGCGCGACGCCATCGCCGACGCAACGGTCATCGTCGACGGTGGACGCATCGTTGCCGCGGGCCGGGCCGCGAGCACGAAGATCCCGACAGACGCACGGCGCATCGACGTACGCGGCAAGACGATCGTGCCCGGGCTGTGGGACATGCACGCGCACCTGCATCAGCTCGAGTGGATCCCCGTGTATCTGGCCGCCGGCGTGACCTCGGTGCGCGACATGGGGAACGAGCTGCCGTTCGTCACCGACCTCCGAAACGCCGTGGAGTCGGGGCGTGCGTCGGGCCCGCACATCTACCTGGCGGGCCTCGTGGACGGCGACGGTCCGAACGCATTTGGCGCGCTGAGCGCGACCACGCCGGAGCAGGGGCGCGACATCGTGCGCCGCTACCACACGCTCGGCTTCGAGCAGATGAAGTTGTATTCGCTGCTGTCGCCGAGCGTGGTGGCGGCAATCTGCGACGAGGCGCACAAGCTGGGGATGACCGTTACCGGCCACATTCCGAATTCGCTGACGCTGGTCGCCGCGGTGGACTCCGGCATGGATCAAGTCGCGCATCTTTCGGTGCGCGGCGATCCGCAGTCGGACAGCGTGCGTCGCGTGATCGAGCATCTCCGCGCGCGCGGCACCGTAATGGATCCGACCGCATCGTGGGCCGAGATCGGCGGCCACTCCACGGCGGAGTCGGTGCAGAGCTTTCAACCCGTGCTGCAGCACCTCCCGCCCGAGCTTGTACAGACCCGCGTGGCCGGGTGGGGAACGGCGAACGTCGATACGGCGACGGCGCACGCGCGGCTCGCCAGGTCGTTGGCGATGATCCATGCATTGTACGCCGCGGGGGTGCCGATCGTCGCGGGGACCGACGAAGGCGTGCCGGGCTTCAGCGTGTATCGCGAGATGGAGCTGTACGTCATGGCCGGCATGACGCCGATGGACGCGATCCGATCGGCCACCGCCGTGCCGGCCAAGGCGATGCGTGTCGAGCAGGACGTCGGCACCATCGAGCCGGGGAAACGCGCCGACCTGCTCGTGCTCGACGCGAATCCGCTGACCGACATCGCCAACATTCGCGCGGTACGCAGCGTGATGAAGGGCGGGCGTCTCTACGACGGCGCCGCGCTCTGGCGCGGGGCGGGATTCACGCCGTAGGGCATTCGGGCACGGGCGCTTCCGCTTTCTCCGACACCGCCGGTTCACGGGGCCGGGCATCGTTCGTCGAACCGGCGGACGCCGGAGAACGCCCCGAGCACGTCACCCTGGCCGAAAGAGCGGAGAACGTCCCATGCGTACGCTGACACTGGTCGCGTTGTGCGCGATCGCAGGTCTCGTCCCGATTCGCCACATGTCCGCCCAGGTGGCCGGCGGAGCGACGATCGGCGTCACAGTCGAAGAGCTCAAGGTCGTCGTGCTCGGGTGGAGCGCGAAGCGCGACCTCCTCGGCAAGGACGTCTACAACGACAAGAACGAGAAGATCGGCAGCATCGACGACATCATCGTCTCGCCGAAGCGGACGGTGTCCCACGCGATCATCGGCGTGGGGGTCTTTCTCGGTCTCGTGAAGCACGACGTCGCCATTCCGATGGACCAGCTGAAGATCGTGAACGGCCGGTTCGTGTTGCGCGGCGCGACGAAGGACGCGCTCAAGGCGATGCCCGAGTTCCAGTACGCGAGGTAACGCGGCAGCTCGTGCTCGATATCTCGTGCTCGATAGCTGGCGCCGCCAGGAGTGCGGCGCCAGTTTGTGCGGATGTCGATCTTCTCGAAATGGATGGCCGGAGCAGGCGCATGGGTTGCCGTCGCGGCTCTTCTCGCCGCCGCGCCCGCGGCTCGGGCGCAGCGCGGGCGCCCGCCGGCGTTCGAAGTCACTGAAGCCACGATTCCGCAGATACAGTCGGCGCTCGCCAGCGGGCGTACGACGTCCGTCGCGCTCGTCGACGCGTACCTCGCGCGCATCGCCGCGTACGACACGCACGGTCCGCGGCTGAACGCGATGATCCACATGAACCCGCGCGCCCGCGCCGATGCCGCGGCGCTCGACGCCGAGCGGAAGAGCGGCAAGGTGCGCGGGCCGATGCACGGCGTGCCGATCATCATCAAGGACAACTACGGCACGGTCGACGGCGTCACGAGCGCGGGCTCGATCGCGCTGGCCGAATCGCGGCCGGGGCGCGATGCGTTCGTCGTCGCGAAGCTTCGCGCCGCGGGCGCGATCATCATCGGCAAGTCGAACATGCACGAGCTGGCGGCCGGCATCACATCGATCAGCTCCCTCGGCGGACAGACGCGTAACGCGTACGATCAGACGCGCTGTCCCGGCGGCTCGAGCGGCGGCACGGGCGCGGCGATCGCTGCCAACTTCGCCGCCGTGGGCTGGGGCTCCGACACCTGCGGCTCCATTCGCATTCCCGCGGCGTACGGAAGCCTGTTCGGCTTGCGGCCCACGCAGGGCTTGGCGAGCCGCGACGGCATCGTGCCGCTCTCGCACACCCAGGACGTTCCGGGCCCGCTCGCGCGCACGATGACCGATCTCGCGATCGCGCTCGACGTCACCATCGGCCCCGACCCGTCGGACGCCGACACGCGCGTGCTGAACGGGCGCGCGCTGCCGCACTTCATCGACTCGCTCTCGAAAACGGCGCTGCGCGGCGCGCGCATCGGGCTGTTCACGAACTATTTCGCCGACGCCGACGCGATCATCGCCGACACGGTTCGCGCGGCGGTGCGAAGCATGCGCGCCCTCGGCGCGGAGGTCGTCGACGTCACGATCCCCGATTTCGAAACGCTCATCGCGGGCACGAGCGTCCTCAACATGGAGACGAAGTTCGACCTGATCGACTATCTCGCCGGCGTCCCGAACGCGCCGGTCAAGTCGATGCACGAGATTCTGGAGCGCGGTCTGTATCACGCCGCGTTGGAGAACCGGTTCAAGCTCGTCGACACCGTGCAGAACCGGGACAGCGAGGCGTATCGCGCCGCGCTGGCGAAGCGCAACGTGCTGCAGGCGAGAATCGTCGCCGTGCTCGACAGCCTGCACCTCGACGCGCTGGCGTATCCCACGATGCGCCAGCGCCCCGTGATCGTGGGCGACGTGCAGGCCGGGTCCACGTGCAACCTCGCGGCGCAGAGCGGACTGCCCGCGTTGAGCGCACCCGCCGGATTCATGTCCGATGGATTGCCGGTGGGCCTCGAGCTGCTGGGCCGGCCGTTCGCCGACGCGCGGCTCGTCTCCATGGCCTTCGCGTTCGAGCAGGCGGGGCCCCGCCGCCGGCCACCACCGGCGATGCCGCCGCTCCCGGCGCCCAAGGCCTCTTCGACGCCGGTGAAGTTCAACGCCGCCGTCCGGTCGCTGGGCGCGCTTGCTAAGGCAGCGTTCACCTACGACGCCACGTCGGGCGATCTCGACTACACCGTCGTGGTGAGCGGCATCGCGAGCGATTCGATCGACGCGGTCGTGCTGCGCCGAGTCGATTCCACCGGCGCCGAGCGCGTGGTGCAGCGGTTGGCGGGACCGGGAGTGCTGCGCACCAACGGGCGCACGACGCTGGCCGCGGCCGATCGGCGTGCGTTGGCTGCAGGAAAGATGCGGCTCGGGCTGTTCACGCGCCGGCGCGGCGTGGCGGGCGACGAGAGCACAGTCGAGCTGCCCGCGTCCGCCCGCCACTGACCGCCGGGGTCGTTACGTGGCCGCCGATGCGGTGGCCGCGGCGGCCCGCGCGCGGAAGCGCTCTTCGCGCTGGCGCGTGAGATGCGGCACCATGCCGAGCATGCGTTGAACGAGCATGAGCTGCCCGCGGTGGTGCATCTCGTGCTCCTTCACTCCCATGAGGTGCTCGAGACGCATCCGCGCCGGCGCGGTGCCGAAGTCGGCGATGCGCTCGCCAAGCTCGTCGGGCGTCAGCGACTCGAGCCATGAGGCGAAGCGCTCGCCTTCGGACCTGAGCAGCTCGATGATCTGTGCCTTGGTCCGTGACGTCCGCTCCTCGGCGTCCACCCGGCCGACGATCGCGCCGAAGTCGTAGCCACTCAGGGTCGTCAGACGATTCGTCTTGTGCATGTCCTCCGGAATCATCGTGAGGAAGGCGATATGGGTGAGGAGGCCGCGCACCGAGCGGCCGCCGGGAGCGGCGACGAAGTCGTACTTGCCCTCGGGAATCTCCTCGGCGGCCTGTACGGTGTTCCGGCGAACGGTTCGGAAGGCGTTGGCCAGCTCGGGGGCGGCATAATGGTTCATTGGTCGGTCATCCGGGTTTGACGATGAATCGGCTTTGAGACTGCGTGTATACTATAACAGGCTGACCGTTTTCGTCTCCCGGTGACAATCATGACGCACGCCAACGACCCCGTTCCGGATACGCAGCTTCCCGATCCGTTGCCGTCGGACGAGGTTGACGAGGCGTCGGCGGAGAGCTTTCCGGCCAGCGACCCACCGAGCTGGGAGCCGCTGCATCCCGGCACGCCCGACCCGCATCCGGAGAAGAAGGCTGCCCCGGAACAGCACAATTAGGAAACGATCATACATGGACCGGCGCACCTTTCTCGGCAGCCTCGGCCTCGCGGCCGGCGGATTCGCGGCGACCCCGTTGTTGGCGGCATTGCGTGCGCAGACGCGCCCGGCGGCGTCCGAATTCACCTTCGCGCGGCTCCGCTACGATTCCGGCGACTGGGATTACAACCCAAAGGTGTGCGCCAACGTGCTGGATGCGCTGCTCCAGTACACCCAGATCCCCGTCCAGCAGAACGAAGTCGTCATCACACTCGACTCGACAGAGCTCACGGCGTTTCCGTTCCTCTTCATGACGGGCCACAAGCTCGTCCGCTTCAGCGAGAAGGAACGCCAGGGGCTCGTGCGGTACGTCGACAACGGCGGGCTGCTCTTCTCGGACGATTGCAATCACGACGTCAACGGTCTCTACGCCAAGTCGTTCGAGGCGGAGATGCATCGCGCGTTCGCCGGAAGCGACGTGCTGGCCAAGCTGCCGATCACCCACCCGCTGTATCGCGCGTTCTTCAAGTTCGACGGGCCTCCGCAGACGAGTCACGAGCTCAATGGCTGGGGCGACAACGTGGTGCACGGCTATCTGCGCGGCGTCGAGCGCCGCGGCCGGCTCGGCGTGGTCTACGCCAATCAGGACTTCGGTTGCGAGTGGGACTACGACTGGAAAAACAAGCGCTTTCGCTCGCGCGACAACACTCGCTTCGCCGTCAACCTCGTCGTGTACGCGATGACGTGAGCGTCGCACATGTTCGGGTTGCGTAACCGCCCTGTCGCGAACGAACGCCCGGAGCCAACTTCGAGCATGAGCCGCGTCCTTTCAGGTCTTCTCATTCCAGTCCTTGCACTGGCCGTCGAGGCTCTGCCGTTGCGGGCGCAGACGCCCGGCGCACCAGCGGCCCCGTCGTACCGCCATCGCCTGCTCGGCGTCTTCAATGCCCAGACAGGCGATCCGGTCGAGGGCGCCGAAGTGGTGGACGTGATGCAGCGCGTCTCGGCGCTCACGACGAAGACCGGCACCGTGACGCTGGTGTTCCTCCCCGAGGGCGGCAGCCTTCTGAAGATCCAGAAGATCGGCTTCGAGCCGACATCGCTCGTGGTCGCCATCTCGCCGGCCGACACGTTGCCGGTGACGATCATGCTCAACCCCGCCGCGCAGGTTCTGCCGACCATGGTGACGAAGGACTCGGCGCCGCACTACATCTCGCCAGGATTACGTGCGTTCGAGGAGCGCCGAAAGACCGGGATGGGCCACTTCATTGCCGGCGACGAGCTGCGGAAGAACGACAACTCGACGATGACGAACGTGATCCGCCGCTTTCCCGGCGTGGAGATCACCTGTATCACGAAGGGGATCAGGCAGGGCAGCTGCGTGGCGGCGAGCATGCGGCAGCGGTGCGCGTCACAGGTGTACATCGACGGCGTGCCGTCCACCGACAACGATCTGCAGAAGATCAAGGTGGACGAGTTTGCGGGCGTCGAGTACTACGCCGGCGGCGCCACGACGCCGCCGCAGTACAACAGGACCGGATCGGCGTGCGGGGTGCTGCTGTTCTGGAGTCGCGAGCGGTAGGCGGCGGTCAGTCGAACGCCGCGCCCACCATCATCTTGCGGATCAGCAGCCACGGCGAGCCGTGGGAGATCGAGTTCGTCTGCGTCGGCTGGCCCTTCGCGTCGCCGCCGGTGCCAAACTTCTGATATTCATTCGGGCCCGTGATGCCGTCGAGGTTGCCCCAGAAGTCGGTGGTGATGGCGTTGTAGGTCACGTCCGTCACCTGGCGCGTGATCTTGCCGTTCTTGATCTCCCAGAACATGTGGCCGCCGAACTGGCCGTTGTACCGCTGCTGGTCGATCGAGTAGCTGCCGCGGCCGTCGATCATGACGCCGTTTTTCACGTCGGCGATCAGCTCCTCGCGCGTCGGCGAGTTGGCCGGTCCGGGCTCCAAGTGCACGTTCGGCATTCGGAGGAACGGATAGTCGCGCCACGAGTTGGCGAAGGTGCAGCCGCGGCTCGAGCTCTCGCTGACGAGGTGCGCCGTCTCGCGGTTCGTCTGCAGGCCCACGAGGATGCCGTCGCGGATGATCGGCCACTTCTGCGACTTCACGCCGTCGTCATCGTAGCCCGTGGAGCCCAGGCCGTCGTCGGTCTTGTCGGCCGTGATGTTCATGTGCTTCGAGCCGTATTTCAGTTTTCCAATATCAGAAATCTTAACGAAGCTCGTGCCGGCGTAGTTGGCCTCGTAGCCCACGATGCGGTCCACTTCCGTGGCGTGCGCCACGATCTCGTGGATCGTCAGCATGGCGTGCGACGGCGAGAGGATCAGGTCGCGCAGCCCGCTCGAGCCGAGGGGCTTGGCCGTGCAGAATTCCACCGCCTCGTTCGCCACCCGCTCGGCCGACGCGAGAAAGTCCGAGCGTTCTGCGACTTCCCAGCCGCCGCACGACGCGACCCCCGGATAGTTCCGCGTGCGCGTCACGTCGCCAACCTTGGCCGTGACGGTCAGCGTGGGCGACGTCGTGAACAGCTCCTGCTCGATGTACGAGCCTTCGCTCGACGCGAAGTAGCGCCACTCGTAGGTGTGCGTCGCCGCGACGGTGACGGCGGTGACGCCCTTCACGGCGCTCGCCTTGTCGGCGATCGCCTGTGCCCACGCCTGCTTGTCCGTCTGCGACACCGACGTGGGATGCTTCGTCATCGGCGTGACGTAGTTGTCCACGTACGCCTGGACGGGCGCGAGCTTGAGGTTCGTCTTCTTCGCGACCGCGCTCGCCTTGGCCACTTCGGTGGCGACGCGCGTGATGCGGCGAATTTCGTCCTCCGTCACGATCGGGCTGCTCGCGAAGCCCCACACGCCGCTGTGCACGACGCGCACGCCGAAGCCCGCGGCCTGACGGTTCGCTTCCGTCGGAATCTCGCGCTGGGCCTGGCCGCCACGGCCACCGCCCCGCGCGCCGCGGCCGCCACCGCCACCACCGGCGCCGCCCGCACCCGCGCCGGCCCCTCGTCCGCCGCGGCCAGCCGCTGCTCCGTCGGCGGCCGTGCGGAAGTTCACCGTCGCGCCCGGCGGGCTCGCGGTGAGCGTGAAGCGTACGTCGGCATAGCTACAGCCGCCGCGCTTCGCTTCGCCGAGCACGATGTCCGAGAGTCCCTTGAACTTGGACTCGAGCACACGCCCCGTGGGGCCCTGCGCCACGATCTGCGCGACGAGGTCGTGGGAGAGCAAGGCGAGCGCACCGGTTGCGGCGGCGCCCTTGATGAAGTCGCGACGATTCGGGCTCATGGTGTTGCCTGTTGTTGCAATGGCTAGACGGCGGGTGAGACCGACGTCATGTAAAATTCCTCGATGCGGACCGGCGGAATGAGCGCCGCGTTCCCCTGGTCGAACCCTTCGCCGAGGTTCATCGGCACCGGCTTTCCGACGAGCGAGAGATTACTGTAGCCCACGATCGGCGACATGTTCCAGCGGAAGTTCTGCACCGGCCCCACGATCTCGCCGTTCTCGATGAGGAACAGCCCGTCGCGCGTCATGCCGGTGTTGAGCAGCGGCTGATCCTGCGACGGCACGGCGCGGATGTACCAGAACGACGTCACGAGCAGGCCGCGGCGGGTCTGCTTGATCATGTCGGCGATTGACAGGTCGGAGCCCTCCTGCACCATGCTCATGTTGACCGTCGCCGCCTGGCCGGCCGCGAGGTTCTTGAGCACGCCCTTGTCGATCCAGCTCACCGGCTTCGCCGGCTTGTTGTCGTTCTGGATCGTCGTTTGGCGCAGCAGCGAATTGCCGACGTCGCTCTTCAGCGAGAAGAGGTCGCTGAACAACTTGTCGCCGATCTTCTTGCCCTGCATGTACTGCGCAGGTCCGCCGATTCCGCCGCCGAAGCCACCCCCCCCACCGCCGCCCCCGCCGCCCGCGCCAGGCGGTGGACCGTCAGCGGCAGGAGGAGGGCCATCGGGTCCAGCACCACCACCGCCGCCGCCGCCGAATCCGCCGTTTGGATTGAAGATGCCCGTGAGCAGCGAGATGAAGCGCGCGTTGGCGCGCGGCTCGAGGATCACCGTGTAGCGGCCCGGCTCGATCGCCTTCGCGTTGCGGCTCTTGATCGCCTTCTGCGCGGCGACCTCGGTGAGCGCCTTCGCGTCGACCATGCGGACGTCCTTGATGCCGGCCGTCCCCGACCATCCCGAGCCGCTGCCGTCGGGCATGCGGCAGGTGAGCGCCATGCCTGTTTCCGCGACGCGGTAGTACGCGAAGAGTCCCTTCGAGTTCGCGTTGCACGTCGTCGTGTCGCCCTTCGGGATGTAGCCCGCGCCGAGCACGCCCATCTTCTCGGTCATGTCGATGCTGTCGCGCACCATCCGCGCGCGCTCGGCCGGCCCGAACTTCACCATGTCGGGCAGCGCGGCGTCGACCGGGATGTATTCCTGCGCGCCAAGGAGCTCGGGAAGGTTCGGCGTGTCCGGCGCCTTCTGCGCTTCGGCGACGGCGTCGTTCACCATCTTCTGCAGGCCGGCGTCGGAGAAGTCGCGTGTGGTGCCATACCCCACCTTCTGGCCAACGCGCACCGTGGCGTTTACCTGCCGGTCGTACTGCACGAGGTTCGTCGTGATCGACGAGTTGGCCCAACGCGTGCCCGACCGTTCGCCGCCAGTGAGATTCACCTCGACGGCGTCGGCCTTGGCCATGTTGAGGACCTTGTCGACGACTGCTTTGACTTCTTCGCGGGTATACATAAGGCGGCGGAGCCTAGGGATTGGGCAGAGGAGTGTCAAGAAGTATTCGTATTGCCGCGGCGTTTCGTTGAGGCGCATCCGGTGTCATCACGCCAAGCCCTTGCGCCTCCGCAGCCACCATTCGCCGCCGAGCGTAAGCGCGAACGGAACGATCCACCAGGTGGACCGCATCGGATGCCACGTCTCGGCGCTTGGCTGTGGACGAATGGCGCTCCGCAATGCCGCGGGAAGCTCCGCGAGTCGTGACGCCGTCAGAACTCGTCCGCCGTGCGCGCCGATCCATGCGCCGAGCATGTCGTGGCCCTCGGGCGCAGCGTGCGCGACGTCGCTCGACACGACGATCGGCGTTTCTGCCGTAATTCCGTCGCCAACTGCGGCGACGCGATACGTGCCAGGCCTCTTCGGCCCGCGAAACGAACCGCGGAAGTGTCCCACCGGACCGTCGGGGAGGAGCGCCACGTTCGTGCGCATCGAATCGGTGGAAGACGCGATGGACGCCGACGCGCTCGCGCGAGCCGGCAGCGCTCCGCGCAACGCGACGTCTCGGAATGTGACAGTGACCTCGGCTCGCTCGCCGGGCGCGACGATCGCATTCGACGTGGTGATGGCGACGGCGGGCAGCGCGGCGTCCGCCGCTTCCGCGATCGCCGTCTGCCAGAAGCGATCGAAGTCGGAGCGGTCGCGATAGCGCCATGCGTCGAGCGCACCGCTCACGGTGAGCTGCCCGGCGCCAACGGGAGCTCGCCACACGACCGTCCGGTCGGTTGCCGAGTCCGCGGTCGTACGCATGGTGTGTGCGAGCGGGTCGGCGCCAGAGGGGAGCGTCGCCGGCCACGCGATCTCCGACGCGCGCACGCCGGCGGAGTCCGCGCCGGTTCGCGCTATTGACGCGATCGGGCCTGTGCTGCGCGTGCTCCACGTCCGGACGTCGGTGAGTCGATCGTACGGACCAGCCACCGCCTGATCGAGCAGGAGCACGACGCTTCCGCCGCGCCGCCGCAGAAAGCTCTCGAGTCCCGCGACGTCGCTGGCGCTCAATGCGTCGGGCGCGCCGACGACGATCGCGTCGAAGCGCGCTACTCCGGCGAGGTCGTCGAGTCTGTTCGGCGGCTGCCCGGCATCGATGCTGATGTTGCGCGACGTGACCACACGGCTCGTGACGACGAAGCGCCGGTCGCGCTCGACGGCGCGGCGAACGAACGTCGACATCCATGACGGGCGCGGATCGAAGAAGAGCACCGACCACCGCGTGTCGCGCGCGTCGACGACGACGTCGGCCGTCGCGAGGCTTTGCGAGCCCGAGAGCTGAGCGGTGACGCGCAATGGCGCGGCGCCCGGCGCGGTCGGCAGATACGTGAGCGATACGGGCACGCGCTGGTCGTCGCCGTTCACGGTGCGCGAGACGCGGTCGACGACGAGACCGCCCGCTCGCAGCGTGACGTCGAGCGTGCGTCCGCCCGCTCCCGTCGCGCGCGCGACGACCGACACCGGCACGCGCGAGTCGAACGGTGCCGACGCCGGCGCGTGCGCCGATTCGAGTCGCACCGTCGCACCGTCTGCCATGCCAACGACGGCGAACGCGGGCGACGCGAGCTCCGAGGTCGTCGCGGGCAAACGGTCGCCGACGAGCACCGTGGCTGCGCCGGCGGAGAATGAGGCGGGGATGACGGTGAAGTCGTTCGCCAGCGTGCGCGCCACGCGATCGGCCAACGCCGAGTCGTGCACGCCGTCGACGGCGACGACGGCGACCGCCGGCTTCGACGAACGCGCCGACGTGACGGCCGGATCGATGACGGCCGCGACCGCGATGACGACGGCCGTCGCACGCAGCGCACGCCGCAGCAGCAGGTCGCGGTTCATGGCGTCCGCGCATGCGGGCGCAACGCATCGGCGAGTGCGCCACCCAACCGGCTCACTTCGGGGGACGTCGTCACGGCGGGCGCGTCGGATAGTTCGGCGCGCAGCGCGACCGCGAGGCTCGTCGCGGCGCGATCGAGCTGCCCGCTCGTGAGCAGCGCAGCGACGTCCTGCAGCGCTTTCGACGACGGATCGACGCGCAACACGCTCTCGGCGAGCGACGAGGCTTGCGCCGATGCCGTTGTGCCGGCTGCGTGCGATCCCACCAGCGTCGCGATGCCGGCGAGCGCGCGGCGCAGCGCGACGACGCGCGGATCCGCCTGCGGCTCGGCGCTCGCACGAACGTCGCGCGAGGCATCGGTCAGCACGCCCGTGAGCCGGCGAGTGGGATCGAGGCGTTCTCGTTCGGTCAGCGCGCGCAGGATGATGCGCGTTCGCGAGAACGCGAGCTCGAGCTGCGCGAGCGCGGCACGCTCGTGGATGAGCGCGGGCGCGACGTCCGCAGTGGTGAGTCCAGCGGCGGCGCGGCTCATCGACCGAATCGCGCGCAGCAGCGCGGCGCGTCCCCGGTTGAGCATGCGACCCGCCGCCAGGTCGCTCTCGCCGGCGGCTTCCGCTTCTTCGTTCAAGTCGGTCATGCTCGCCGTGGGGTCGGGAGCATCGGCGAGCTCGCCGCCCATCATGAACACGAACTCGGCGCGCACTTTTCGCTGCTCCGCCGCCAGCTCCAGCGATTCCGTCGCGAACGCCTCGCCCTGCATCGACGCTTTGCGCGCCAGCAGCCGCTCCGTCTTGAGGATCACCATCTGTTGGCTGACGGCGTACCGCTCCTCGTTCGGATTGAGCGCGAAGCCGGACGCGGCGTTGCCTCCGGGTGCGAGAATCTCGGCGATGAATGAATCCGATTCCGTGGGCGCGGCACCGGGTCGATGATCCGCGGCGGCGGCGCGATACACCACCATGTCGCCCGGCGCGAGCTGGAGCTCATCGAGGCGCCACTTGGCGCGCGCCGTCCACGTGCGCGCATCGGTGCGCGCGACGGTCAGCGGTACGTCGCCTTCCACGAAGGTGAAGCGCTCGCCGGAGCCCGACACTTTGGTGTAGCGCAGGCGCAGCGACGCGAGACCGATGTCGTCGCTCGCCTCCACCGCGAGGTCGATCGTGTTGTGCGTGTCGCGCAGGAAAACGTCTTTGCCGGGCGCCGTGATGCGAACGCGCGGCGGATTGTCGGCGATCACCGACAATCCGATGAGCCGGCGCGCGCCGGCGCGTCCGGCCGAGGTCTCGGGCTCGAGCGCGACGTAGCCGTCCGCGTCGGCGGGCAGGTCGACGGAGAATGTGTTCGGCGACGAGGGCGCGAGCGTCAGCTTTCCGCGCAGCGTCTCGACGACGATCGACGCGGCGGCCGCATGGATGGAGAGCCGCACCCGGCTGCCCACCAATGCCTCGATGCGCGCCGGGTCGCGCACCGACTGTGCGCGCTGCCCGGCGTACGACGGGGGCGTGATCGCCACGTCGACATTGTTGATCGCGGCCTTCGTGATCGGCGTCGTCGCGAAGCCGCGTACTCCGGATGGTGCCGTCGGCGGATGCGTGCGTGTGACGGCAAATGCCCAGAGCGCGACGCACGCGCCGAGTGCGGCGAAGGCGTTCCGCGTGGGAAAGAGCGCGGCCGGATCGAGCGCGCTCACGAGTCGGGCTGCCTCGCGATACACCAAGGTGCGCGTGTACTCGCCGGGATAGTCGCCCTGGGCCAGCAATTCGTCGGCGGTGACGACGACGTTGCGGCACTGCGGCGCGCGCCGCTCCACGAGCACGGCGACGGGTGGGCGACGGCGATGCGACGACATGAATCGCGCGAGCACGCCGACGGCGGCGAACAACAACCCCACGCCAAGTGACCGAACGAGCGCGTCACGTCCGGGCCAGCCGACGAGCGCGAGCACGAACGCGAGCGCGAGTCCCAGCGCGGCGCCCTCCGCGGCCGCGATCCACGCGAGCCGGCGCGAGACGCTCGAGAGAAACGCGCGGAGCGCCGCGGCGTCAGGCCGCATGCGACCGGCCATTGGATAGCGGCCGCACGGCGGCGCTCGTCGTGACGACGGAACGCCGCGCCCACCACTCGATGCCGAGCAGGATGAGGGCGAGCAGCCAGAGCCACCGGCCGTCCGACGCCGAGCCGCGATTCGCGCTCGACGGCGCTTCGGCCGACGGCGCGCGTTGCCAGGACGCGAGCGTGGCGTCGGGAATCGTCGCCGGATCGAGCTCGGTTGCCGCCGGCGCACGAGACAGCGCACGCGCGGTGGCGGCGATCAGCGCGGCCGACGCGAGGCTCGACGCATCAGTCAGCGCGAACAGCAGGAGCCGATCGTGGTCCTGCGCGGCGAGCACCGCGGGCCGGCCGGTTTGGTTGTGCGCAACGACGAGCGCCGCGCCGCTGTCCGCGACAACGAGCGTCGCCTCGCTCGCCGCGCCCGCCGCGCCGGCCAGAAGCGAATCGGCGGCGATTCGCGCGATAACGTCGGCCATCCACGCGGCGCGCAACGACGTCGCGCTACGCAGAAGCTCGGCGCGTTGCCCGTATGTCGGATAGACGATCCCGATCGCATGATTCGTATCGACCGGCAGTAATACGCCCACCGTCGCGGCGGCGCGCAGCGCGGCGTCCAAGGCCAATCGATCGGCCGGGCCGGCGAGTAGCACCGGAGTGCGAAAACCGCGTGCTGCCGATCGACTCCACTCCGCGTCCGTACGCTCGGCCGACAGCATCGCGCGCGCGACCGTCTGGCTGTCGCCGTATTGCACCCGTCGCTCGATCGGCAATGCGGGCGTGCCGGCTGGAATTTTCACGAGTCGAATGCCGGCCGTTGCCGGCACGACCTCGAGGTCGGCCGCGGCCAGCGCGGCGGTTTGGAAGTCCGAGAGCACCACGAGCTCGCCCCGCGCGGGCTGCTTGCTCAGCCATGCAGCCGCGCCGGCGATGGCGCTCGACGGATCGTTCGTCTCGAGCAGCACGCTCGTCTGCGCCGAGTCGGCGATGCGCTTGGCCTGCAGGCGTGCTGCGACGAGCGCGCTTCGCATGCTGGTGCTCGTGTCGATCACGACGGCGCGCGCCAACGCGGCGTCGAGGGTGCGCCGGCGATTCGCCGTGAGCAGGAACGGCTGCGCGAGCGCGGCGACGGCGGCAACCAGCACACCGGCGCGAATCGCGAGCAGCACCAGATCGTGTACGCGTGTGCGGCGCGTCGGCAACAAGCGCGACGCTTCGAGAAAGCGCAGGGTGGGGAACCGCTGCACGCGCGCGTACCCACGTCCGAGCAGATGGATGAGCACCGGCACGGCGACCGCGAGCAGACCTGCCCAGGCCCACGGGTTCAGCCAGATCATTTCGTCACCGCGCGCGGCGCGCGGCCAACCGCGTGCCGGCTGCTGCGCCGCACTAGATAGTCGCGCAGCGCCACCTCGGGCGGCGTATCGGTCGCGATGAAGGCGTAATCGATGCCGTCGCGCAGCGCGTGGCCGCGACAGCGTTCCAGAAAGTCCGCCATGGCCAACCGATAGTGCGGCGCGGTGGCCGCGGCGTCGACCAAGCGCCGCGTGCCCGACTCGAGATCCTCGAGCTCCACATGTCCGTCGTACGGCAGCGAGAGCTCGGCGGGCGAGACGAGCTGCAGCATCGCCACGTCGTGGCCGCGTTGCACGACGCGGCGCAGCTCGCGCCGCGTCTCGTCTTCGGCGTCGTAGAAGTCGGAGACGACGATCACCACGCCGCGCCGCTGCAGCAGCTGCGCGCCGCGCGCGATCACGCGCGGCGCATCCCAGTCCGCGCTCGGCGCGAGACGATCGATTCGCGCGAGCAGCGCACGAAGGTGTTGGCGGCCGCCGCGCGCCGGCACATAAGACAATTTCTTGTCTGCCATCGTCATGAGCCCCACGGCGTGTCCCTGTTCGGCGACGAGATACGACAGTGCGGCGGCGGCGATCGCGCCGTAGCGCAGCTTCGACAAGCCCTGCTCGGGAAACGCCATCGACGCGCTCGTGTCGAGGACGATCATCACCGAGAGATTCGTCGTCTCGCGAAACTGTCGCGTGTAGAGCCGGTCGCTCCGGCCGAACAGCTTCCAATCGAGATACTTCAGGTCGTCGCCGGCACGGTACGGGCGGTGCTGCCGGAACTCCGTGCTGTAGCCGTGAAACGGACTGCGATGTCCACCGGTGCGCAGTCCCTCGACGACGAGCCGCGCGGCGAGCTCCAGGTCGGCGATCGCCGCGATCACCGCGGGAGACAGCGCGGACATCAGGCGCTCACGATCTCACGGCGGCGAGAAGCTTTCCGATCACGTCGTCCGGCGTGATGCCGTCCGCTTCGGCCTGGAAGTTCACGAGCAGGCGATGGCGCAGCACCGGCAGCGCGACGCTCGTCACGTCGTCGGGGCTCGGCACGGTGCGTCCGTCGAGCAGCGCCGCCGCCTTCGCGCCGAGGATGAGCGCCTGGCCCGCGCGCGGGCCGACGCCCCAGCGCACCCACTCGCGCACGGGAGTCGGCGCGGTCGCGTCGCCCGGGCGCGTCGCGCGAATCAATCGCAGCGCGTAGTCCACGACGTTCGCCGCGGCGGGCAACGCGCGCACCAGCATCCGCGCCGCTTCGAGCTCGGCGCCCGTCGTCACGTGGTGGACGGGACGCTCTGCGCTCGTCGTCGTCTCGGCGAGGATGCGGCGTTCGTCGTCGGAGCTCGGATAGTCGATCACGACGTTGAACATGAAACGATCGAGCTGTGCTTCGGGCAGCGGATAGGTGCCCTCCTGCTCGATCGGATTTTCCGTCGCGAGCACGAAGAGCGGGCGGTCCAACCCGTAGCGCACGCCTCCGACGGTGACCTGGTACTCCTGCATCGCCTCGAGCAGCGCGGCCTGTGTGCGCGGCGGCGTGCGATTGATCTCGTCCGCGAGGATGATGTTCGCGAAGACGGGGCCTGGAATGAAGCGTACGTCCCGCTTCCCTGCGGCGATGTCGTCCTCGATCACTTCCGTGCCGAGGATGTCCGACGGCATCAGGTCAGGCGTGAACTGAATGCGGCTGAACTTGAGGCTCACCGCGTCGGCGAGCGTCTTGATGAGCAGCGTCTTGGCGAGGCCGGGCACGCCGCGCAGGAGGCAATGTCCCCCGGCAAAGAGACAGGTGAGGATCTCGCGGCGTACCTGCTGCTGGCCGATGATCACTCGGCCGACTTCGGCGTCGAGACGCGTGACGAGCGCCGCGGCCTGCTCGAACGGAAGCAGGTGCGGAGCGGACGGCGCCACGGTGGCGGGAGCGAGCGCGGCGGAGGCGGGTTGGCTGGTCACGACTGCACATACTAGTTGCGCGCCACGAGGCGGGCCAGCTTTCGCGCGGATTCCGGGAAAGGGCACGCTTCTCCGTGCGCTTCCGTGGCATCCCCATAGGAATCCTAGTCCACCAGCTCCTCGTGATCCCGCCGCAGCGCAGCCGCGTGTGCGGCATTCTTCCGCAGCTTGAGATTCAACATCTCGACGATCACCGCGAACGCCATCGCGAAGTACGTGTAGCCCTTCGGCACGTGGATGCCGAAGCCTTCGGCCATCAGATTCGTCCCGATGAGCACGAGAAACGACAGCGCGAGCATCTTGACCGTGGGATGCCGGTCCACGAACGCACCGATCGTTCCGGCGGCGAGCAGCATCAGCCCCAACGCGATGACGTTCGCCGAGATCATCAGCGACACGTCGTCGACCATGCCCACGGCCGTGATGACCGAGTCGAGCGAGAAGACGATGTCGATCACCATGATTTGCGCGACGACCTTGGCCACCGAGCGCGCCGAACGCCGCGCCGCATCGCCGTGCGATTCGCCCTCGAGCTTTCCGTGGATCTCGAACGTCGCCTTGGCGATGAGGAACAGCCCGCCGACGATCAGGATCAGGTCGCGCCCGGACACGCCGTGATCGAACACCGTGAACAGCGGCCGCGTGAGCCGCACGATCCACGCGATGCTCAGCAACAGCAGCATCCGCGTGACGAACGCGCCGAGCAGTCCGAGCCGGCGCGTGCGCGGCTGTTTCTCGGTGGGCAGCGTGCCCGCCAGGATTGAGATGAAGATGATGTTGTCGACGCCCAGCACGATCTCCAACGCCGTCAGCGTCAGAAGTCCGATCCAGGCGTTGGGATCGTTGAGCCAGCCCACGATGCTTCTCCCGAGGGGTGCGCTGGGTAAACTACATCCTCACCGCCCGCCGTTTCGCCTCCCAACTCAACCGGTTACGACCATGCGAATCTCCGAACTGCTGCTCCCCGAGTACGACAATGAGATCGCCGTCACGCGTGTCGTGCTCGAGCGCGTGCCCTACGACCGCGTCGAATGGAAGCCGCATCCCAAGTCGTTTCCCATGGGCCATCTCGCGCAGCTCGTCGCCCGGCTTCCCGGGTGGGCGAACATGGTGCTGGACCATACGGAGCTGGACATCGCGCCGAAGGATGGGCCGAAGTATCCGGGCTACAGCTTCGAGAAGACGGCCACCCTGCTCGCCGAGTTCGACACGGGCGCCGCGTCGGGACGCGCGTCGATCGCCAAGACGAGCGACGACGACTTTCAGGTGCCCTGGAGCCTCAAGCGTGCCGGCACGACGATGCTGACCATGCCGCGCTATCTGGCATTGCGGTCGACCGTGCTCAATCATCTCGTCCACCACCGTGCACAGCTCGGCGTCTATCTGCGGCTCGTCGACGTTCCGGTGCCGCAGATGTACGGGCCGACGGCGGACGAAGGGAAATAGCTCGACGCATTCGGCGGCGACCTAGCCCCGCGCCGTGCGCGGCAATACTTTCGTCGCCGCTGGCCAATCCGTCCATTCAGGGGAGCCTCCCATGTACCGCTTTGTCGCAACACTCTCGGCGCTCACGCTGGTCTCGACCGGCTGCGCGCATTCGTCGGCCACGACGTCGCCGCAACCGCAACAGCAGGGCGTCGCCGCTCGGGCGAACCAGCCCAACGTCGAGTTCGAGATGATGACCTGGCCCGAGGTGAAGCAGGCCATGGCCGAGGGAAAGACCACGGCGCTCATCTACACCGGCGGCACGGAACAGCGCGGCCCGCAGAACGTGAACGGCGGGCACACGCTGATGGCGCGCGCCACCGTCCGCGAGATCGCGCTGCGCCTCGGCAACGCCATCGCGATGCCGGTGTTGCCGTACACGCCGAACAACGCCAGCGCGACGCTGCCCGGCACCATCGGCCTCACGCCGGAAATCCTCGGCGTGGTGCTCGAGCGCCTCGCCGAGCAGTCGATCGCCACCGGGTTCAAGAACGTGGTGCTGATGCAGGATCACGGCGGCGGCACGAACGTCTACGGCGAAGTCGCGAAGAGGCTCGACGCGAAGTATTCGCCGAAGGGCATTCACGTCTACTTCTGCGACGAAGTCTACGCCAAGGCGCAGGGCGACTTCGACAAGTGGCTCGCGGCGAACGGGTATCCGGTCAGCTCGCACGCGGGCATTCCCGACACGTCGGAGATGTGGTACTTAGGCGGCGACGCATGGACGCGTTCAGCGCTCATTCCCACCGCGCTCGGGGACACGGCGGCTCGCGGCTCGACCGCGCCGCGCGTCAACAACGGCATCAGCGGCGACGCACGCCGGTCGTCGAAGGAGCTCGGCAAGCAGGCGTTCCAGCAGAAGGTCGATTACGCCGTGCGGCAGATCCAGACGTTCATTCCCATGAAGTGATCAGCCCTCGCGCAGCGCGTCCATCGGCGTGACGCGCGTGGCCCTGCGCGCCGGCAGCCAGGTGGCGAGCAATGAAATGACGGCCAGCACGACCGGCACGGTGACGAACACCCGCCGGTCGTGCGCGCCGACGTCGTAGAGCATCGAGGAGAGGAACCGCGTCAGCGCGAACGCCGAGGCCATTCCGATGACGATGCCGGCCGTCGAGAGCGCCGCCCCCTGCGCCATGATGAGCCGCACGACGTCGCGGTGCTGCGCCCCGAGGGCCATGCGCACGCCGATCTCGCGCGTCCGCTGCGCGACGCCGTACGCGAGCAGCGCGTAGACGCCTATCCCCGCCAGGAGCAGCGCGAGGCCGCCGAACGTCGCGAATAAAATCGTGTTCGTGCGCCGCGGCGCGACCGACGTGCGCACGACGTCGCTCATCGGCTGCGCGGCGTAGATCGGCTGGCTGGGATCGATCGCGCGCACCGATTCGCGAATCGCGGTAATGAGACTTCTCGTATCAGCCGTGCCTCGCGCGAGCACAGACACGTAGAACTGCGGCGACTCGGCCATGGGGAAGTACATCTGCGCGGTAGCCATCTCGTCCAATCGGCTCGTGCGAATGTCGGCGACCACACCGATCACGGTGTGAACACGGCGGCCCGCGGGACTCACTACTCGCTTGCCCATTGCATCCTGCCCAGGCCAAAGCTTCCTCGCCATCGTTTCGTTGATGACCGCAACCGGATTGAGGCTGTCGGCGCTGCCCGGTAGGTCCTCGCCGCGCATTCGCGTGCCAAGCGTGCGGAAATAACCCGGAGTTGCCGAGAGATACATGGCCGGAACGCCGCGCGATACGTCGTCCGGCGCTTCTTCCGGCGTCGCGCGCAGGGCGATGCCGCCGACGCTTTCCATAGGCAGTGCGTTCACCGCCGCCGCGGACGCCACACCCGGAATGGTCTGCATGCGTGCAACGACGGCGGCGACGAACGCCGATCGCGCGAGCGGAGTCTGGAACTTCGCGGGCGGAAGCGTCAGGCGCGCCGTGACCAGGTTCTCGGTGCGAATGCCGCTGTCGACGGTGAGCAGCCGGTGCAGGCTGTCGATCAGGAGGCCGGCGCCCACGAGCAGCATCAGCGCCAGCGACAGCTCGGCGACGACGAGCGTGCCGCGCACGCCGCGGGCGCCGCGATGTGTCAACCCGGCGCCTCGCGACTTCATCGCGTCGTTCAGGTCCACCTTGGACGACCCGATCGCCGGCCACACGCCGAAGACGAGGCTCGTCGTCAACGCGACGAGCACGGTGAAGGCGAGCACTCTCGCGTCGATGCGCGGTGGCGAGACGGTCGCGAGAGAAGCGGGCAGCGCGGTGGTCAGCAGCCCGAGGCTGACCCACGCCACGCCGAGTGCCAACGCCCCGCCGACCACTGCGAGCAGTGCGCTCTCCACCGCGAGCTGCCGGATGACACGCAGCCGCGTTGCGCCGAGCGCGATACGCAGCGCGATCTCCCGCTGGCGAGTCGTTGCGCGGGCGAGTAGGAGATTCGTCACGTTCGCGCAGGCGATGAGCAACAACAGCGCCGCGCTGCCCATGAGAATCAACAGTGGCGTTCGGCGGTCTCCAACGAGCTCGTCCTGAAGCGGCTTCACGAGGTCCGCGGCGGGCATCTCGCCGTCGTGAACCTTGGGATTGACGCGCCGACGGAACGTCTCCATCCGTTCGATCGCCGCCGCGCGCGCAACACCGGGTGCGAGCCGCGCCGCGAAGACCGTCGGGATGTAATTCCGAAACGCGGCGAACATGGCGCGCTCGGCCGGCAGCGGCCACGCGATCCAGACGTCCGTTTGCTTTGGGAACGAGAAGTCGGACGGCATCACGCCGACGATCGCATAGGAAATGGCGTTGAGCTCGACGCGCCGGTCCGTGACGTGCGGGTCGCCGCCGAACTGGCGCTGCCATAGCGCGTACGAGATTACGACGGCGTTGGCTCCGCCGCGTGTCGTCTCACCGGCGGAGAACGGCCTCCCGACCACGGGCATTACGCCGAGCAGCGAAAAGAAGTCCGCGGTGGTGTAGGTGACCGTCGCGCGGATCGGCTCAGCGCCGCCGGTGAGGTTGAGACCTCCCGTGGCGTAGGCCGCGACCTGACTGAACAGATCGCGTTGTGCTCGCACGTCCTCGAAGTTCGGCGAGTATTTCGGAAAGACTCGATCTTTCGGGCCGACGAAGAAGGGAACGTCCATCCCCTGCAGCGCCACGAGGCGCTCGGGCTGGAAAAAGGGCAGCGGCCGGAAGAGCGCCGCGTCCACCGCGCTGAAGACGGCCGTGTTCGCGCCGATGCCCAGCGCCAGCACGAGCACCACTGCCGCCGTGAATCCCGGCGCCTGCACGAGCTTGCGCGCACCGTAGCGAAGGTCCTGCCCGACATCCTGGAGCATGTCGGCTCGCCTCGCGGTTCGCAGCTTGGCCGCGTCGTGCGCCCGCAGCTCGCGCGCGACGGCGGCCGGATCGCCGAACAGCCGCAGCGCTTCCTCGCGCGCCCCTTCGGGCGACAACCCCTGGGCGATGAAATCGCGCGTGCGCATCTCGACGTGATAGCGCAGCTCGTCGTCGACGTCCGCATCGACGTTCGGTCCCCAGAACCGGACATAGCGCAGCAGTCCTTCGCGCCGGTCAGACATAGGACGGCTCGGCGCGCAGCACGATGCTGATGGCGCGGGCGTGCTCCATCCAGCTCGTGGCCTCCTTCCGGAGATGGGCGCGGCCCTGGCGCGTAAGCGTGTACACGCGCACGCGGCGATTCGTCTCCGAGACGGCCCAGCTCGACGAGACCCAGCCGCGATCTTCGAGCCGGCGCAGCGCGGGGTAGAGCGACCCCTCTTCGATCGTCAGCGATTTTTTCGTGACGTCCTCGATCCACCGCGCGATGCCGTAGCCGTGCAGTTCCTGCGCGGCGAGTGACTTGAGAATGAGCATGCCGAGCGTGCCCTGCAGCAGGTCCCCTTTGTCGCGCGCCATGAGTCGTCCGGTGAAGATGCCGAGAGTATACGGGGCTAGGCATAGTCTTGCAAGGTGTTGGCGTACCAGGGATCACGCGATGCCCGGGCGGCGCTCAGCTATCGCTCTTGTCCACGGCTTTGCGAATCGCTTCGAGCGCGTCGCCTCGCTTGGCGAGGCGGCCCACGAGCAAGCCTTCCGTCTGGCACGAATGGCAGCCCGTGGGCTGCATCGTCTCGTAGCAGACGAGCAAGGAACGGTGCGTTCCGCTCGATGGGGAGCAGCCGCACGCGCAGGCGATCCCGTCGAAAATCTCCGGATACGACCGCGCCGCGTCGTACGCCTGCCCAACCTTTCCCGCATACTCCTTGCCGACCGCCTCGGCGGTGAGCACGTGCTCGCTCGTGATGCCCGGCCGCGGGTCGGGATGCACCAGCGGCATGTGCATGCGCCTTTGAATCCCGGAGGGCAGGCGGCCGCGGTCGAAGACTGCGACGGCGAGCAGGCTGCTCGCTCGCCGGAGAAAGGCGGCGCGGGTGATCGAGTGGCGCTGAGCGTCCATCGTCGGCTCCCAGGATGACGAGATCGTTCACACTCCCGGCTACTGAGACGTTACCGCGTGGCAAACCGTTCGCTAGGGGCGGCTGGTCGGGCCCGCGTAGAGCAGCGTCGTTCGCACGGACGCGGGTACGGCGCTCGCCACGACGATTTGCTCATCGAGCACGTTTCGCGTGGCGCGCCGCTTGAGCAGTTCCGCGAGCTGTTCGGGCACGGTCGACGGCATCCGCTCGAGCAGCAGCGCCGCGGCGCCGCTCGCGAAGCCGGCGGCCATCGACGTTCCGCTCCACGACGTCGACGTCGGATGTCCGTGCTCCACGCTCGGCAGCAGTACTTCGTCGCCCGGGGCGTAGAGGTCGACGCACGGCCCCCACGCGGTATTCGGCACGCGAACGTCGCGCCAGAGCACGCCGCCAGCGGTGCGCACCAGCGCGCTCGCGCCCACGACGAACGTTCCCGGCGCGTTGCCCGGCGACACGCGGCAGGCGTCCACGTCGAAGTTGCCCGCCGACGCGACAACGAGCATTCCTGCATCGTGCAGAATCACCACCGCGCTGTCGATCGCCGGCACGTCGCCCACCGTGTCGACGACGAACGACCAGTTCGCGATGGCCGCCTGGCCCGGATGCTTCGCGTGATCGGCCGCCGTCCACTGCGCGGCGGCGACGATGGCGCGCACCGAGCCGCGCATCCGCTCGCAGTTGATGATCTTGACGTCGACGATCTCCGCGGCGGGCGCCACGCCGAGCGTCGCACCTGCGGCCGCTCCGGCGACCGCGGTGCCGTGGGCGTTGCAGATGCGCGGGCTGGTGGGGAACGCGTCGAAGCCGATGCGCAGCCGGCCCGCGAGCTCCTCATGGTTGTCGGCGATGCCGCCGTCGAACACGTAGATCGTGACGCCGCGCCCGGTGCCGACACGGCGCACGATTCCGTCGAGCGCCGGGCCGCGCTTCGTGACGCGGTCGAGGGCTCGCGACTGCGTGCTCGCTTGCGTCACCAACGCGAACACGGGCTCGCCGTCCATCGAGGCAACGCGCGACGTCGCAGTCGTCACGGCGGCCGGTGCGCGTAGCGCTGCGCGCAGCGGTGCGCATGCGGTCGACGCGACCAGCAGTGGTGCCAGAACCCAACGCGCTCGGCGGTCCATGACCAACCCCCATAGGGGCGCCGCGCTCGCGGATCAACTCTGCGAAGTGGAAGCCCCTATAGGTTCTATCGGCTGGTCCGGCCGATTCTGAAGGTTCTTGAACTGCTCCTACCGCCGCACGGCCGTCGCGTCGAGGAGTTGCTCGCGCACGGCGCGCGCTTTGCCCGCGCGCTCGAGCGCGGACCAGAGATGCGCGACCGTCTCCGGATCGACGAGCCCCGACGGAGATCCAACGGCAGGCCCGCCGAGCTTTTCCGACGCGCGGAACGCATCGACGGCCGTGCCCACGTCGGGCGAGAAGACGTTCGCCCCCGCTGCGCGCGAGTCGAGCGCCGGCTCGTTCGCGTGATAGAAGCCCAGCGCCTGGAGCATCACCTTGAGCTGCCACACGTCGCCGCCGCTGAACTGCTGCAGCGTCCTGTAGCCGAGCGTCTGCGAGATCGCGTCGTAGATGCGGCGCATTTCGGCGACGGGTTCAGGATTCTCACATACCGAGATGTTCGCCGTCACGCCGTCGGTGCGGCGCGAGCGGCCGGGCCGCGGATCGGCCACGATCACGGCGGCGGATTGCCGCAGCCCATGCCGTTGGTCGCCGCCCTGCGCGTGGCCGGCGGCGATCGCGTCGATGAGCCGGTCGGCGAGATGCCGCGGCTGTCCCTCGCTCGCCTCGAACGACTTTGCCACCGCCTCGAGCACCTGTGGTCCCACGAGCACGTTGCCCTGCGTGACGTAGTTCTTTCCCGCGCGATTTCCTTTCCAGTCCTGCGGACCCGTGCCGGTGTACTGCGCCGAGCGTCCTTTCATGTCGATCACGCCGATCTGCCGCGACGCGGCGCCCGAGTCGGCCGCGAGCAATCGCTTGAGCGCGTCGGTCGGCGCCTCGCCTTTCGCCAATGCGTCGAGCAGCTCGTTGCCGTATTCGGTGCGCGTGTTCGCCTGGGTCGCGACAGCGCCGACGCCGACGCGCACCCACGGGACGCCGTTGCCGACGCAAGGCACGCGCGTGGTCACCGCGGCGCCGACTTCGCCGGTGCGCGGGTCGATCGCCGCGATCGAGAAGGTGTGGAAGACGAGCGAGTCGCGCCATTCCACGGGCACCTGCGCTGCCGCGGCTCGCGCCGCGACGACGAAGGTGAAGCCGATCCATCCAATTGCGCGCACGCGCTAGCGCTCCGTGTCGCCGGCCGTCCGGCCGCCGGCGGCGCGGCCGATCTCGACCGTCTTGAAGCCGGCGTCGCCCCAGTTGACTACGAAAACGCTGAAGCCCTGCTTCATGCGCATCTCCACGTCGCTCGCGTTCGCGGGGTAGCCGCATGCAACGTGGAATTCCTTGCACGCGGCGAGTACTTGCTGAATGGCGGTTTCCCAACCCTCGGCGTTGAACACGCGCTTGCCGTCGATGCTGTCGGTGAACACGCCGCGCAGCGTACCGGCGCCGGGGAAGAGCACCCCGATCCCCTTCACGGCCGCGATCTCGCGCACGTGCTTCAAGCCTTCCTTGCTCTCGACCACCGTCCAGTTCGCGAGCTCGCCTCGGGGGTTGAGCGGCCACACGTCGGCCTTCTGCTTGTACTCTTTTTCGCTCATGCCCCAGAACGCCGGCGCGCCGCCGACGTCTTCGGGGCGCGTGCCGCCCTGCGACTTGAAGCGCATCGCCGCGAGGCCCGTCTTCACTTCATCGGCGCTCTCGACGCCGACGAACATGATGCCGCTCACGCCTGTGTTGAGCTGGCGTCCGATGCGCTCGGTCGCCAGCGCGGGATTCTCGGCGATCAGGTGCGTCTTGACGAACACCGGATGATGGATGCGCATGAACGGCGCCTTCTGGACCACGCCGGCCTCGGCCATTCCCTTCATGAGCTGCGTGAACGGGGGGAAGGCGCGATCGAAATCGCCCTCCATGCTGCCGTCGAAGACGAAGTCGGCCAGCTTGTAGTCGACGGCCTCTTTCGCGAGCTCGGCCGGGGACTTCGGCGGCGGAGCGTCGGCCGGGGCAGGCGCGCCGCGGCCACCGCGGCGATTGCTCGGCGCGTAGAGGCCAAACACCGGCTTGTTCTGCGAGAGCAGCTCGACGACCGGATTCAGTCGGTGGGCGCTCTGAATCTTGGCAAATCCGAGGCTGCCGAGCATCGCAGCGCCGGCCATCGTCAACATCAGTGGTGCACGCAACTGACCTCCGGGCGTAATCGTAGTGTGGTGAACTATTTGGGATGCCCAAACGGTACACGGAAATTCGGCTTTCGCGAGCCCTGATCCTTGCCGCTCGGTCCCTAACTGGCGACTATATAGGAGCCACCACTTGGTACGGCGCGGCCACCCGCCTCGCCCCCTACCGGAGACAACGCGGGATGAAGTCTTTTCTCACCGCAACGACATCAGTTGCCCTGTTGTCGCTCGCGGGATTTGCCGTGTACAGCGGTCCATCCCAACTCCAAGCGGCTCGACTGCCGGACCTCAGCCGCGCGGATCTCACGAGAATCGCCGCGACGCACCGGCGATCCTCCACCATCTCGACCGACTCGCTCACCGCCGTCGTGCAGCGGACATGCGCCGCCTGTCACAACACGACCGACATGGCCGGCGAGATGTCGCTCGAGACGTTCAGCGTCGCCGAGGCCGCGAATTCGCCGGCGATCGCCGAGCGGATGATCTCGAAGCTGCGCGCCGGCATGATGCCGCCGCCAGGCCGCGGCCGTCCGGGCGGCGACACCCTCGCCACTCTCGCCACCACGCTCGAGGAAATTCTCGATCGCGCGGCCGTCGCCAACCCCGAGCCGGGCGCGCGCACCTTCCAGCGCCTCAACCGCGCCGAGTACGAGCGGTCCATTCGCGATCTGCTCACGCTGAGCGTGAATGCCGGTGATTGGCTGCCGCTCGACACCAAGAGCGCGAACTTCGACAACATCGCCGACGTGCAGACGCCGTCCGCGACGCTGCTCGACGCGTACATGGACGCCGCGAGCGCGATCAGCCGGCTCGCCGTCGGCGATCCGCACGCGCGGCCGACCGCCACGACGTACAAGCTCCCGCGTCTCGCTTCACAGTGGGACAAGACCGAGGGCGCACCGGAAGGCACCCGCGGCGGCATCTCGGTGGTGCATACTTTCCCCGCGAACGGCGAGTACGTCTTCGCCATCGCGCTGCACGCGATTCCCACCGGGCAGCTGTTCGGCTCCGCGGCTCCGTTCGATGAAAAGATCGAAGTCTCGATCAACGGCGAGCGCGTCGCGCTCATCGACGTCGACCGCGGCATGTCGCAGGCCGATCCGAACGGGATGGAGCTCAAGACGCCGCCGGTGCCGGTCAAGGCAGGTGCGCAGCGCATCACCGCCGCCTTCGTCCGCACGTTCGACGGCCCGGTGAACGACAACATGGCGCCGCTCGGCCACAGCATCGCCGACACCCAGATCGGGTCGCAGGCCGGCGTGACGATCATGGCGCATTTGCAGGATTTCATTGTCCGCGGGCCGTACAATCCCACGGGCGTGTCGGAGACGGCGAGCCGCAAGCGCATCTTCAGCTGCCGTCCCACGTCGGCCGCCGAGGCGCGTCCGTGCGCCGAGAAGATCGTCGCCGACTTGGGGGACGAAGCGTATCGTCGTCCGCTCACCGAGAGCGACAAGAAAGCGATCATGGCGTTCTACGATCGCGCCGCGAAGGAAGGCGGCTTCGAGAACGGCGTGCGCTCGGCGCTCGAGGCGATTCTCGCCAGCCCGCACTTCATCTTCCGCGTGGAAGAGCGGCCAAAGAGCGCGAAGGCCGGCGAGAAGTACGCGATCAGCGACAACGATCTCGCGTCGCGGCTCTCGTTCTTCCTCTGGGACATGCCGCCCGACGAGACGCTTCAGGCGCTCGCCGCGCAGGGCAAGCTCTCCGACCCCAAGGTGCTCCAGGCGCAAGCGCAGCGCATGCTCGCCGATCCGCGGTCCGACGCGCTCGGCACGCGCTTCGCCGCGCAGTGGCTGCGCCTCCAGGACATCGAGAAGGTGCATCCCGACGAGAACATGTATCCCGATTTCCGGCAACAGCTGGCGGACGACATGCGGCGGGAGACGGAACTGTTCTTCAACAGCATCGTGCACGAGAACAAGAGCGTGCTCGATCTGTTCAGCGCGGATTACACGTACGTGAACGAAGCGCTGGCCAAGCATTACGGCATGCCCGGCGTCACCGGCACGCAGTTCCGCCGCGTGACGTATCCCGACGCACGGCGCCGCGGACTGCTCGGACAGGCGAGCATTCTCACGCTCACGTCGCACGCCAATCGCACGTCGCCGGTGCTGCGCGGCAAGTGGGTGATGGAAGTGCTGCTCGGCTCGCCGCCGCCGCCGCCGCCGCCGGGCGTGCCCGATCTCGAGAAGACCGGCGAGGCGAAGGAAGGACGCATGTTGACGACGCGCGAACGGATGGAGCAGCACCGGTCCAATCCGCAGTGCAAGTCGTGTCACCTCTACATGGATCCCATCGGCCTCGCGCTCGACAACTTCGACGTGACGGGGCAGTGGCGCATTCGCGAGAACGGCGCGCCGCTCGACACTCGCGGTGAGCTGTACGACGGAACGCCCGTGACCAATCTCGTCGAGCTGCAGCGCGCGCTGCTCAAGCGTCCCACGCCGCTCATTCGCACGTTCACGCAGAATCTCATGGCGTACGCAATCGGCCGCCGCGTGGAGTACTACGACGGTCCCACCGTGCGGCGCATCACGAGCGACGCGGCGGCCGGCGGCTATCGCATGTCGGACTTCATCGTCGGCGTGGTAAAGAGCGACGCATTCCGCATGAGCCGCGTGCCCGCGGCGAGCGCGGACCAGACCAAGCACTAATGCATCCCATTACGGAGAACCAGAAATCATGAAGTTTCTGAGCGAAAAGCCGCTTCCCCGTCGTACGTTCGTGCGCGGGATGGGTGCGACGGTCGCGCTGCCGTTTCTCGACGCGATGCTTCCCGTGGGGCTCGGCGCGTGGCGCAAGGCGCCGCTCGATCGCACGCGCTTCGTGGCAATCGAGATGGTGCACGGCGCCGCGGGCTGCAACGAGATCGGCTCCAAGCTGAACCTCTGGTCGCCCGCGGCCGCGGGGCGTCAGTTCGATCTCGCGCCCACGGCGCTCAAGTCGCTCGACGCCTACCGCGACTACCTGACGATCATCAGCAACACCGACGTGCGCGAAGCGGAGCCGACGTCGCCGAAGGAAATCGGCGGCGACCATTTCCGCTCGAGCGCGGTGTACCTCACGCAGATGCATCCGAAGCAGACGGAAGGCTCGGACATCCACGTCGGCACGTCGCTCGACCAGATGTACGCGCAGAAGTACGGACAGGACACGCCAATCCCGTCGATGCAGCTCTGCATCGAGAACGTCGACCAGGCGGGCGGTTGCGCGTACGGCTACGCGTGCGTGTACACCGACTCCATCAGCTGGGCATCGCCGACCGAGCCGCTTCCGGTGATTCGCGATCCGCGCGTCGCCTTCGAGAAGCTGTTCGGTGTCGGCGGCTCGTCGGAAGAGCGCGCCGAGCGCCGCCGCAGCCGCCGCAGCATTCTCGACTTCGTGGCCGGCGAGATGACGTCGCTCAAGACGTCGCTCGGACCCGAGGATCGCCACCGCATGGACAGCTACCTCGAGGACATTCGCGAGGTGGAGCGCCGCATTCAGCGCATCGAAGCGCGCAACGCGTCCACCGGCGGCAGCGAGCAGCGCGAGCTGGCCGGCGCCCCCGCGGGCGTTCCCGACTCGTTCGAAGAGCATGTGAAGGTGATGTTCGACCTGCAGGCGCTCGCCTTCGCGGCCGACGTCACGCGCGTGTTCTCCTTCAAGATGGGCCGCGACGGCTCGAGCCGCGTGTACGCCGAGAGCGGCTCGGACAAGCCGTTCCATCCCGCGTCGCACCATGGCGGCACGGAGAAGGGCGTGAAGGAGTTCAACCTGATCAACAAGTATCACGTCAGCATGCTGCCGTACTTCCTCGACAAGTTGAAGGCCATTCAGGAAGGCGACGGCAACATGCTCGACAAGACGCTGATCATGTACGGCTCGCCGATGGGCGACTCGAACTTGCACAACCACAGGCGCTGCCCGCTCATCCTGCTCGGCCACGCCAACGGCAGTCTCGCCGGCAACGTGCACATCAAGGCGCCCGACGCCACGCCGATGGCCAACGCGATGTTGGCGGTCGCGCACACGCTCGGATTGAACGACATGCCGCGCCTCGGTGACAGCACGAGTGCGCTCAACCTCAGCGCCCATGCGTAGCACGAAACTGTTGGCTCTCGGCGGCGCGGCGGTCGCGCTCATCGCCGCCGCGCCGTTCGTGTCGGCCGACGCACCGCTGGCCGACGCGGAGATGCGCGGCGACAGCATGGCCGTTCGCCAATTGATCAAACAGGGCGCCGACGTCAACGCCGCGCAGGGCGACGGCATGACGGCGTTGCACTGGGCCGCGGCGCGCGGCGACCTGTCGCAGGCGCAGATGCTCGTCTACGCGGGTGCACGAGTCGAGGCGACGACGCGCAACGGCAACTATACGCCGCTGCATCTCGCCAGCCGCGAGGGAAAGGCGGCGGTGGTCAAGGCGCTGTTGGAGGCCGGGGCCAGTCCGAACGCGATGACGAACACTGGCGGCGCAACGCCGCTGCACTTCGCCGCGGGCAACGGGAATGCCGAGGCGATCGCCGCGCTGCTCGACAAGAAGGCGCCGGTGAACGTCCGCGATTCCGCATGGGGACAGACGCCGCTCATGTGGGCGGCGGCGGCGAATCGCGTCGCGGCGATCGAGATGTTGATCAAGCGCGGCGCCGATCTCAAGCTGACGTCGAAGGTCGAGGACATGGCGGCGCGCGAGAAGTCCGATCGCGCCGCGCTGGCGCTGCGTGCCCGGCGGATCGCCGCGCTCAAGGCGGCGGAGCAACCGCCGGTACCTCCGGGCGGTGCCGCGAAGACACCCGCGGCAATGGCGAAGGACTCGGCGGCGAAGCAGCTCACCGCGGCGCCGACGCCGCTCGATAGCGCCGGACGCGCGCGTCGCGCGGCGGCGAATCCGGCGAACGCGGCGAACGCCGCGCCGGCGGAGCGCGCGCTCACGTACGGTGATCTCGTCGGCAACAAGGGCGGCCTCACCGCGCTGCACTTCGCCGTGCGCGAAGGCAACGTCGACGCCGTGATGGCGCTGCTCAAGGCCGGCGCCGACGTCAACCAAGTGACGGCGGGCGATCACACGAGCCCGTTGTTGCTCGCGTCGATCAACGGCCATTTCGATCTCGCCAAGGCGCTGCTCGAGAAGGGCGCGAACGTGAAGCTGGCGAGCGATGCGGGCGCCACGCCGCTCTACGCGGTGATCAACATCCAGTGGGCCGCGAAGTCGCTCTATCCGCAGCCCACGGCACAGCTCAAGCAGCAGACGACCTACCTCCAGCTCATGGAGCAGATGCTCAAGGCCGGTGCCGATCCCAACGCGCGGCTCTCGAAGCATCTCTGGTACATGTCGTACAACTTCGATCTCCTCGGCGTGAACACGACGGGCGCAACGCCCTTCTGGCGCGCCGCGTACGGCACGGACGTGCCCGCGATGAAGCTGCTCATCGCGCACGGCGCCGATCCGAAAATCCCCACGCTCAAGCCCGCCGGCCGGCAGCTGAACGCCGACGGTCAGGCGGCGGGCGACGACTCGGCCGCGGTGAAGGCCGATCCGTCGGGGCTGCCGCCCGTGTTGGCGGGCGGGCCGGGAGTGTTCGCGATTCACGCGGCATCGGGCGTGGGCTACGGCGAGGGCTTCGCCGCCAACTCACACCAGCATGCGCCAGACGGCTGGCTGCCGTCGGTGAAGTATCTCGTCGAAGAGCTGCACATGGACGTGAACGCGCGCGACTTCAACGGCTACAACGCCGTGCACCACGCTGCCGCACGCGGCGACAACCAGCTGATCGAGTACCTCGTCTCGAAGGGCGCCGACATCAATGCGGTGAGCCGGAAGGGCGAGACGACCGTGGACATGGCCAATGGCCCGGTGCAGCGCATTCCGCCCTTCCCGGAGACGGTGACGCTGCTCGAAAAGCTTGGAGCCAAGAACAGCCACAAGTGTAAGTCCTGCTAGCGACGTGATCCTCGCGACGTCATCGTCGCGATGTCATCCTCGCAATGTCATCCTGAGCGCAGCGAAGGATCGCTTGCTCGCGATGTCATCGTCGCGATGTCATCCTGAGCGCAGCGAAGGATCTCTCAGCCCGCCGAGAGATCCTTCCTCGTTTTCGCCCTTCAGGATGCCAGCGGCAGGGCCGAGCGGTACCGTGCCAGCCAGTCGTCGCTCCAGGTCTCGAACGTGCCGCCCGCGAGGGCGGCACGTGCATCGCGCATGATGCCGACGAGAAAGGACACGTTGTGCAGCGCGAGGAGCCGTAGGCCGAGCATCTCGTCGCTCACGAAGAGGTGTCGCAGGTAGGCGCGGTCGTACTGCGTGCAGCAAGGACAGCCGCATCCTTCCACGAGCGGACGCCGGTCGGTACGGTGGCTGCTCTTGCGCACCTGGACCTTGCCGTCGGGCGTGAATGCCGTGCCGTCGCGCCCCATTCGCGTTGGCGCCACGCAGTCGAAGAGGTCGATTCCGCGGCGCACGCCTTCAATGAGATCGTCTGGGAAGCCGACGCCCATGAGATAGCGCGGCACGTCGCGCGACAGCTCGGCGTCGCACACCTCGAGCATCGCGTGGAGGTCGGACTTCGCTTCGCCCACCGAAAGTCCGCCGATCGCGACGCCGTGCCACTCGCCGCTGCCGAGAATACCGCGCGCCGACGCGCGCCGCAGCTCGGCGTGGATGCCGCCCTGCACGATGGGAAAGAGCGTCTGTGGCGGAGGCGCGACGTCGCTCGCCGGGTCGTGCGTCGCGAGCGGCGGAGCATCGGCCGGCACGGTGAAATCGGTCGGCACGTCGCGTCCGTCGCGCGAGATGCGGTCGAACTCCGACCGGCAGCGCGCGAGCCAGCGGAGGCTCCGCTCCATCGCGGCGCGCGAGTCGCCGAGCTCGGCCTGGCCGGCGATCAGCTCGTCGAGCTGCATGATGACGTCGGCGCCAATGTTGCGCTCGATGCGCATCACGTGCTCCGGCGTGTAGGCGTGCATCGAGCCGTCGAGGTGGCTGCGAAAGGCGACGCCGTCCTCGCTGACCGTGCGCAGCTTGGCCAATGAGAATACTTGAAAGCCGCCCGAGTCGGTGAGCATCGGGCCGTTCCACCGCGTGAAGGCGTGCAGCCCGCCGAGGGCGCGGACCATCATGTCGCCGGGGCGGAGGTAGAGATGGTAGGCGTTCGACAGCACCATCTGGCCGCCGCACGCGGCGACTTCGTCCATCGAGAGGCCGCGGACGACGCCATGGGTCGCCACCGGCATGAAGGCGGGAGTCTCCACGACGCCGTGCGGGGTGGTGAACCAGCCGGCGCGGGCGGAGCCGTGAGCGTGGGCGGTGCGGAAGGAGAAAGCGGGCATGTAGGCGAAATCTCGCACGGGGCGCGAGGCGGCGCACCGCGAGGACAGAACTCAAGGCGCCGTGAGTTTACGGTTGTGAGCCATCCGTCTCGAGTAACGGACTTGACCACGACAGTCCGTCCCGCGCAGCAGAGGCGCGCAGGGAGCTGTCGGGGTCCATCAGTCACTCACAGCGCACGACCCAAGCCCGTGAACTCACAGCGCGTACAGTAGCCGGCCCGGCCCCAAAACCGACGAGGGATCTACCCGCCCGCAAGCCACACTTGCGGTCGAGTAGATCCCTCGCGTTGCTCGGGATGACAGCGGCGCCTGCCGGCTCCCGTGCGGAGCCGTACGGCGCCCCGTGCGGAGCCTTACGGCGTCGCACGTCCTCCGCGTCCGGCGCCAACCGGCGCCGTCAACGGCGCCGCGGCCGGCACGTCGTTCCAGTTCATGATCGAGTTGAAGATCATGTTGAACTCGCCGTGGTTCTGCCACCGATAGATCGGATTGTTCGCGAACATCAGCACGCGGCCATTGCCGTTGTGCGCCTGCGGCACGTCCACGGCGAACGCGCGGCCCTTGATGTTGTCGGCACCAGTCATCAAGCCGCTCAGCACCGACGCGTCGCCGCCCACGTACTGCGCGAGCACGTTCCCCTGGTCGGCGATGCCGACGCGGATGAGCTGCGAGCCCTGCCCGAACTTGATCGGGAAGATCTTGTTCTCGTAGCCGTAGAACACCGGGCTGTTGGTCTTCACGATCTCCGCCTGGATCAGCGGCTTCTGCGCGTTCACGCCCACCGGCGCTTCCGTGTCGAACGAGCGCGCGAGGCCGAACTCGATCGGGTAGCGCACCGACTGCAGCGTGGTGATGAGCGTGCCGCCGCCATCGAGGAACTTCTCGATCGCTTCCACGCCCGGCTGGCCGAAGCCGCCGCTGATGTCCGGCGACTCGCCGTACATGCCGAGGAACTTGAACTTGTCGCTCTTCACGTACGGCTGCGGCTTCGCGGCCTTCGGCGCGAGGATCGCGGCGCGGTTCACGTTCTGCGCCGCCATGATGATCACGTCGTAGTCCTTCTTCAAGTCGCCCTTCGCGACCCGTTCCTTGTAGATGAGATCGAAGGGAATGCCGAACTGGTCGAACGCGTGCCGGTACCAGCCCAGCTCCTGCGTGCCGCTCCACTGCGAGTAGATCGCGATGCGCGGAACGTCACCGTCGTGCGTCGCGACGGTGGGGATCGACGACAGCGCCGCCGCCGTGAGGCCGAGCGACTCGATCGCCGTGCGTGCCGCCGCGAGATCGGCCGGCGCGCCGGCGATGATGAACGAGCCGGCGGGGAACGTCACGCCGTCCGACGTGAACGACGCCTCGGCGATCTTCATCGGGACGTTCTTCAGGCGATAGCGGAAGGAGATCATGTTGTTCGATCCCAGGTGCGCCACCGCGAGGCCGGCCGTGCCGCTGCCCACGACCTTGCCCTTCACCTCGGCCTTGTTGACGAGCGTGGTCGGCGCGGTGAGGATCGCCTTGTCGTTGACCGTCTTCACGTCGACGTTGAACGCGTAGCCCATCGACCAGCCGCTGTCGTCGTACGTCGTCAGCGCGGCGTCGGGATAGTCCTGGCGCTCGAGGAGGTTCTTCACCAGCCGTCCGTAGGGCTGGTCGAGCTTCATCACGTACGAGCCGGCGGCGAATTTGTCGGTGCCGATCGTCGTCTCGGCGTTCAGCGTGCCGACCTCGATGCCCTGCGCGCGCAGAACGTTCACGAGCGTCGCCGCGCGGGTCATGTCGCGCTGCACCGGGATCACGTAGCCGTAGGGGGCCGCGGTGGCCGTGGCCTCGAGCGAGTGCTTCGTCTTGATGTAGAAGTTCTCGAGCACGAGCTGCGGGAACATCGACGTGAGCTGGAGCGCGGACAACACGCCCGTCTCCATGTAGTTCGTGTTGTTCCGGCGCGTGAACGTCGTGGTGCCGTTTGGCGGAATCGGAATGCCGCGGTACCATTCGCGCGGCTGTCCGCCGCCCTTGCCGGTGGGAATTGGCGGTGGGCCGCCGCGACCGCCGCCGCCCGCGCCACCCGCGCCGCCCCGACCCGCAGCCGGGGTCGTGCCGGCACGAACCGTGGCGCTGTCGGCCGCGGTCATCTCGCGACCCGACTGCGTCTCGTACATGCGCATCATGCCGTTGTGGTTGTACGCAACGGAGCCGAGGTAGCCCGGCGACCATCCGTCCATGAAGGCGTGCGTGTAGACGCCCGGCATGCCCCACTTGGTCATCTGCGACAGCTCCCAGTTCGCGAAGAACGGCAGCTCGCCGAAGAGGATCGGGTCGAGGTTCGGGTTCTGCGGCGGACCGCCGCTGTAGGTGTAGAGCAGCGGCTGCGCTTCGTGCAGGTCGTGTATGATCGGCGGGTGCGCCGTGAAGTACCAGTCGGTGATCGCGCGCATCGACAACTGCGAGAGGTTGATGTCGCGATTGTTGTCGTGGTAGACGTACTTGCCCCAGTAGGGCAGCTGTCCGCCGGGCGTGGCGCCGAACGGCGCGCCGTTCGCTGCGCCGGCGACTGGCGCTCCAGCGGGAGCGCCAGGTGCGCCCGGAGCACCGGGCGCGCGCGTCGCGCTGTCCGTCGTCGCGGTCACGGCCGGCGTCTGGAAGGTGAGGCTACGGTAAAACCAGTCGACGTTGCGGTCGCGCCCATCGGGCTCCGCGGCCGGAGTGATCGACACGATGACGTTGTTTCGGATCTGCGTGACCAGCGGCGACGTCTCCGTCGCCAGGCGATACACGAGCTCCATCAACATCTCCGACGGGCCGGTCTCGCCGCTGTGCAGGCCTCCCATGAGATGGTAATGGGGCTTCGTCGTCGCGATGAGCTGCCGCACCTGCGCTTCGCTCATGCCGCGCGGGTCGGCGATCTTGGCAAGATTGTCGCGATTGTGCTGGAGGTTCTTGAGGTTCTCCTCCGACGACACCCACACGACGACGAGCTCACGGCCCTCGTCCGACTTTCCGGGCAGCGTCTCGATCCGCACGCGCGGCGAGGCCTTGGCCAGCGCGCGGTAGTACTTCAGGATGTCCGCGTAGTACGTGAGCGTCGCCGGCGCGCCGATGTAATACCCGAGCACGTCCTTCGGCGTGGGAATTCCCGCCACGCGCGGCAGATGGTCGACGAGCGGGCTGCCGTAGTTCGGCGCGGTCGTCCACTGCGCGTAGGCCTTGGCGAAGTCCGGGTCCTGCTTCTGATTCGGATCGCGCGTCTCGTTGACCGCCTGCTGCGCCGACAACGCCGCGGCCGACAGCAGGAGGGGAAGGGCGACCGAGCCGAGCACGGACGTCCAGGAAAGGCGAGGGCTCATGCGTCTGACACTCATTGAAGGGACTCCGCCCAACGCGTGTGAGGGGCGCGGAAGGAGGATGAGGCGAGTTCGTCGATCACCAAGAATACCGGTTGTACGGGGGATGGACTAGGGCGCGGCAACCAATCGAAGGCCCACGGCATGAACGTCTCCCTCCACGCGATGCTGCAATTCGCCAAGGAGTGCTTTGGCGTCAGGCCGGCGTTCGCCAGCTCGCCGGCGCGTCGAGTCTGTAGCCTTCGAAGAGCGGGCCCCCCGCGCTGGCGAGGAATTCCTCGGCGAGCGCGATGGCGGCCTCCGGCTCGCCGCGCCTGACGAGCGCGTCGAAGGCGAGGCTGTACCGATTCGCGAGCTCCGCGTTCGCGAGGGCCAGCTTCCGGGGGATGGACTTGCCGTTCGCGGACCAGAGTCCGTTCGTGCGGAAATAGAAGTTCGCCAGCGACTTGAACAGGACGGAGCCGGTTGCCACGAGCTCGTCGTACGAGCGCGGCGCGCGAAGGTCGTCGAGCGTGTCGGTGATCTCGTAGCGCATCCGGCGCCGGTCGTCGTCGGTGAGTGCCGGCGGTCCCATCGCGATCACCGACGCCGCGAGGCGCTTCAACGCCTGCGAGTCGCTGGTCGGTTCCGGAATCTCGATCCCCTCGAGCACCATCTGCGGCAGCGCGGGCACGCCCGACGGCCGATCAACGTGGTAGAAGAAGAAATTCAACGTCTCGACGTCGTGGACGAATGCCTCGACCGGCAGCTGCTCGAATCGGAATGATTCCCGGTACGCGTTCGGCAGTCGACGATAGACGACCACGAGATCGAGATCCGAATACGCCGTGCCATCACCTCGAATGAGAGAGCCGGCGGCGAACGACGCCATCGCATCGGGATACCGCTCATTCACGATGCTCGTCGCTGCCGCGATAACACGATCCATGCGATTGGGCTCTCTTCCATGGGTGCGACCAGAAACATACTGCGTGTCGTATCGAGATCGGGGCGCTTTGCGCGCCGATATGCAGTGGTGGCGCGGAAAATGGGCCGGCCACTTCTGCACACGAGGCGTTGGCCCGCATATTAGCGGCGATGCAATCCTCACCGAATTCAAGCGAAGGCGTCAGCGCCGCCCTGGCAAACGCGATGTCCGCCGCGCGCTACACCGATCTCCCGCTCGACGTGCTCGCCGACACCAGCCGCGCCATTCTCGACTGGCTCGGATCCGCTCTGGCCGGCTCGATCGAGCAGCCGGCCCGCATGGCGCAGCGAGTCGTTGCCGGCTTCGGCGTCTCCGCCGACGCGACCGTGTTCAGCGCGCCGCGCGCGTCGGCGGCGGCCGCCGCGCTCGCCAATGGCGTCGCGTCACACATCCTCGAGCTCGACGACGTGCACAAGGGCTCCACGCTCCACGCCGCCGCGCCGGTCATTCCCGCGGCGCTCGCCGTGGCGGAGCGCGAGCACGCGAGCGGCGAGGCGTTTCTGCTGGCCGTGGCGCTGGGCTACGAGGCCGCGCTCCGCGTTGGCGAGGCGGTGAATCCCGATCACTATCGCTTCTTCCATCCGACCGGCACGGCGGCAACGTTCGGCGCAGCCGCGGCCGCGGGAAGCCTGCTCGGGCTCGATGCCCGCCAGATGTCCGATGCGCTCGGCACCGCTGGCACGCAGGCGGCCGGCCTGTGGGAGTTCAACGCCGACGGCGCCATGAGCAAACACTTACATCCCGGCAAGGCCGCGATGAACGGCGTGCTCGCCGCCGACCTCGCCGCCGCCGGCTTCACCGGCGCGACGCGCATCCTCGAGGGCGAACGAGGCTTCTTCCGCGCCACCACGCGCTCCGCCGACGCGACGCGCATCACCGAGGGGCTCGGAAGCCGGTGGAAGATCGGCGAGAACTGCTACAAGATGCATTCGTGCTGCGGCCACACCCATTCGGCGATCGACGTCGCGCTCGACCTTCGCGCCCAAGCGCCGATCGACAAAATCGCGAGCATCCGCATCGCGACCTACGGCTCCGGCTACGAGATCGTGAAGGAACCGAACCCGAGCTCTCCGTACCGCGGCCAGTTCAGCATCGCGTACGTCGTGGCCGCCGCGCTCGCTGAGGGTCGCGTGGGCCTCGAGCAGTTCACCGCCGAGCGATTCGGCTCCGCCGGCGTGCGCGACCCAGCCATTGCGTCGCTCCTCGGCAAGACGACCGTGACCGTCGCGCAGGACCTCACCGCGAAGTATCCCGCCGCATGGCCAACGCGCATCGAGATCGAGCTCACCGACGGTACGGTGCTGCGCGGAGCGGCCGATTTCCCGCGCGGCAATCCCGAGAACCCGGTCACCACCCACGAGCTCGAGGCGAAGCTCACGGCGCTCGTAGCGCCGCGCTTCGGCCCCGACGTTGCGCAGCGCGCGATCGAGCTCGTTCACTCCATCGCCTCCTGCCGCGACATGTCCACGCACTTTCGCGATCTGCTTCCCGCCGAAGCGCACGTCGCATGAAGGAGATCAACCCGCGCGCCGCCGATCACGCCGAGTATCGTCAGGCCATTCGCGATCTGTGCAGCCGCTTCGGTAGCGACTATTGGCAGGACGTGGACTCCCGCGCCGAATACCCGGAGAAATTTGTCCAGGCGCTCACCGACGCCGGCTGGCTCGCGGCGCTCATTCCCACCGAGTACGGCGGTGGAGGGCTCGGTGTCACCGAAGCGTCGGTGATTCTCGAGGAGGTCAATCGCTCGGGCGCGAACTCCGGCGCCTGCCACGCGCAGATGTACATCATGGGCACGCTGCTGCGCCACGGATCGGCCGAGCAGAAGCAGCGCTACCTGCCGGCGATCGCGCGGGGCGAGCTACGCCTGCAGTCGTTCGCCGTCACCGAGCCGTCGGCGGGCACCGACACGACGAAGATCAAGACCTTCGCCGAGCGGCGGGGCGATCGCTACGTCGTGAATGGGCAGAAGATGTGGATCTCGCGCGTGCAGCATTCCGATCTGATGCTGCTGCTCGCACGCACGACGCCGCTGGCCGACGTGACTCGAAAGGCCGAAGGGCTTTCGGTTTTTCTCATAGACTTGCGCGACGCCGAGTCGCGCGGTCTCGCGGTGCGGCCCATTCGCAACATGGTCAACCACGAGACGAACGAAGTCTTCTTCGACGACTTCGAGATTCCCGCGGAGAATCTGATCGGCGAGGAAGGCAGAGGGTTTCGGTACATCCTCGACGGGATGAACGCCGAGCGGATCCTCATCGCCGCCGAGTGCATCGGCGACGGGTATTGGTTCGTCGACCGGGCGCGGAAGTACGCGCGGGAGCGGACCGTCTTCGACCGGCCGATCGGCCAGAACCAAGGCGTGCAGTTTCCCATCGCGCGCTCGTACGCGAACGTGCGCGCCGCGGACCTCATGCGCTACGAAGCGGCGCGACTCTACGACGCCGGTCTGCCGTGCGGCGCCGAGGCGAACATGGCCAAGCTGCTCGCGGCGGATTCCTCGTGGGAGGCGGCCAACGTGTGTCTCCAGACGCACGGCGGGCTGGGGTTCGCCGCGGAATTCGACGTGGAGCGCAAGTTTCGCGAGACGCGGCTCTATCAAGTCGCACCGGTGTCGACGAATCTCATTCTCTCGTACCTTGGGGAGCACGTGTTGGAGATGCCGAGGTCCTTTTGAACGGTCCCCTCAGCGGGTTGCGGGTCGTCGCGCTGGAGCAGGCGGTGGCGGCGCCGTTCTGCTCGCGCCAGCTCGCGGACATGGGCGCGGACGTCGTCAAGATCGAGCGCCCCGGCGCCGGCGATCCGTCGCGGGCATACGACAGCGCGCTGCACGGCGAGTCGGCGTATTTCGCCTGGCTCAACCGCGGCAAGCGCAGCGTCATGCTGGATTTGTCATTAAAGAACGATCATGACGCGTGCGAGCGGCTGCTGGAGCGAGCGGACGTATTCGTCCACAACCTCGCGCCGGGCGCCGTCGAGCGGCTCGGCTTCGGCTACGACACGTTGACGGCGCATCATCATCGGCTCATCTGGTGCGGCATCTCGGGCTACGGCCCCGACGGTCCGCGCCGCGACTCCAAGGCGTACGACATGCTCGTGCAGGCGGAGTCGGGGGTGATCGCCATGACCGGCACGCCCGACGCGCCCGCGAAGGTCGGCGTCTCGATGGCCGACATCTCGTCGGGGCTGTACGCCTACTCGTCGATCCTCACGGCGCTCATCCAGCGCGGCATCACCGGCCGCGGCGACCGCATCGACATTGCGATGCTCGAGTGCCTCACCGAATGGATGTCGCCTCCGCTCTCGGTGTGGCAGGGTACGGGCAAGGTGCCCGCCCGAGCCGGCGTGCGGCACAACATGATCGTCCCGTACGGCGCGTACCCCTGTGCCGACGGCGCCGTGATGTTCGCGATCCAGAACGACCGCGAGTGGCGCCGCTTCTGCGGCGGTGTGATGGCCCAGCCCGCGCTCGCCGACGACGCGCGCTTCGTCAGCAACGCACTGCGCTTGCAGCACCGCGAGGCGCTCGAGGCGCTGATCGAGCATCGCTTCCGCGAGCACGCCAAGTCAGTCGTCCTCGGCTGGCTCGAGGCGGCGGACATTCCCACGGGTAGCGTGAACGACGTGCCGGCGGTCGCCGCGCATCCACAGCTCGCCGCGCGCGGCCGGTGGACGACGGTGGCGTCGCCGAGCGGCGACATTCCGGCGCTGCTCCCGCCGCACAACCTTCGCGGCGCGCCGCCGCGCATGGGCGCGGTGCCCGCCCTGGGCGAACACACGAACGAAGTGCTGACGGAGCTCGCTCTCGAGCTCGGAGCGAGAGAATAGATGCGGAGCATGCTGTTCGTCCCCGCGGGAAATCCGGCGGTCATCGCCAAAGCGGCGGCGAGCGCGGCCGACGCGGTGTGCATCGACCTCGAGGACTCCGTGCCCACGGAGCAGAAAGCCGCGTCGCGCCCGAACGTCGTCAATGCGCTCACGACGCTCGACTTCGGCGGGAAGCGCCGCATCTTCCGCGTCAACGGGCTCGACACGTCGTACACCTATCGCGACCTCGTCGACGTCGTCGAGGCCGCGGGCGACCACCTGGACCTCGTGATGATTCCGAAGGTCGGCTCGCCACACGACGTGCGCTTCGTCGACCGGCTGCTCACGCAGATCGAGATGGACCGCGGCCTGACCCGCCGCATCGGCATCGAGGCGCAGATCGAGACGGCGGCGGGGTTCGTCTGGCTGCGCGAGATTGCGCAGGCGTCGCCGCGCCTCGAGTCGCTGATCTTCGGCCCCGGCGACTACGCGGCGTCGATGCGCATGCCGTCGTCTGGCATCGGCGCACACGACGCGAACGACGAGGACTACCCCGGGCACCGGTGGCACGCCGTGATGCACGGCGTCGTTGCCGCGGCGCGCGCCAACGGCCTGCGCGCCATGGACGGCCCGTACGCCGCGTACACCGATACCGCGGGCTTCGCGCGCTCCTGCCGCATCGCGCGCGCGATGGGCTTCGACGGCAAGCAGTGCATTCACCCGTCGCAGATCTCCACCGTGCACATGGTGTTCAGTCCCACGGCCGAGGAGATCGCGCACGCGCAACGTGTGGTCGACGCATGCGAGCGCGCCGCGGCCGAAGGGAAGGGCGCGGCGCGCCTCGACGGCGCCATGATCGACGAAGCCAGCGCGCGCATGGCGCGCGTGGTGCTCGACCAATCTCGTGGAGGGAAGGAACGATGAACGACGCACCGCGCCAGCAGGGCGGACGATTCTACGAAGACTTCACGGTGGGCGACGTGCTCCGCCATCCGATCGGACGCACCGTGACGGCGACCGACAATACCTGGTTCACGCTGCTCACCTGCAACCCGAACCCGATCCACTTCGACCGCCACTACGCCGCGCAGACCGAGTTCGGCCAACCGCTCATGAACTCGACGTTCACGTTGGCGCTCGTCACCGGGCTCTCCGTCGCCGACGTCTCACAGTACGCGGTGAACCTCGGCTGGGAGGAGGTCACGCTTCCGGCGCCGGTGTTCGAGGGCGACACGATCTACGCGCAGACGGAAGTGCTGAGCGTGCGCGAGTCGGGCTCCCGTCCCACCATGGGCATCGTCAAGATCAAGACCACGGGGTTCAAGCAGGACGGCACGGTGGTGATGGAGTTCCGTCGTACGATTCTCGTCTACAAGCGCGGGCATGCCCCTGCGCGTCCCATGCCCGTGGCGAACATCGACGGGTGATGTCGGACGTGCGACGCCTCAGCGACTCACTGGCCAAACGGTGAAATCACGCATCGCGCGCCGCACCACGGTGCCGCCCATCTGTTCGAGTGCATCGCTCAGCTCGAGCAGGTGCCCGCGCGACAGCTCGAGCGCGTGTTCGTCGGGCTGGAACTTCGTTCCCACGGGATAGTCGAGGAACGGTGTCCGCGCTTCCTCGATGTGCGCGCCGAGCACGTGCGCGATCGGCTTGCCGCGCGTGAAGTCGACGAGGCGGCGGACGCTTTTGGTGAACGCCGGCGCGTCGGCGACGTAGAGACGGCCGGGGTACATCGTGTCGCCGGTGAGTAGAATGCCCGTGCGGCGGTCGTAGACGGCGATCGAGGCTCGCTCGTGCCCGGGAATCGGCACGACGTCGAGCATTCGGCCGCCGAGATTGAACGTTGTCGCTTCGTCGGGCCAGTTGTGCAGGCCGAAGAACTGTTGCACGGCATCCGGTGCCGTGCCAACGACCGTGACGTCGGGGAGCGCGCCGAGCTGGGCGTCGCCGGCGACGTGATCGCCATGGCCGTGCGAGTGGGCGACGACGAGCTTCGGTGTGCGTCCGCCGTGATGGTCGGCCCACCGTTTCAGCGCGTCGCGCACGGCGTCGGCGACCTGCGCGTTCTTTGCGCCGCTGTCGAGCAGGAGCGCCTGCCCGTCGCCGAAGATCAGGTAGAGAAATGGCTTCTCGTAATTCGTGCAGCCCGACTGGCGAAGGATGTAGAAGTCGGCGTTGTACTCGTGCAGCCGAAAATGCGGCTGCGTCGCGCACGCGTCGCCCGACTCGGCCCACGTCGCGGGAAGGACGCCGCGCTCCAACCCCGCGCCGTCTGGCTGCGGGGCTTGGGCTCTCGCCGTGGTGGCGAGCAAAAGAAGCGGAGTGGCGAAAAGGGAGGCGAGGCGCATGGATCCAACATACGCCGCCACCGATGCTCGTGGCGATAGCCGTGGCGATAGCCGCCGGTGTACGATTCCCCAATGTCCGCCCGCTACCCGATTCCCGGCCAACGCCACCGCGTCGAACAGACGATCGACCGCAGCCGTTTCATCTGCACCCTCCAGCACGTCGCAACCTCGGAAGATGCCCAAGCGTTCATTCGCGAGCTGAACGCCGAGTTTCCCGACGCCACCCACAACTGCTGGGCGTACGTCGCCGGCCCGCCGGGCGATACGAATCGCGTCGGCATGAGCGACGACGGCGAGCCGCACGGAACCGCCGGCCGTCCGATGCTCACCGTGCTGCTGCACAGCGGGGTCGGAGAGATCGCCGCCGTAGTCACGCGCTACTATGGCGGGACCAAGCTCGGCACGGGTGGCCTCGTGAAGGCCTACGGGGGTGTCGTCCAGCTCACCCTCGAGACCCTGCCGCGAGGCGAGCACGTGGACTACGTGGAGCTCACGGTTACCTTCGGCTACCCGAGCATCACCGTCATCCAGCAGCTGCTTTCGGGACTCGAGGCCGAGGTGGTGTCGCAAGAGTACGACGTGGGCGTGTGCTACCGGCTCCGCGTGCCGCGTCCGCGCTTGCCCGCCTTCCGTGCCGCCCTGGCGGACGCGACGCGCGGCGAGGCCGCAATCAAAGAATTCGACTCGTAGCTGGCGGATCGCCGCTCGGGAGGTTTCACTACATTACATGGATCGAGGCGCGGCACAGGTGTGGCCGTCACGGCCGCCGCGCACTCGGCACTCATTCGGAGGACTCAGCTTGCCAAAGAAGCCAAACTACGATTTCGAGAAGCGAAAGAAGGAGCAGGACCGCAAGAAGAAAAAGGACGCCAAGCGCGAGGAACGCCTCCAGCGCAAGCGCGACGGGCTGCCGGAGATCGGCGACGAGCTGGACGCCCCGGTCGCGGAGCCCGAGTAGCGAATCGCTCGGGCCCCGCTATGGCAGATCGCCCCTGCTCGTGCCGGCGCGGTCAACCACTTCCCTCACCGCCACGCGCCGTAGAAGTTCTAACAATGTTCTACATTGGATTTACTTCCTCCGCGAAACCGGATGCCGGCGGACGGAAGCGGGCGACCGGCGAGATCACCCTCGGCGACGACTCGCAGCGTTTCGAGACCGACGCGACGCATTGGTCGACGGGCGACTACGAGTCGCGCTGGCGCGACGCGGTGCTGCGACTTGCGGGCGAGCCAGGCGCGAGCGCGTTGGTGACGTCGTACCATGGTCCGGACCAGGGTGCCCACGAGATCTGGCCGATGCGCCGCGAGGGATCGACCGTCGTCATTCGCGGCCCGGTGGTCGTCGATGACCTCGACGCGCCGACAGAAAGCGATGGAAGCCAGTCGGTGTCAGAATGGCGCTTTCCTCTTGGTCAGCTACTCGCGTTCGCTGTCGATGAGTGACGCGGCCGTTCGTTGAATCCATCGGATCGAACGGATCGGCGATAGTTTTCTCACGTGAAGCTCACGAAGTACCTCGCCAACCTTGGCTATGGTAGCCGGCGCGACGTCGGCCGCATGCTCGACGATGAGCGCGTCACGCGCCGTGACGGCATCGTGCTCGCGGAAGGCGATGCATGCGCGCACGACGACATCCTCGTCGACGGCGAGCCGCTCGACCCGCCCCCGGGCGCCGTCGTGATGCTGCACAAGCCGATCGGCTACGTCTGTACGACGAAGGACGCCGATCGTCTCGTATATGAGTTGCTGCCGCCGCGCTATCGCGAACGGTCGCCGATCGTTGCGCCGGTCGGCCGGCTCGATCGCGATACCTCGGGCCTGCTGCTCCTCACCGACGACGGCCAGCTCAATCACCGGCTCACGTCGCCGCGCACCCATTTGCCCAAGGTGTACGTGGTGCAGCTCGCGAACGATTTGCGCGGCGACGAACGGGAGCTGTTCGCCAGCGGAACGATGATGCTCGAGTCCGAACCCGACCCGTTAGCGCCCGCCGCGCTCGAGATCCTCGACGCGCGGCACGTTCGGCTCACGCTCACTGAAGGCCGGTACCATCAGGCCCGGCGGATGTTCGCCGCGACCGGCAACCATGTGGAGTCGCTGCATCGCGTGCGCGTGGGCGGACTCGAGCTCGGCGATCTGCCCTCCGGCATGTGGCGCCTGCTGGACGCGGCAGACGTCGCGCGCCTGCAGGCTACCTCGTCGCCATCAGCACCTTGAAGCGGCGACCGTCGACCAGCGTGCCGATGTTTCCAAAACGCTGATAGATCACACGCTCGTACGGCAACGTCCGGTTCGCCACGAGAAACAGCCGGCCCCGCGGTGCGAGCACCTCCCACGCCTCCTCGATGAACTGAAGCGGGACGTTGAGATCCGTCGCCTTGCCAACGTGGAACGGCGGGTTGGTCACCACGACGTCGAATTGCTCGTCGCGCACTGCCGCGGCTACGTCGCTCGTCAACGCGCGATACCCGGCGATGCCGGCCGCGTCGGCCGTCCGAACCGACGACCGCACCGCTTCGACGTCGGCGTCCACCATCGTGACTCGTCCGGTCTGCGAGAGCATCGCCGCGATGACGCCGAGCGCGCCGGAGCCGCAGCCGAGGTCGAGGACCGACTCGCCAGGCTCGATCTGCATGGCGTCGGCAAGAATCTGCGTCGCCTCGTCGACGTGGTCCCACGAGAACACGCCGGGACGGGTAAACAGCGCGAGCTGCCGACCGCGGAGCGTTGCATCGAGCTCATTGAACGTCTCGCTGCGCAGAAACGGGTTCTCGAGATCCTCGGCGCTGGCCGGTGCGTCCGTCCGCTTGACCGCGGCGATGATGCGGTGGCCGCTGTCGTACGTGACCACGCCCGCATTGCCGTACAGCTTCTCGAGCGTTCGCGCGGCGGTCTTGATCCCTTCGTTGTTCGCCCCGGCGATGTAGCACCGCCCGCCGACCTTCAGAATGCGGAACGCGTCCGAGAGTAGTTGCAGCAGCGCCAGCTTTTCGTGCGGTGTGCGGATCGCGACCAGGTCGGCGGCAAGGTCCGCAGGCAAGCCAAAGGCACCGTGGCCAAGCAGCACCTCGGCATTGGTCGCGTTGTTTGCGGCGAGCGTGCGCCGCGCCGCGTCGACCGAGAGGACGTTGCGATCGGTGAGGAGCACGCGCTCCGCCCGAGGGCTCGCCGCGCTGCCGAACAGCCCATTTCCCGCGTTCATGTGAACCACGGTTGCCCGCGCCGGCACGTCGATCTGCTCGGCCAGCATCACCGCGGCCGGGTCGGTCCGGCCGTGCGCGAACACGCCGGGCTTCGTCGCGACGGAATACGGAGTTCCGGACACCGTCACCGAGACTCGCTGCCACGTGCGGTAGTCCTCGCCGGACTCCGATTTTCGGGGTCGATCACTCACGCGCGGGTCTCACCGGTTTGGTTCCTTCGCCCGACAGCGAGCGCACTTCATCCTCGGTCAACATGCGCCACTCGCCTTTGCCGAGCGTGCCGAGCGCGAGCGAGCCGATGCCGACGCGCACAAGCCGTAGCACGTCCACGCCGAGAGCCGTGAGCACCCTGCGAATGTGCCGGTTCTTCCCCTCGTCGAGCACGACCTCGAACCACGCGCTGCTGCGCGAGCCCGTGCGCAGCAGCGAGATGCGCTTCACCGTGAGCAGCTCGCCGGTCTCGCGGTCGGCGACGCCGGCCGTGACGCGCGCGATGGTAGCCTCGTGCTCGGTGCCTCGCACCTGCACGTGATAGATTTTGTCGACGTGCGACGACGGCTCGAGCAGCCGCGCGGACCAGCGCGAGTCGTTCGTCAGCAGCAACAGACCCTCGCTCGCCTTGTCGAGCCGGCCAACCGGCCCCACGAACGGCAGCGACGGATCCGTGAGACAGTCGTAGATCGTCGCGCGTCCCTGCGGGTCGTCGCGTGTCGTCACGAGCCCGCGCGGCTTGTTGAGCGCCAGATAGACGTGCCCAACTTTGCCGACGCGCGCACCGTCGACCTCGATCGCATCCGTCTCCGGTACGATGCGAACGGAGATGTCGCGCACCACGCGCCCATTGATTCGAACCCGGCCAGCCTCGACGAGACGCTCCCCCTCCGAGCGCGAGCAGACGCCGAGCTTCGACAGCCCGCGGGGAATGCTCACGGTTCCAATCGTCGCTGGACGCGCGCTGGTCGGGTCGGATTTTTTCTTCGGCGCGGTCATCCCGAATGCTAGCGGCGCTCCACGACCTCCGGCACCTTTCTGCGATGACCGATGCGCACCCGAACAACCCGCTTCACGGCATCACGCTCGAGATGATGCTGGAGCAGCTCGTGGCCCGCTATGGCTGGCCCGCGCTGGGTGATTTCATTCCCATCCGTTGCTTCACGCACGACCCGAGCATCAAGTCGTCGCTCAAGTTCTTGCGGAAAACGCCGTGGGCTCGCGCCAAGGTCGAGGCGCTGTTCCTTCGCTCGCGCACGTGAGCCGGCGCCGGGCGGCGGCGCTCGGCCTGGTCGCTTTGGCGATCGCCGGGTGCAATGGCGAGCGGCCACCCGCTGACACCGCGCACGCCGCCGACTCTGCGACGGCACCGGCCGCGGCTCCGGTGCCCCCGCCGCCGGTCTCTCGCTTCGACGTGCCGCTGGACTACGATTTCACGCCGGTCATGGGCATCGTCGAGCGCGTCGTTCCGCGCACGTTCGGGTCGCTCGACAGCGTGCGCACCGCCGGCACCGATCAGCGCAAGCACTACGCCTTCGTCGCGACGCGCGACAGTTTCACCACCTTTGCCAAGGGCGCCGAGGTGCACCTGCGGACCACACTATCCTACCAGGCGCGTGGATTCTACAAACCGCTCGTGGGTCCCACGCTGAGCGCCGGATGCGGAAACGAGACGGTACAGCCACAGATCGTCCTCGAGCTCGTGACGCCGCTCACGCTGAGCCCCAACTGGCACCTGCGCTCCGCCGCCGACCTCGAGCGCCTCGCACCGGCGACGGACAGCGCGAAGGACCGTTGCAGTGTGAGCATTCTCTCATACGACGTCACCGACCGGGTAGTCGAGGCCGCGCGCAAGGCCCTGACCGACCACCTCGCCGACATCGACAAGAAGATTGCCGCCGTCGACCTCAGCGCGCGCGCGGCGGGCTGGTGGAAATCGCTCAACCAGCCGATTCGCCTCACCGACGGCGTGTGGCTCGTCCTGCACCCGCAGCAGATTCGCCTCGGCGACGTCACCGGCGACCGGCACACCCTCACGGTCCGCGCCGGACTCGACGCTTTTCCGGCCATCGTCACGGGCGCCGAGCCGCATCCCGCCGCCCCGCCGCTTCCGCCACTCGCCAAGGCGACGCCAGGCTCCGGCTTTCGTATCCTGCTCGAGGGCACCGTCGACTACATCACCGCGTCGCACGCGCTCACCGAAGCGCTGCGCGGCAAGACGGTGACGCAGGCGGGGCGCTCGGTCACGGTGCAGTCGGTGCTCGCGATGCCCGACACGGCCGGCCGGCTCACGCTCGCGGTATCTTTCACCGGCGACGCCAAAGGTACGCTGCGCCTCGTCGGCACACCCAAATACCTGCGGCAGGCCGGCATGATCGTCGTACCGGATCTCAACTACGACCTCAAGACCAACAACGATTTGATCAACGCCTACGCCTGGCTGCGCTCCGACGCGCTGCTCAAACTGCTGCGCGAGAGAGCGGCGGTGCCGGTCGCGCCGGTGCTCGATCGCGGTAAATCGCTGCTCGTCAACGGCCTCAATCGCACGATCGGCGGTGTCATGACGCTGTCGGCCAAGGTCGATTCGGTCTCCGTCGTCGGGCTTCGCGTCACGAAGCCGGGGCTGCTCGTAAACGCGGGGGCTTGGGGACGCGCGCGAGTGACCGTTCGCCAGAAGCGATGACGCGCGTCGTCGTGATCGGGGCAGGGGCCGCCGGGTCCATGGCGGCCATCTTCGCCGCGGCGTCGGGCGCCGAAACGCTGCTCGTGGAGGGAACGAGAGACGGCGGACGCAAAATTCTCGTCAGCGGCGGCGGCCGGTGCAACGTGCTGCCCATGCGTGTCGACGAATCGCGCTTCGTCACCGACTCGTCGCCCAACGTGCTGCGGAAGATGCTCCGCTCGTGGCCGCTCGCCGAGCAGATCGCCTTCTTCGAGAACGAGCTCCGCATCGCGCTCGTCGAAGAGCCGGAATCGCTCAAGCTCTTTCCCATGTCGCAGCGCGCCCGCGACGTTCGCGATGGCCTGCTTGCCTATGGCGCGCGCAAAGGCGTGAAGCTCCTCGCGAACACCATCGTCACCGACTTCTCGCCCCGTGACGGCGGATGGCGCGTCGAGCGCGAGAGCGGCGCGCCGCTGCAGGCGGACGCGCTCATCGTCGCCACGGGCGGGCTGTCCGTGCCGACCACCGGAAGCAACGGGCTCGGCCTGCGGGTGCTGGAGCGGCTGGGCCACGCCATGCATCCGACGTACGCCGCGCTCACGCCGGTCACCGCCGACGAGCCGCGGCTCGCCGCGCTGAGCGGCGTGTCGCTGCCGGTCACCCTCACCGCGCGGTCGAGCGCGCGCGACGCGCAGGCGAGCGGCGGGTTTCTCTTCACGCACCACGGCTATAGCGGACCGTCGGTGTTGAACGTGTCGCACGTCGTCGTGCGGGCGCGCGCCGAGGCGGATCCGTCGGCGCGCATCAGCGTGCGGTGGACGGCGCTCGGCGACGCAGAGTGGGAAGCGGCGCTCAAGCCGCAGGGCGCGCGCACGGTCCTCGGTGCACTGCGCGCCGAGCTGCCCGACCGTCTCGCGACTGCGCTGCTCGAGCTGGCGAACGTCGACCCCGCGCGTACGCTCTCCGACCTGCGCCGCGACGAGCGGCTTCGCTTGATCGAGACGCTCGTCCGCGGCGCGCTGCCGTGGTCGGGCGATGAGGGTTATCGAAAGGCCGAAGTGACGGGCGGCGGCGTGAGTCTCGCCGAGGTTGATCCGCGAACGATGGAGAGCCGGCGCCATCGCGGGTTGTTCATCTGCGGCGAGGTGCTCGACGCCTTCGGTCCGATCGGCGGATACAACTTCCTGTGGGCGTGGGCGACGGGCCGCGCGGCGGGATTGGGTTCCGCGATGCCGGCGCCCAGTGCGGTCAGCCGCGAATAGCGGCTACGCCTTCACGGTGACATGGTCGCGCGTCCGAACGCGTTCCACCGCCGCCAGGAAGGAGGCGGATGTGAACGGCTTTTCGATCAGCGCTTCCGCGCTCGCGCGGAGGTCCGACGAGATGTCGGTGTCGTCGGTGTACCCGCTCATGTAGAGCACGCGCAAGTCGGGGGTTCGGCGCCGCAGATGCTCGATCATCACCGGTCCACCCATCTCCGGCATGATGACGTCGGTGACGACGAAGTCGATCGCGTAGTCGTTGCGCTGGGCGACGGCCAGGCCATCGAGCCCGTCGCGTGCGGCGAGCACATGGAACCCGCTGTCGGTCAGCATCTGCTGCGTGAAGGCGCGGACGCCCTCGTCGTCCTCGACGAGCAGGACGCGCGCGCCGTCGCCCGCCGCCGGTGGGACGACCTTGGCGCGCGGCTGCTCGGCGCGCTTCGGGACGGCGCCGGCCGCGGTGACGGGAAGCAGAATCGTGAACGTCGAGCCGCGACCCGGCAAGCTATCGACCCAGATGTCGCCGGCCGACTGGCGGACGATGCCATACGCCGTGGCGAGGCCAAGCCCGGTGCCCTTGCCGTGAGGCTTCGTGGTGAAGAACGGCTCGAAGGCGCGCGCGATGGTCGCCGTGTCCATGCCGGCACCGCTGTCGCGAGCCGTGAGCCGTACGTATTCCCCGCGCGGCAGCTTCGTGCGCCCGGACTCCTCGCTCTCGCGCGTGAGGTGCAGGGAGGCCGTCTCGAAGATCAGCGTTCCGCCGCTCGGCATCGCGTCGCGCGCGTTCAACGCGAGGTTGATCAACACCTGTCCAATCTGCCCGGAGTCGGCGAGCACCGGCTCGAGCTCCGGTGCGAGCATCGTGACGAAGCGAATGTTCTCGCCCAGCAGCGGCGTGATGAGGCGCCCAACGTCGTCGATCACCGCGTTGAGATCCAACACTTCCGGCTTGAGGATCTGCTTCCGGCTGAACGCGAGGAGCTGGCGCGTGAGCGACGCGGCTCGCTGCGACGCCGCCGTGATGCCGTCGAGGTGCCGCTCGAGGGGCGCCGATGCGGGCACGTCCTGCTGCAACATGTACACGTGCCCGCCGATGACGGTGAGCAGGTTGTTGAAGTCGTGCGCCACGCCGCCGGCGAGCTGTCCTACGGCCTCCATCTTTCGCGACTCCCGGAGCTGCTCCTGGAGCGCCTCCTCGGTGCTGATGTCCCGAATCGACCCGATCACGCGCGACGACTTCCCGTCGGCCGATCGCTGCACGAGCATCGTTGCCGAGACCGTGGCGTAGCTGCCGTCGGCGCGGCGCACGCGGTACCGGATGCCCTCCATGTTGTCCGAGGGGTTCGCGAGGAAGCCGCGGATGTTCTGCTCGAAGCTCGTGCGATCTTCGGCGTGGATCAGGTCGACCCACCACTGGCCGCCGCTGCCGCCCGACGGCTGCGGATGTCCGAAGACCGTGCGCAGCGATTCGCTCCACTCCACCTCGTTCGTCGCCAGGTCCCAATCGTACACCACGTCGCGCGTCACGGCGGCGAGCAGCCGATACCGTTCTTCGCTGCGGCGGAGCGAGTTCTCGATCACCGAATGCTGCGCCGTCGCCGTGGCGAGCAGGTGCGAGATGATCGCGATGATGACGAGCACCATGATCTGGATCGCGACCGGTACCGACAGCGGCGGATACGGGTTCGGTATCGGCGCGTAGACGAGCGACGCGACGCGCGCCACCGAATAGGCGGCGAGGAGCCACGGGAGCTGGCGGCGCGAGACGTCCAGCGACCGGAACTGAATCGCGACGTAGAACACGCCAAGGGCGCGCAGCGGCAGATTCGACGTACTGGCGACGGCGAACAGCAGCACGCCTTCGATCAGCCAGCCGAAGGCCGGAAACCGCTGGCGGCGGTAGCCCCAGTACCACCAACCGGCGAGCGTCAGGGCCGCGAGACTGCCCGCGACGCGGAACGGTTGCGGGATGTCCGAGGCCACCGCGATCACGACGGCGTTGCTGACCGCCATGACCAGCGTGAACCCGAGCAGGAGCGCGCGGAAGCGCGCGATGGGTTCGCGCGGAGGGAGCAGCAGACGTCGCATCATCGCTTCGACTGTGGCGCGGGCGGGGAAGAGCTGGCCAGCGGAAAGAGCCGCGGAGGAGGGAAGAAAAAAACCACGTGCGGTTCAACCTTCTTATGATCGCCTGCTAGGGGCGAAACAGCAACCAATGGACACGAATCTTTCGCGAATGTTACGGCGTCACGAGCTTCGTGATCCGCTCGAAGAGCTTCTGCTCGAGCGTTCCGGTGGACGCGCACCGTTTCGAGGATCTCGCTTCCCCCGACATGTCCCGCGCGCTCGCCGCCGTGGCGACGCCCAGCTTCGTGCCGTCGCCCTGCGGTGCTACCCATACGACGACGACGATGTCGACTCGAAACGAATTGGCATACTCCCCCGTCGCTCCCTCGCCGCAGCTGAACGACCGCGACATCGGCGACCCCACGAGCACGTGCGACCGCTCGAATCGGTCGCTGCCGATGATCCCCGCCTTGCCGTCGGTCGTGCCGGTGGGAATGTCGAGCGCCGCGAACGCCCGGAGGGCGGCGTCGTACACCTTGGCCGGAGGCGCCGCCACCTGGAAATCCTGGCGGAGCGTGTCGAGCAGCACGGGCTCGATCCAGGCGCCGAGGCGGGCGCGCACGCCCTGCGCCTGCAAAGCGTGCAGCGTCTGCAGTGCGGGAGCGACTGTCGCGATGACGGCGAGTGTCGCCACGAGCCGGATGACCGGGTGCCGCCGCGCGATGAGCATGGTCGAATGATGAGAGGTTTCTCGATTCCGATCCGCGTGCGTGAGAAGCTCCGGCGGAGGTCGAGAAAGAGCAAGGCCGATCATCCGGTCATTCGACGACGATCGTCGGCGTGGGTGGATCGTCCGGCGCGCCGGGTGTCTCCGGCTTGGCGCCGGATTCGCCGGTGTCCGCCTTTTTCTCCTCGCGGATCTCCGGCAGCGATTCCTTCGTGATCCACCCATGGTCGGCGGCGTGCACCGCCGCCGCGTAGGTGTCGTCGGCCAAGAGGAGCGAGGATCCGGCGGCGAGCACCTCCCGCTCCAGCCTCCGGATCGAATCCAGCCGTTCCGGGTCGGGATTCACGTTCCGGATGTAGATCGCCGGAATCCGCCCCGGATACGCGTCGATGATCGCGCGATAGATCTCCGGATCCTGCTGGCTGCTGTCGCCAATCAGGATGAAGGGCATGTCCGGATAGAGATCGAGGATCTCGCGAATGATCGGCTCCTTGTGGCCCTTGTGGCGGTGCGAGGCGAGCGCCGACAGATCGATGTCCCAGTCGCGGAGACTGATCGGACCTGCCGGAATGCGCTGCAGCTCCATGAACTCGGCGATCAGGTCATGGATGTTCCACGGGCTGCTCGATACGTAGAAGATCGGATTTTTTCGAGCCCCGTCGCCGCCGCGCTCCAACGCCTGGTAGAAGGCGGCGACGCCGGGAAAGGGAAGCCGCGTGCGCGCGTTTCCCAGCATCACGGTGCGCACCGCTTGTAGAAAGTTCGCGATGCGCGACTGAATTACCGTGTCATCGAGGTCGCTGATCACGCCGAACGTCGCCGACGCATCGGGCACGCGAATGAGCGCCGTCGCGCGAACGTCGGGTTGGTCGGGGCGCAGCGGCGAGAGCAGCCGAAGCTGCGCGCGCCGCCACGGCTCGTCGGAGCGCAGCGGCGACGGGAGGTCGATCCATTCGCGAAAGAATCCCTCGTCGTCGGCGACGATCTCGCGCTCGAGCCCGCCGATGCTCACCTGTACGCGCGCATGCGCGAGTGCATCGCTGTCGATGCGCCTGTAGGTGCTCAACAGATTTCGCCAAATTGAATCGGCGGCCGTGGCCGCCGGAATGTTCGCTTCCTCGAGCGCGCGGCCGTGCACGAGCACGCGCGAGCCGTTGCCGTACCCGCGATACGCCGCGATCTGGTACGGCCCCGGTCCGTCGATGATCCCCGCGGCCTCGCCGGCACGGCGGAGATCGTCGCGCAGCTCGCCGGCGATCTGCTGCAATCGATCCTTCCAACGTGGCGCGCTCACGCGTTGCCCATCCGATGCTCTTCAGTCACATTTCCTCGCCGTCGCAACCCTCTCCACGAGACACGTTTCATGCCGCCGCCAACACCTGGGGCTCACGATAGAGAACCAATCCATCATCGAGTAGGCCGAGCGTGTTGAGCCTTGCCGCATTGGCCAACTGGGAAGCCGCGGTGTTGGCGAGCATCCGTGGGGCCACCGGCACGCCGGAGGAACGAGACGCGCAGATCACGCGCTCCGGGATGTACGCCGAGTATCCGGCGATCTTCAACACCTATCTCGAGCTCGTAACCCTCGGCGACGACCCCGCCGCCGTGCTCGAGGCGCTCAAGCGCGCGGTCTTCCTCGCCTGGTACTCGTTTAAAGAACCCTCATTCGACTCCGGAATCGCCGAGCTTCCGGAGTCGGCCGTGCGCGACCTGATGGACGCCCTCGACCGCGCGATCGCCGGCGGGCGCACCGACGGCGAGCTCCAATGGATGCTCGCCTGGTACGCCGACCAGTTCGGGTACGTCTTCGAGCATTTCGGCCCGGTGCGCCGCCTCGAGGGGTTCATCGGCGGGCTGTCCGCGAACGACGCCTACGACCATCGGGGCGAGGCGGGGCAGTTCGTCGGACGCGGGCAGTTGGGCGCGTACTGGAAGGCGGTGCTCGAGGCGGGCGAGCGGTGACGCGAGCCCGCATGACGCGCTCAATGCGGCGTCACCTGCTGGCCGGGTAGCCGCGGCAGGGTCGACGGTCCATCGGTGATCAGCCGCGCCGTGTGGCGATGCGCCGCCTCCAGTCGCTCCAACGCGTTCGTGTTCTGTGCAATCACGTACTCGAGCCGTTGCAGGCGCGCCTGCATCTCCGCGAGATCCATCGGTAGCTCGTCTTCTCGCCCGCGATAGCGGCCCAGGAGCCACGCCCCGTACAACACCGCTCCCGTGAGCGTGAAGCTGCCGCCGATGACCACGAGGGGAAGAAGATCACGAAAGTAGTGGGACATGTGAGCGCCTCTGCGGTGAAAGCTGTCAGGATGCCATTCGTCCTACGCCGGCGGCATGGCGTTGTTTCAGGGCAGCGTACGCTCTAGCGTGCGAGTCGCCGTGAGCCGGTAGAGGAGGGCCGCCGCGGCCGCGACGCCGATCCCGGCCGTCCATCCGGCCAGGATGTCGCTGAGCCAGTGGCGGTCGCGGTACACGCGCGTCACGCCGACGAGGAGCGGCCAGGCAATCAACGCGGCGGCAACCGGCGTCGTGCTCAGCCCTTCCTGCTGCAGGACGTACGCGATCGCCAACGCCTCCGCCGTCACACCGGTGGTGTGTCCGCTCGGGAAACTCGCTTCGGTGACTTCACCGGTCGGCGATTCGCCGACGTCGGGCGGATTGCGCTGCGCGAGAAACGTCGTGAAGCTCTGCCCCGCGACGCCGGCAACGAGCGGTGTCAACGCGATCGTGCGCGCCGCCGCCTCGCGTCCGTCGCGATGCAGCCACCACACCAGCGCCGCCGTCGCCGACATCACCAGCAGCGGCAGGCTCAGCAACGTCACCGGCTTCACCGCGACGTCGACGCCCGCGGTGCGGCGTGCCTGCGTCCACGCGCGCGCACGCTCGTCGAGCCGCTGCGATCGTCTCGTCGCCACGCCGCGCGCGATGAACGCGAACAGTCCCGCCGCGCCGACAACCAGCAGGGCAGCCGCGGCGCGTGACGCCGCGCCGTCGTCGCCAGCGCCGCGGTCAGTCGTCGCGGACGTGCTCATACCAGAGTCCCGCGGCCGCGGCAGTGGCGGCGCCGAGCGCCCAGCCGCCGATCACGTCGGTGGTCCAATGTGCATCGGCGTAGGCGCGGCTCACCCCCGCGGCGGCGGAGATCCCGGCGGCGATCGGCAGGGCGACATGGTGCGGAGCCATGCGCTCCCGCAGGAGCACGTAGGCGATCGTGAGCGCGGTTGCGCTGGCCCGCGTTGCATGGCCGCTCGGAAAGCTCGGATGCGAATTCACGGGTCCATGCTTGCCGCGAGGCCGCGGCCGTTTCACCGCGTGCTTGAGGAGCCAGCTCGCGATCGCCGCGCTCGTGACCGCGCCGGCGATCGGCATCGCTCGCAGTGTGTCGCGCCGGCTCGATACGAGCAGCACGGCCAGCACCGTTGCCGGCACGTAGACGCCGACTGCTCCCGCCGTACCGGCCATGCGCAGCATCGCCCGCGTCTTCGGCTTGCGATGCGTCGCCACCACCGCGCGCACGCGGAGGTCGATCGGCCAATGCTCGTCGACGCCGAGACGCGCGACCATCGCCGAGATGAGTGCCACGCCGCCACCCGCCGCGGCGGCGAGCGCCAGTCGATGGCGGCGCGACGCTGCCTCGTCGAGCTGCGGCCGTCTATGCCGGACTGAGCGCGGAAACATGCCCGCCGGAAATGCACGTCCCGCGCCCAGGTCGTTTGACGACGAACGCGCCGGGAGCTTTAATAGACGTGCGCGGCGGAGTCAGCCGCGACTCCTTCTCCGACTCGCGATCATGTCAATCCGCTCTCTCGTTCGCGCCGCGTTCATCGGCGCCGTCACTGCCACGACGCTCGCGGCACAGGCGCCGTCGTTCTCGATCAATCAGGTCAGAAGCAATCCCTTTCCGAACGGCCTCGTCGCCGCGCCGCACGGCGGCCGCATCGCGTATGCGCTGAACGAGCAAGGGCGGCGCAACGTCTGGGTCGCCGACGCACCGCAGTACAACGCGCGGCAGCTCACGAGCTACGCGCTCGACGACGGACAGGAGCTCACCAGCCTCGCCGTCTCGCCCGACGGCAAGTACGTGATCTACGTGCGCGGCGGCGAGCACAGCGCGAACTGGGAAGGCACGCCGCCGAATCCGCTGTCGCTGCCCACTGCGCCCGTCGTGCAGATCTGGTCCGTGCCCTTCGACGGCGGGACACCGAAGCGCCTCGCCGACGGCGACGATCCCGCCATCTCGCCGCGCGGCGACGTCGTCGCGTTCGTGCGCGACCGCGCCATCTGGACGGTGCCGATCGACGGCTCGTCCGCCGCGAAGCGCCTCTTCACGGCGAATGGTGCGGCAAACGATCCGCAGTGGTCGCCGAACGGCTCGCAGCTCGCGTTCGTCTCGGCGCGCGGCGATCACTCGATGATCGGCATCTTCACCGACGACTCGACGCGCATTCGCTGGATCGCCCCGTCGACGTCGCGCGACGTGTCGCCGCGCTGGTCGCCCGACGGTGCGCACCTCGCGTTCGTCCGCATGCCCGGCGCGGGCGGTGCACCCGACTCCGTGCTCATTCCCCGGCCGACTCCCTGGGCGATCTGGAACGCCGATGCGCGGGCAGGCACGGCGCGTCAGATCTGGAAGAGTCCCGAAACGTTGCGCGGCTCCATACCGGGTACAGAAGGTGGCACAAATCTTCTGTATGCCGCCGGCGGGCGCATCGTCTTTCTGTCGGAGATGGACGGCTGGCCACACCTCTACTCGATCTCCGAGAGCGGCGGCCAGCCGACGCTGCTGACGCCGGGCGAGTACATGGCCGAGTACGTCGCGCTGAGCCCGGACGGCAAGTGGCTCGCGTTCGCCGGCAACATGGGCAGCGACGCGGACGACATCGACCGCCGGCACGTGGTGCGAGTGCCGGTCGATCGCGCCGCGCCCGAGGTGATGACGCCTGGCACGGGACTCGAGTGGACGCCGGCGTTCACCGGCGACGGCAACTCGATCGCGCTCATCGGCGCCACGGCGCAGCGTCCGCCGCTGCCGGGCATCATGCCGGCGCGCGGCGGCGCGGTGCAATGGATCGGCGCCGAACGAATCGCGGCCGACTATCCGGCGTCGCAGCTCGTCACGCCAAGGAAGGTGATCTTCAAGGCGCCCGACGGACTCGAGGTACACGGCCAGCTCTTCGACGCCGTGAGCAGCGCGAGCTTTGTGCGCGGCGGCAAAAAGCCGGCGGTCATCTTCGTGCACGGCGGTCCGCCGCGGCAGATGCTTCTCGGCTGGAATTACTCCGACTACTACTCGAACGCCTACGCGTCGAATCAGTACCTGGCGAGCCGCGGATTCATTGTATTGTCGGTGAACTACCGGTTGGGCATCGGCTACGGCCGCGACTTCCAGCATCCGGCGCATGGCGGCGCGCAGGGTGCGTCGGAGTATCTCGACGTGCAGGCCGCGGCGAAGTATCTGCGCTCACTGCCAAACGTCGACGCGTCGCGCATCGGGATCTACGGCGGCTCGTACGGCGGATTCCTCACGGCCATGGCGCTGTCGCACAACTCCGACCTCTTCGCCGCCGGCGTGGACATTCACGGCGTACACGATTGGACGAGCGAGCGCGCCGCCGGCCTCCTCGCGCCGCGCTACGAGAAGGCACCCGACACCCAGCGCGCGCTCGACGTGGCCTGGAAGTCGTCGCCCATCTCGGCGGTGTCGGGATGGAAGTCGCCGGTGCTGCTCATCCACGGCGACGACGACCGCAACGTGCAGTTTCATCAGACCGTGGACCTGGCGCGCCGGCTCGCCAAGCAGAAGGTCGATTTCGAGGAGCTGATCATTCCCGACGACACGCACCACTTCCTGCGGCACGCGAACTGGATCACGGTGGATTCGGCGACGGCGGCGTACTTCGAGCGGAAGTTTGGCGGCACGTCGGCAGCGGTGGGCGCGGCGAAGCAGAAAAAACAGAATTGAACCGCGGAGGACGCACAGGTCTTTGCGTCCCTATGCGGTAAAAGAGCCGTTCCAGCGTTAGTCTTGGAGTGACAACACACACCAAGACGAGCGCATCATGGCCCTGTTGGGCATGCAGGATGTCAGCATCGCATTCGGAGGACCGGCCATTCTCGATCGCGCGAGCTTCGCGATCGAGCGCGGCGAGCGCGTCTGCTTGCTCGGACGCAACGGAGCGGGCAAGAGCACCATCATGAAGCTGCTCGACGCCACGATGCTGCCCGATTCGGGCAGCGTCGTGCGGCAGACGGGCGTCACCGTCACGCGGCTCGAGCAAGAAGTGCCCGACGACGTCGAGGGCTCGACCTTCGACGTCGTCGCCGCCGGGCTCGGCGAGCCGGGGCGGCTGCTCGCCAAGTATCACGACGCGAGCCATCGGGTGGCGACCGAGCACTCCGATAGCGCGCTGCGCGAGCTCGACCGCCTGCATCACGCGCTCGATGCCGCGCACGCGTGGGAGATGCAGACGCGCGTGGATACCGTGCTGTCGCACCTCGGGCTCGATGCCGACGCGCTCTTCGCGAACGCATCGGGCGGGCGCAAACGACAGACCCTGCTCGCGCGCGCCCTCGTGCGCCAACCCGACGTGTTGCTGCTCGACGAGCCCACCAACCACCTCGACGTCGAAGCGATCGAGTGGATGGAGAGCTTCCTCATCGACCGCGGCACGACGCTGCTCTTCGTCACACACGACCGCGCGTTTCTTCGGCGGCTCGCGACGCGCATCGTCGAGCTGGATCGCGGCCGGCTCGTGGACTGGGGCGGCGACTACGACACCTATCTCCAACGGAAGGAAGTCGCGCTCGCGTCGGAAGCGAAGGAGTGGGCGGAGTTCGACAAGAAGCTGGCGCAGGAAGAGGTGTGGATCCGCACGGGCATTCAGGCGCGGCGTACGCGCAACGAGGGACGCGTGCGTTCGCTCGAGGCATTGCGCGTGGAGCGCGGCCAGCGGCGCGAGCGCACCGGTACGGTCAAGCTCCAGGCGCAAGAGGCGGAGCGTTCGGGGAAGCTCGTCGTCGAGGCGCGCGGCGTGAGCTTCTCGTACGGAGCGCGGCCGATCGTGCGCGATCTGAGCACGACGATCACCCGCGGCGATCGCGTGGGGTTCATCGGCCCGAACGGCTCCGGCAAGACGACGCTGCTGCGCCTCCTCCTCGGCGAGCTCGCACCCGATAGCGGCACCATTCGTCTCGGCACCAACCTCGAGCTCGCGTACTTCGACCAGATGCGCGAGCAGCTCGACCCCGACCGCACGGTATTCGACAGCATCGCCGACGGCGCCGACTTCATCGAGATGCGCGGCAACCGCAAGCACGTGCTCGGATATCTCCAGGAGTTCCTCTTTCCGCCGGATCGCGCCCGCACGCCGGTGCGCGCGTTGTCGGGCGGCGAGCGAAACCGGCTGCTGCTCGCTCGGCTGTTCACGCGTAGCTTCAACTTGCTCGTGCTCGACGAGCCGACGAACGATCTCGACATCGAGACGCTCGATCTGCTCGAGGAGCTGCTCCTCGAGTTTTCCGGCACGCTGCTCGTCGTGAGCCACGACCGCGCGTTCCTCGACAACGTCGTGACGAGCACGCTCGTGCTCGAGGGCGGGGGGCGCGTGGGGGAATATGTCGGCGGCTACACGGATTGGGTGCGGCAGCGAAAGGCCGCGGAATTGGCCGCGTCGCCGCCCGCGCTGCCGAAACGTGCCGAGCCTGCTCCGGCTGCGCCGCGCGCCGCGAAGAAGCGCAAGCTGAACTACAAGGAGACGAGCGAGCTCGCCGAGCTGCCAGGGCGGATCGACGAGAAGGAACGAGAGCGCGAGCGGATCTACGCGTCACTCTCCGATTCGTCGCTGCTGCGCGACGGCGCCGCGATCGTCGACGCAAAGGCGCGGTTGGTGGCCGTCGACGCCGAGATCAATGAGCTCGTCGCGCGGTGGGAGGCGCTCGAGACGCTCGCCGCGGGTTGACTCGGCGGAAGTATTGCGACAGAATTGAGCGTTCACTCATGATCATGTTCTCTGGCACTTCGCGCATCATGCCTGACGTCAGTCTCCGGCGTTCTCTAATCGCCACGGCCGCGTTCGCCGCCGCGGCTGCGTGCTCGTCGAAGGAGAGCCTGGTGACATCGCCGCCACCGCCGAGCCCGTCGTTCACGATCAGCAGCGCGTACGGCATTTCGGCGAGCACGGCCGCGGTTCGCGACCCGCAGCCGCGCGTTCGGTATGCGGTGACCGTGACGAATGGGAGCGCCACCGACGAGCAGATCGCCTACGGTGGGTGCTGGGCGTCGATCCGGTTGTTTCCAACGCCCGCTCGATCGGGGACGCCGAGCTACGACAGCGGGCTCGGAGGCTCCGGCTGCACCTCGTCCGAAATGCGGCTGACGCTCCCGTCGGGCCAATCGATCGACCTCGTCGGCTACATCGACGTTGCGGCGATCGTCGCGAGCGGACTGGCGGGAGGCCACTATTTCGTGAGCATTCTCGTGTCGCCCAACGGCTCCGCGACTCCGATCGCCGCCGGCGAAATCGACATACAACCCTAATAGTCCGGGCCGTCGCACCGCCCATATCTTTCCGCGATGGAATCGATCGCCACCATTGCCACTATCGGCTACGAAGGCGCGACCGTCGCGGACTTCCTCGAGGCGCTCACGGCGCACGGCGTCGAGCTGCTCGTCGACATTCGCGCTGTCGCGAGCTCGCGCCGTCCCGGCTTCGCGAAGACGGCGCTCTCGGCCAACCTCGAGGGCGCCGGGATCGCCTATCTGCATTACCGCGGCCTGGGCACGCCGGCCGACGGCCGCGCCGCGGCGCGCTCCGGCAAGCACGACGAGATGAAGCGCATCTTTCGCGCGCACCTGGCCACGCAGGTGGCGCGGGAACAGTTGCACGCCGTGGCCGAGTTGGTGCACGCCGGCCGGCGCATCGCGTTGATGTGCTTCGAGGCGGATGCCGCGCACTGTCACCGCAGCCTCGTGGCCGACGCGCTGGCGGCCCAGTTTCCGCTCCAGGTAACGAACCTCATGGCCCTCGATCCGTTCGCGGAGTAGCCGCCGCCGGTCGAGCGGCGAGTATCTTTCGGTATGCAAAAGAAAAAAGCGACCGAGCTCCAGCAAGCCTGGGGCGCCAAGCCGTGCCCACATCCCGCGTTCGCCAAGGAGTACGATCTTGGCGAGCGGACCGGCAACTATGTGTGCACGCAGTGCGGGGCAATCCTGAGCTTCCGGGAGAAGGTCGAGGCGACGAAAGGCCGAGGCGAGTAGCGGTTTCCGGTGCTCCGCCGCAGCTTTATCGCCACGGCACCCACTTTCGGAGCACCAATGATCGGTACGCATCGCACCGCACGCGCCATTGCGCTCGCGGCCACCGTCGTCGCGCTGCCCCTCGGCGCGCAGACCACCGTTTCGCAGCAGGGCTGGAACCCACAGCAGATCTTGCGAACGGAGACGTACGTCCGTCCCCCGGCCGACGTCGAGCGCATCATCATGGCGCCGCGCACGGACATCTCGTTCACGACGCCGAGCCCGGATCGGAAGTGGTTCCTGCGGGCGCCCGGGTTCGATCGCGGTGACATCGAGGAATACGGCAAGCCGCACGTGTACCTCGGCGGCGTGCAGGTCGATACGAAGGCGAATCGCGCGCGGTCGCTCACGACCAGCACGCATCACGGGTTGACGCTCGTCGATCCGCGCACCGGCGCGACAAAGACGATCGAGACGCCGAAGGGCGCGAGCATCTCGGCGCAGACGTGGTCGCCGAACGGCACGCAGGTCGCGTACATCGCCAACTTCGACGACGCGTCGCAGATCTACGTCGCCGACGTCGTCACGGGCAAATCGGTGCAGGTCTCGAAGACGCCGCTCCTCGCGACACTCGTCACGGGCGTCGACTGGACTGCCGACGGCAAGAGCATCGTCACGGTGATCGTGCCCGACGTGCGCGGCGCCGTGCCGACGCACGGCAAGAACGGCGTGGAGGATGGCCCGCAGGTTCGGCTCACCGAGTCGCGCGTCATTCCGCAGGTGATCCATCCGAGCCTGCTCGAGGATCCCCACGACAAGGCGCTGCTCAAGTACTACACCACCGGCCAGCTCGCGCTCATCGACGTGAAGGCCAGGAGCGCCCGCAAGATCGGCGCGCCGGGAATGATTCGCTCGGTCGACGCGTCGCCCGACGGCCAGTACTTTCGCGTGACGAAGATGACGGAGCCCTTCTCGTATCTCGTGCCCGTCTCGAGCTTCGGCTCGGTCGAGGAGCTGTGGGACGCGAACGGCAAGGTCGTCGCGACGTTGAACAAGACGCCGCTTCGTGAAGGCGAGCGCGCCGACGGCGACACGCCGGCGCCCGCGGGTGGCCGTGGCGGAGCGCAGCAGTCGCCGTCCGACACCGGCAAGCGCAACATCCAGTGGAACCCGGTCGGACCAGGGCTGGTCTACATGCAGTCGGTGTTCGCGCCGGTTACGGAGAACGCCGGCCGTGGTGCACGCGGTGCGGGTCGTGGCGCCGCGCCGGCTCGTCCGCAACCGACGAGCGTGCGCTTCATGAGCTGGCTCCCGCCCTTCGGCGCGAGCGACACGAAGCTGATCTACGAAGGCAGCGGACGGCTGACCAACGTGGTCTACTCCGCCGACGGACGCACGATGTTCGCGGCAGACAGCGGCGCTGTGTACGCCATCCACACTGCCGATCCATCGAAGAAGTTCAACCTCGGCCGCGGCGTCACGATTCCGAGCGGCGGCGGTGGCTTCGGCGGCGGCGGTGGGCGCGGCGGAGCAGGGGCCGCCGATTCGACGGCCGGCGTGCTCGCGATGAAGCGCGCGGCGAATGGCGACCAAGTCGTCGTCGTGGGCAGCGATAGCAAAACCGTGTACGTGTCGGGCACGCGCGCACCGGGCGCCAAGTGGGATACGCAGGCCCCGCGGCCGTGGACCGACAAGCTCGACGTCGAAACCGGCCAGCGGTCGCGTATCTTCGAGAGCCCGGCCAATGCGTTCGACGAGCTGGTCACGCCGCTCGACGACGACTACTCGCAGTACATCTACACGCACGAGTCGCCGACCGTCATCGCCGACGCGTATCTGCGCGACGTGAAGGCCGGCACGAACACGCAGATCACGCACAACAAGGACGTCGCGCCGGAAGTGACGATGGCGCAGCACAAGCGCTTCCAGGTCACGCGCCCGCGCGACGGTCTCAAGTTCTGGGTGGACGTGACGCTGCCGCGCGACTGGCGCTCGGGCACGCGGTTGCCGGGCATCATCTGGTTCTATCCGCGCGAGTACACGTCGCAGGCCGATTACGACCGCTCGCGCTATACGACGAACATCAACAAGTTCCCCGACATTCCGCCGGCTCGCCCGGCGTCGTCGACGCGCCTCTGGGTGTCGCAGGGCTACGCGGTGATCGAGCCTGACATCCCGATCTTCGGCGACTCGGGCAAGATGAACGACAACTACACGCGCGACCTGAAGGAGAATCTCGACGCCGTGGTCGACGCGGCCGTCGACGCGGGGTTCGTCGATCGCAACAAGATGGGCATCGGCGGTCACAGCTACGGCGCGTTCAGCACGGTGAACGCGCTGACGCTCACGCCCTACTTCAAGGCGGGCATCGCCGGCGACGGCATGTACAACCGCTCGCTCACACCGTTCGGCTTCCAGAGCGAGCGGCGCGACTTCTTCCAGGCGCAGAGCACGTATCTGGACATGTCGCCCTTCTATCGGGCGGACAAGATTTCCGGCGCGCTCCTGATGTATCACGCGCTCGAGGATCAGAACGTGGGAACCGCACCGATCAGTTCCGTGCGCATGTTCCACGCGCTTCAGGGACTCGGCAAGCCGGCCGCGCTGTACATGTATCCGTACGAGGATCACAGCGACGCGACCTACGCCAGCGATCTCGATCTCTGGGCGCGGTGGCTGGCGTGGTTCGACGTGTACGTGAAGAACCCGCAGCCGAAGGGCGTGACGCCGTGACGTTTGTCATCGTACTGTCATCCTGAGCGCAGCGAAGGATCGCTCGCTCGCAATGTCATCCTGAGCGCAGCGAAGGATCTCCCGTACCACGCTCGGGACGACTACCTACGCCGAGGGCACTCCCACCATCGCCACGGGCTCGCCTCGGCCCATGGCCGGCGACACGACGACATACATCACGATCCCGGCAATCGGCGCCCGCACGTCGGCGATCCGCTCGCCGAAATAGTCCGTGAGATAGCCGAGCAGCGCGCCCTGCTCGACATGCTGGTCGAGCTGCACCAACGGATGCCACGTTCCCGTGTCGGGGCTCGAGAGCACCTCCGACGGTTCGATCCACACGGGATGTTCCACCAGCTCGCGCGGCCCGGGAAGCATTTCGAGATGTCTCATGACGCGAAATGCCCCCCGCACGTTGAGCTCGACCATGTCCTCCGTCGGAACGCCCACACCGCCGGCTTCCGTCGTCACCGCGGGCTTGCCGTGCACGTGCGCCGTGTTCGAGCAGAAGACCGTGGCCGCGGAGTCGCGCGGCCGGTTCCGGTCGATGACGATGTGATCGAGCCCGAATGCGAGGGCGAGATCGCGCGCCCGCGCGTCCACCGATTCGTCGACGCCGAGCTGGTTCCAGTAGGCGTAGGGGCGGAGCGACTCGTTGCCGTCGCCCGAGTGCATGTCGATCAAACAGTCGCACTGGTCGATCACCTGCGTCGTGATGGCGAAGGCGATCCGCTCCGAGACCGTGCCGTAGGGCGAGCCGGGAAACATCCGGTTCAGATTTTTCTGATCCCACGGCCCGCGGTAGATCGTGCGTTGCGTGAACGACGGCAGGTTGGCGATGTGCACGATGATCACCGTGCCCGCCAGCTGCGACACGTCGAGCTCGCGCCGCACGCGCTGCAGCGCCAGGATCGGCGACGGCTCCGACCCGTGAATGCCCGCGATCAGCGCGAGCACCGGCCCAGGTTTGGTACCGGTCGCGATGGTGACGGGAATGCGCGTCGCCGGATCGACGCCCTCCGGCACCTCGATGTAGCCCGAGATTTTCTCGCCCGGGCGTGCGACCACAGAGCCGACGGTGAGCAATGTCATGGCGAATATGGGCGATTGGCTCGACGAAGCGCGCGTCCGAATGGTAAGATATACGAGGGCGTTCAGCAGCATCCAAGGAATTCTTGCCACACTCAGCGTTGCGGCTCCTGTGGGCCGCGGTGACGCTCGCCGTCGCCGGCTGCACCAGCAGCGCTCCTCCGCCGGCCGACCACACGAGCGTCGACACCCTTGTCGGGCTAGCACCAGATTCCGCGCCGGTGCCGGCCCGGCTCGCGGCGCGCACGTCGTCCAGCAGCGGCGACACGTCGTCCGTCACCGCCTCGACGTCCGAGCTCGACGAGCTGCGTGCCGCGCTCATCATTCCCGTGCAGGGAATCCTGGCGAGCGAGATTCATGATACGTACACAGAGGCGCGTTCCGGGCACGTGCACGAGGCTCTCGACATCCGAGCGCCGCGCGGCACGCCGGTGTTGTCGGCCGCGGCCGGTCGCCTGCTCAAGCTCCACCAGAGCGTGCCGGGCGGAAAGATGGTGTACGCGGCCGACGCGACCGATCGCTTCATTCTCATGTACGGGCATCTCGATCGGTACGCCGACGGCCTCACGGCCGGCATGCCACTCGTGCAGGGCCAGATCATCGGCTACGTGGGCACGACCGGCAACGCGCCCATCGCGACGCCACACCTGCACTTCGCGCTCGCGCGCGGGCGGCCCAGCGTCGCGTGGTGGCGCGGGACGCCGGTCAACCCGTATCCTCTGCTCGCGGCCACGCCGCGCTGAACGTCACTCCTCTCGGAGATCGAATGCCGACTGACCCGCCGGACGACCGATCGCGCGCCGTGCGCGCAACCATCTGGACGTACCTCGTCTGCACCTTCGGCCTCAGCTCGATTTTCTATTTCCTGATCATCCGCGACGGACATCTCGCGGCGGCGCACGGGCTCTATGTGCTCGGCCTCATGTGGTGTCCCGGCGTTGCCGCGTTCCTCACCTGCGCGATTCGCGGCAAGCCCGTCTCGTCGCTCGGCTGGAAATGGAGCTGGCGGTACCAGTGGATCAGCTATCTGATCCCGATCGGCTACGCGCTCGCGGCATACCTCGTCGTCTGGGTCACGGGCCTCGGCGGCGTGCCGAATTGGAAGGTCGTCGACGCACTGGCAAAGAACGGAGCGCTTTCCGGCCTGTCTCGCCCCGCGCTGCTCGTCGTCTTCGTGGTGTCGACCGGAACGCTCGGAATGATCACGTCGATCATGAGCGCACTCGGGGAGGAGATCGGTTGGCGCGGACTGCTGGTGCCCGAGCTCGCGAAGGTGACGACGTTCACGAAGACGGCGCTGATCAGCGGCGCAATCTGGACGATGTGGCATGTCCCCATCCTCGTGTTCGCCGACTACAACAACGGTACGCCGGTCTGGTACGGGCTGACCTGCTTCGCCGTGCTCGTGATGTCGATCAGCTTCCTGTTCGCCTGGATGCGCCTGCGGTCGGGCAGCCTGTTGACCGGCGCGTTCCTGCACGCGAGCCACAACCTCGTCATTCAAGGAATTCTCACGCCGCTCACGCTCGACACCGGCAGAACGAAATACTTCATCGACGAGTTCGGGTGCGCGCTGGCGATCAGCGCGCTCGTCGTCGCGTATCTCGTCTGGCGTCGGCGCGCCGAGGTGTCTGCGGCGCACGCGCCGGACGTCGTCGCTGGACAGGCCGACTTTGCACCGGTATCGTCTGTACCAACATTGTCATCACCAACGTTGTCATCCGTACCAACGTCGTCATCCGTCCCACCCTTGTCATCCTGAGCGAAGCGAAGGATCTCTCCGACAATCGGAAAGATCCTTCTGGCGCTCCGCTTCCGCATGATGACTATCCACTCGGGAGGTTCCATGCGTCCTCTGCTCGCGATGATGGTCGTCGCACTGTCGGCCTGTGCGTCCGCGAACACGCCTCCGCATATCGATGCTCCCGAAACGGTGCGCATCAGCGGCGGGGGAACGGGCACCATGCAAATGAGCACGACGCCGAACGCGGCGCCCAACGTGGCGACCGTCGCAGCGCCGATCGACGCCGTGTGGCGCGCCATGCCGCTGGCGTTCGACTCGCTTGGAATCCTCACCAACACCGTGGATCCCGCCGCGCACGTCATCGGCAATACGGGCATGAAGATCCGCCGGCAGCTTGGCAAGGTGCCGTTGAGCAAGTACCTCGACTGCGGCAGCACTCAGGGGCCGCCCAGTGCCGACACGTACGAGATTCAGTTCTCCGTGATCACGCAGCTCACGCCGGCCGCCGGCGGTGCGACGACGGTGACCACGACGATCGATGGACGCGGCCGTCCGGTGACGATGGCCGGTGAATACAGCCGGTGCTCGTCGAAGGGCACGCTCGAGCAGGCGATCGCCGCGGTCGCCCGGTCACGGGTCGCACGGTAGCGTCACCTTCCGCTCCCGCCCCGTACGTCCGACATTGGAGGCTCACTCAGACCATCTCCCGAGAGGCCTCCGATGTCGCAGCTCTTCCGCCCCATCCTCGTCCTCGCCGCTCTCCTTGCGCCGTCACTGGCCGCCGCGCAAAAACAACCCGTGGTGCCCGCGGGAATGGCCGCGTCGGCGACGCTCACGCCCGGCACGCGCCACGGCGACGTGATCTACACCTCCGGCCAGCTCGGCACCTCGCGCGACGCGCCGGACAGCACCATCCAGACGCAGACGAAGAAAGCGCTCGACAACGTCAAAGCCGTCGTGGAAGCGGGCGGCAGCACGATGGCGAACGTGCTCAAGTGCACGGTATTCCTCGTCGACGTCAAGGACTTCGGCGGCATGAACTCTGTGTACTCGACGTACTTCCCGAAGGAGCCGCCAGCCCGCTCCACGGTGGTCGTTGCCGCACTGGTGAGTGCCGCCGCGAAAGTCGAGATCGAATGCATCGCCGCGGTCGGCAAGTGATTCGGGCGCGGAGCGTTTAGATTCCGTTTTCAACGGTCATCGCGGAGGCCACATGAAGCGAAAAGGCAATCGAGACATTCCGGATTTCTCGAAGAAGCGTGCGCCCGCGCCGGGTGTCCCGGCCGCAACGGACGCCAAGGCGAAGGCCGCGCCACCGGCACCCGTTCGTGGAAAGCCGCAGTCCAAGTCGGCGAAGTCGGGACAGCGCGGGCGGTAGGGGCGCGCGCCGGATTTCTCCCGTGTATGCGGCGGCGCGCAAGTAACGCACTGTCGTCGCGATTAATTTTCCCGCTCACAACACGGGGAGCCCTCTTGGACACGATCGAGTGCCGCCGGCGGGACCAGCAGGGAAGTGACACGCGCGTCGTGGCCACGATCGGCCCGGTCGACGCCACGCTCGAGATCACCGTCGACGGCACGCGGTCGACGCGCACGGTGCCGCGAGCGCGCATCGACGCTGTCGTGTCGCCGCTGCGCGATGTCACGCTGTCGCCGGTCGCCGAACACCGGCCAGTCGGCGATCCGGTCGGGTACGAGATCTCCTTCACCTCTGGTATGACGCAGTCGGCTTTCCGGTGGATCGCCTCGACCCCCGCCGGCTGGGAGCCCATCGCCACCGCTGCCGACGCATTCCTCGCCATCGCACGCGAGCTGACGCGGCCGGACTGAGTCATGTTCGCGCTTCGCCTCGCCACCCTCGGCGATCTTCCCGCGCTCCGCCGGCTCATCGACGAGTCGGTGCGTGGGCTGAGCGCGGCTCACTACACGCCGGAGCAGATCGAAAGCGGATTGCACTACGTCTTCGGGCCCGACACGCAGCTCATCGCCGACGGGACGTACCACATCGTCGAATCCGCCGGCCGGCTCGCCGCCGCGGGTGGATGGAGCAAGCGACAGACGCTCTACGGCGGCGACCAGCACAAGTCCGCCGCGGACCCACCGCTCGATCCGCGCACCGATGCGGCGCGCATCCGCGCGTTCTTCGTGCACCCCGACTTCGCGCGGCGCGGACTGGGACGTATGCTCTTCGAGGCGTGCCTCGCCGCCGCCGCGGAGAGCGGCTTTCGCTCATTCGAGCTCGGCGCCACGCTCCCTGGTGAGCCGCTGTACGCGTCGTTGGGTTTCGTCGCGCGCGAGCGCGCCGACGCGCACCTGCCGGATGGTGTCGTTCTTCCCATCGTTCGAATGACGCGCGCGATCGTAGTTGGAGAGGGCGACTGACACGACGGTACCGCGCGAGCTGCGCGTCGTCGCGGATGAAGACACGACGCGACAGATCCTGCTCAACTTGCTCGCCAACGCGCTCGAGTTCACACCGGCCGAGGGATCGATCGCCGCGCCGATGAGCTCGAGCGCATCTTTAGGCGACCGCAGTTTTTTTCGGTTTGTCGCGGTGTCCCGACGGGAAAGTTGCCATTTCCCGACAGGAGGGGGCTTGGAAGCTGCGGACGACTCCACTGCTCGAACGGCAGCCGCCACCGTGGCGGTCTCCGGTCACGCTTTGGAGGCAAACATGGCATCGACGATACTCGGCGGCCGACGATTCTCGCTCGGCACGATCGCGCTCATCACCTGTGCGGCAGCCGCGATGGCGGCGGCCGCCTGTGCCCCACACATCGACGTCCGCACCGTGGCCGCGCCCGACGCGAACTTCGCGGGCCGGTTGACCTTCCGCATCCTGCGCGTGCCGGCGCACAGCGGCGGAACGCCGCTGGCGTCCAACGACCCGATGCTCGAGAACTCGATCACGTACGCGGCGCTGCGCGACGAAGTGCGCCGCGCGTTCGAGTCGCGCGGCTATCACTACTCGTCCACGGCGGCCGACATGGACGTGGCGTACTACGCGACGGCGGCGCCCGTGCTCGACGTCCGCACCTTCGACTACGGATATGATTGGCGCGGCTTCCCGCGGCAGTACGTCGACGTGTTCCAGTACGAGCAGGGCACGGTGATCATCGACGTGATCGATCCGCCGACGCGAAGGTTGTTGTGGCGCGGCGAAGGCAAGGCGGCCGTCTCGACCGATCCGAACAAGTACGCCAAGGAGCTCCGCAGAGCGGTCGACGCGATCGTCAAGAAGTTTCCTCCGGCGCGTTGACCGTGCCGTCGCGAGAGCCGGCGATTCCCGCATGGATCGTCGCCTCTCGCGAGCGGGGCGGGACTTGACGCCGGGTTCGCTCCGTAGATATATAGACGCCATACCCATAGGTGATCTATATATGACTCCGCCCAAGAGCGAGCTCGTGCCGGGCACGCTGGAGATGCTCCTTCTCAAATCCTTGAGCCTTGGCGCGCTCCACGGCTACGGCATCGCGCAACAGATTCAGCGGTTGTCGAACGACGTGCTGCACGTCGAAGAGGGCTCACTCTATCCGGCGCTCCAGCGCATGCAGGCCAAACGCTGGGTCGTCTCCGAATGGCGACAGACGCCCACGAAGCGGCGCGCCCGCTACTACACGCTCACGGCGGCGGGCCGCAAGCAGCTCGGCGTCGAAGAGTCGAGCTTCGCGCGCACCGTGCAGGCGATCGCCCGCGTCATGCGCGCGAAGGAGGCCTGACATGCGCGAGCTCTGGTATCGCCTTTCGGCGCGCCTCCGGCGGTCGTCGCTCGATCGCCAGCTCGAGGAGGAGATGGGCTTTCATCAGGACATGCTGGCCCGCGATCTCGAGCGCGACGGCTTGTCGGCGCAGGAGGCCCGCGGAGCCGCGCGGCGCAAGTTCGGCAACGCGCGCGCGCTGCGCGAGCGGAGCGCCGACTGGTGGGGCTTCCCCTCGCTCGAGGGCGTGCTGCAGGACATACGTTTCGGCGCGCGCATGCTGCGGCGGAGCCCTGCCTTCACGCTCGTCGCCGTGGGCGCGATCGGGCTCGCCATCGGGATCAACGCCGGCTTCTTCACGCTCGTCGACGCGCTGGTATTTCAACCCATTCCGGTGGTGCATCCCGAGCGCATGGTCAAGCTGCTGACCGTCGACGCGCGCGGCTGGACGGCCATCCGCTTCTCGTTCACCGATCTGACGACGCTTTCGACGCACTCGCGAACGATCGAGGACGTCGTTGCCTACGACGCCGAGCCGGTGGCGTTGCGGACGTCGGCGAACGGAACCGGCGCGCTCGCCGCGAGCGCCGGTCTCGTGTCCGCGAATTATTTCACGGCGCTCGGCGGATCGGCCACCGTGGGCCGCGCGCTCGCTTCGAGCGATGACGAGAGCGGCGCGACGCCCGCCGTCGTCATCAGCGATGCGTTCTGGCATCGTGTCTTCGCCGGTGCGCCGGACGTCGTCGGACGCGACGTGATCGTGAACGGCTCGCATGCCACCATCGTGGGTGTCGTGCGGCCCGACTTCGTCGGCATCAACCCGCTCGTGCCCGACCTGTGGATGTCGCTCACGGTCGCCGCGCGCGTGGGAGTCACGCCCGGCCGCTTGTTGGATCCACTGAATCGCTTTTTCGCTCTGCGCGCTCGCCTCCGACCCGGCGTCACCATTCCGCAGGCACAGGCGGAGCTTTCGGGACTGCTCGCCGAGCCGAGTGCGCCCGCGGGAATGCAGGCGGCGCTCAGTCGCATCGCCGGCGTGAACGTGATGGCCAATGCTTCGCCGGTTCCTCTCGTCGGCGAGACGTTCATGGTGGCTGCGCCGGGGCTCTTTCTCGTCGCGCTCGTACTCGTGATCGCCTGCGCCAATCTCGCCAATCTGCTGCTGTCACGCGCCCTGATCCGTCAGCGTGAGATCGCCGTGCGTCTCGCGTTGGGTGCGTCGCGCGCGAGGCTGCTCCGTCAACTGCTCACGGAAAGCGCGCTCATCGCGCTGCTCGGCGGCGCGGTGGGCTTGTTGCTCGCGAACTGGACGGTCAGCGCTATATCACGGTCATTCTTCGACGCCATGCCGACGGCGCTTGGCACCGTCGCCCTCCGGCTGCATCCGAGCTGGCGCGTCGTCGCGTACACCGTGGGCCTCGTCTGCCTCAGCGTGGTGATCTTCGGGCTCGCTCCGGCATTGTATGCGACGTCGCCAAACCTCACGTCCTCGCTCAAGGGTGAAGACTCCGCCTTCGGCACCAGGATCCGCCGCTCGCACTTTCGCGACGCGCTCGTGTCCGTGCAGGTCGGCGCGTGCGTCGTGCTGCTCGTCGCCGCCGGAACTCTGGTGACGAGCCTGATCAAGTTCGCCACGACCGACACCGGTCTCGATGTGCGGCGGGTTACCGTGGCCCGGTTTGGGCTCGCGGGACGCGAACACGTGTCGCCGGCGCTGGCAACCTCCCGCGGCGCGTACGCCGCGCGGGTCGCCGTGCTGCCCGGTGTCGCGGTGGCCGCGCGTGCGGCACAGGCGCCGTTCGCGGCGAGTTGGCCGCTGCTGCATGTCTCGCCGGAGGGCGATCGCGGCCCCGCGCGCTCGCTGCCCTACAACGTGATCACGCCGCGGTACTTCGACGTCGTTGGGCAGCGTATGGTCGCGGGGCGTAGCTTCACCGCGGGCGACAGCGCCGCGGGCGCGAAGGTGGTGATCGTCACGGCGATCGCTGCGCACGTTCTCTGGCCGGGTTCGTCCGCGCTCGGGCAGTCGCTCCGCGTCCCCGGACTTCGCGACAATCCCGACGAGCACTATCTCGTCGTCGGGGTCGTCGCAGATGCGAGTAGCGGCATGGTCTGGGATTGGGATGCCGCGGGCTACGTCTTCCTCGAGGCGTCGGCGAACGACTTCGCGACGCAGGACATGCCGCTGCTCATTCGAGGCGAATCCGGCGCGGCCGACCTCTCGCGCGCGCTTGCCGACGTCGCGCTTCACGTGGATCCGAACTCTCCCCTGCGTCTCGATCGCCTGACCGATCTGTTCGTGTCACAGTTACTGCCGTTCAAGTACGCCGCGATGATCGCGGCCGGAGTGGGCGGACTCGGTCTCGCGCTCGCGGTCATCGGTCTGTACGGCATCGTCGCCTTCGCCGTGACGCAGCGTCGACGCGAACTTGCCGTCCACGTGGCGATGGGTGCGACGCCGCGCGACATCCTGCGTCTCGTGCTCAGGCGGGAGCTGCGGCTGGTCGTCATCGGGCTCGGGTCTGGCCTCGTCCTGGCGTTCGGAGTAGCACGCCTGATCGGAAGCCTCATGGTCGGGCTGACGCCCCTTGGCCCGGCGGGATTCGTCGCGCTGCCGATCTTCCTCTTGCTCGTGGCCGGCATCGCAACGATCATCCCGGCGACCGGCGCGCTGCGAATCGCGCCGATGCAGGTGTTGCGTCAGGAGTAGGCACCGCCGGGAGGCCGATTGGAGGTATTGCGCACCATTCGCGTCCTGAGCGGCGCCCGGCGCGGAAGCTCGCGCCCGATTCTCGTCGAGACGAACGCCGGTCCGCGGCTCGTGAAGCTCCGCGGCGTGCCGCAAGGCACCGGTCCGCTCGTCGCCGAGATCGTCGTGGGAGCGATCGCCGAGTCGCTGGGGCTGGCGGTTCCGGCGCGCTGCCTGGTCGACGTCGACGCCGACGCGTACGTGCCCGAGGGCGACGACGAGCTGCGCGACGTCATGGTCGGTAGCGGCGGCATCAACCTCGGCTTCGACTATCTCGATCCGGCGCGCGATCTCGCCGGGCGCGACACCGACTCCATCTCGGCCGACGACCGCGCCGCCATTCTCTGGCTCGACCGCTTCGTGATGAATCCCGACCGCACGGCGCGCAATCCGAATCTCATGCGGTCGCGCGATCGCACATGGCTCATCGACCACGGCGCCGCGCTCGGCTTTCAGTACGACTGGTCGCTCGTGACGGAGTCCACGCCCGCGCGGCCGCCCATTGAATTAGACCCGCATCTCTTTGCGTCGAGCGTGTTACCCGAGGACCTGCTCGGATGGGATGAGATCTTCAGCGCCCGCGTCACGCGAGCGGTGCTCGAGTCCGCGCTCGCCGAGGTCCCCGACATCTTTCTCGAGCCGCTACTCGGCTCAGAGTCGCCCGAATCGTCCGAGCACCGGCGAGCCGCGTACGTCGCGTTTCTTTGGAAGCGACTCGAGGCGCCGCGAGGCTTCCTCGTGCCGGCGCTAGTCGCATCGTCGGCGCGGCGTGGCCGGCCGCCACGGCTCGCGCGGCCGTAAGTCGTCGTGAGCGCCCTTCCGTATCTCCTCGTCGTCGTCTCGGCGTTCACGCACGCGTACTGGAATTTTCTTCTCAAGCGGAGTCGCGGCGGTCAGCTGTTCGTGGGGCTGACCAAGATCGCCGAGGTGGTGTTGTTCGCGCCCGTGTTCCTCGTGATCAGTGCCGCCGATGCCGCTCGCCACGCGGGCGTGCTCTGGCCACTCGCCATCGTCGGCGCCGCGCTGACGCTCACGAACTACGTCATGCTGGCCATGGCGTATGCCCGCGCCGACCTGTCGACCGTCTATCCCATTTCCCGCGGCGCGGTCCTGCTCTTTCTGCCGGTCCTCGGGTATCTGGTGTTCGGCGAGCGCCTCGACATAGTGGGGAAAGTGGCCGTCGCCCTCGTCGTGGCTGGCATCGTCATCCTCCAACTTCGTTCGGTGTCGTGGGACTCTTTTCGCGGCCTCGGACGACAGCTCGGGTCCAGCAATGCCACGCTGTTCGCGCTGCTCGCCGCGGCGGCCGCCGCGGGATACACCGTGTGGGACAAGCGCGCGGTTGGCCTGCTGGCGCCGTTCACCTATTTCTACACGTACACTGTTTTTGTCGCGCTTGCCTACGCCGCGCACATTGGCCGCCGATACGGCTGGTCCGCCGCGCGCGGCGAATGGCGCGTCCATCGCTCGGCGATCGTACAAGTAGGATTCTTCAATACCGTGACGTACCTGCTCGTGCTCTTCGCGCTGCGCGCGGGCACGTCGAGCTATGTCATCGCGCTCCGGCAGCTGAGTGTCGCATTCGGCGTTCTGCTCGGCTGGCGGCTGCTTGGCGAGCCGTTCGGGTTCCCGAAGCGGCTTGGGGCGGGGCTGATCATCGCCGGAACGGTGCTCGTGGCGTTGGCGCGCTGAGCATGGGCGGCTGGGAGGGCGTCTGATCGCGAAAATTCGCGATCAAAGCGCTCCGATGCCGACCCCGCGCGCCACTGATTAACCTTCTACGAGGTGTCTCTCCCGGCTCGGACCCAGCTTTCATGACAACGTCCAAAGCTCTCTCCACGGCGATGCTGCTGTGCGTCGCCGCCTGCTCATCGGCCGGCACGCGCCGGCCTGCGCCGCCCGCGGCGCCGGAGGCGCAGGCTTCAACGCCAGCGCGCCAGCTCCCGAACGATGTCCGGTGGTTTCGCACGGCCGCCGAGTACCGGGCGCTGGCGCGGCAGGCGTATCGCGGGGCGGGCGATCATCTCCCCGAGCTGTCGCAGGGACTCCCGGCGCAGTCGTGGGCCGTGATTCTGGATGCCGACGAGACGGTGCTCGACAACTCCGAATATCAGCGCCGTCGCGCGGTCGTCGACAGCGGTTACACCGAACCCACCTGGGCAGCCTGGGTGAACGAGCGCGCCGCGCCGGCCGTACCGGGCGCGGCCGAGTTCACCGCTCGCGTTCATCAACTCGGCGGCCGGGTGGTGGTCGTGACCAATCGCACGCAGGCGCAGTGCGATGTGACGCGCACGAATCTCCGAGCAGTGCACATCGACGCCGACGTCGTCCTGTGCCAACCCGCCGGGGAGAGCGACAAGAATCCACGTTTTCAACGGGTGCAGCATGGCGAAGCCGCGCCGGGACTTCCGCCGCTGACCGTCGTCGAGTGGATCGGCGACAACATCCTGGATTTCCCGGGTATGACACAGGCCGCGCGCAACGATCCCGGCGCGCTTGCCGACTTCGGTAGGAGATACTTCATTCTCCCGAATCCCATGTACGGATCCTGGCAACAGAACCGCGAACCATAAATCCTCACACGGAGAGACTCTCACTTGTCTATGAACATCGACCGGTGGCGCAGCGAGAGAAGATTCATCGCTCCGCTGCTGCTCACGATCGTGGCCATTGCCGCGTGCTCGAAAGCGCTGTCGGACAAGGCGGTCGGTGCACCGTCGACCGCCGCTGCCGATACCGCGGGACAGGCCATCACCGCCGACGGCCTGCTGCAACACATCAAGGACCTGTCCGCCGACTCCATGGAAGGCCGTGCTCCGGGAACGCCCGGCGAAGACAAGGCCGTCGCCTACATGCAGTCGCAGTTCAAGGCGCTCGGGCTGAAGCCCGGAAATCCCGACGGCACGTACCTGCAGAACGTCGATCTGATCGGCTACAAGGCACATCCCACCGGCTCGTACACGGCGGGCGGCAAGACGATCTCACTCTCCTACCCAAACGACTTCGTCGCGAACTCGCGCCACAAGCGCCCAGAGACGAAGGTCGAGAGCTCCGACGTCGTGTTCGTCGGCTACGGTGTCGTCGCGCCCGAGTACGGCTGGGACGACTACAAGGGCGTGGACGTGAAGGGCAAGACGATCCTCATGCTGGTGAACGATCCGCCGGTGCGCGCCGCCGGCGACACGGCGCTCGACACGGCGATGTTCAAGGGCCGCGCGATGACTTACTACGGCCGTTGGACCTACAAGTACGAGATCGCGTCGGCCAAGGGCGCGGCCGCCGCAATCATCATTCATGAAACCGGTCCCGCGGGCTATCCCTTTGGGGTGGTCAGCGGCAGCAACTCGCAGGAGCAGTTTGACGTGTTGTCACCGGATGCGGACACGCGTGTCGGCGTCGAGGGCTGGCTCACGCTCGACAAGGCGAAGGCGATCATCTCCGCCGCCGGACAGAACTTCGACTCGCTCAAGGCGGCCGCCGCGCGCAAGGACTTCAAGCCCGTCGCGCTCAACGCCAAGGCGAATTACGACGTGAAGATCGAGTCGCGGCAGATCCAGTCGCACAACATCGTCGCGAAGCTCGAGGGCACCGACAAGAAGGACGAGTACGTCGTCTACACGGCGCACTGGGACCACCTCGGCAAGGACACGACGCTCAAGGGCGACCAAATTTACAATGGCGCGGCGGACAACGCGAGTGGAAGCGCCGCGCTGTTAGAGATCGCGAAAGCCTACACGAAGCTGCGCACGCCGCCGCGCCGCTCGATCCTCTTTCTCTCGGTGACCGCCGAGGAGAAGGGGCTCGTCGGCTCGAAGTACTATGCGACGCATCCGCTGTACCCGCTCAACAAGACGGTCGCCAACATCAACATGGACGGCCTGAACCAGTGGGGAAAGACGAGCGACTATACGGTGATCGGGCTCGGCAACTCCACCCTCGACGACGTGCTCACGGGGGTGCTCAAGGCGGACAACCGCACGGTGCGCCCCGACGCCGAGCCCGAGAAGGGGTTCTATTACCGCTCCGATCACTTCGAGTTCGCCAAGCAAGGCGTGCCGGCGCTCGACATCGATGCGGGGATCGACTACATCGGGAAGCCGAATGGTTACGGCATCCGGAAGCGCGACGAGTACACTACCAACGACTACCACAAGCCGTCCGACGAAGTGAAGCCCGATTGGGATCTCTCCGGCGGGGTCGAGGACACGCGGGTGCTGTTCCGCGTCGGCTACGCGGTGGCACAAGCGGACGCGCTCCCGCAGTGGAAGGCCGGGACCGAGTTCAAGGCCAAACGCGATTCCATGATGACCACGAAGTGATCAAAGCTGCAGGATTGCTGGCCGCCGCGGCACTCGGAGCGATGGGTTGTAACACTTCCGAGGGCGCGCCGTGGCGGCTGGCGCAACACTCCAATGCGTCGCGCACCAACGCGCCGCGCACGCCCACCGAGCTCGTGGTCCGCGTGCTCGACGTGGGGCAGGGCGACGCCACACTGATCGAGAACGGCTCGAGCCGCGTGCTGATCGACGGAGGCCCCGACAGCGCTCGGTTCGGCGAGCTGCTCGACTCGCTCCAACTGAACGACAGCACGATCGACGTCGTCATCCTCACCCATCAGCACGCGGATCATCTCATCGGCTTGCGTGCGCTGTTCGAGACGGCGCGCCACATCAAGGTCCGCTTCTTCTTCGAGAACAAGGATCCGTACTCCGCGGCGAATCTCCGGCACCTGCGCGACTCCGTCAACGCGCGTGTCGAGCGTGGCGAGCTCGTGTACCGCGATACCGACGATCCGTGCGCGAACGGCCAGCCGATCTGCACCATCACGATGAACGGCGGCGCCAAGCTGCACATCATGCGGCCACCGCCGGGCGCGAGAAATCCGAATGACCGATCCGTGGCCGTGAAGCTGGTCGGGCCGGACTCGGCATCGTTCTCGATGTGGCTCGCCGGCGACGCCGAACAGGAGGAGATCGCCTGGTTCCTCGGCGACGCGCGCTACGACGTGAACCCGGGAATGCGGGTGAACGTGCTCAAAGCCGATCATCACGGCAGCTGCAACGGCGTGACGAACGCCTATCTCGAGGCGACCAAGCCGTCGTGGGTGACGGCGTCAGTCGGCGAGACGAACAGCTATCACCACATGCACACCCAAGCCAAAACTCTTTATTCGGCTCACGGGGTGAAATGGTACAGGACCGATCGGAATGGGACGATCACGTTTCGTTCGTTGGGATCTCGTGGGAGTGGATATACGGTCGAGGCACAGCGGCCGGGGGTTGATCTCTCCGGTGCGTCCGATGCGAGGTCGACGCAGGAAGCGTGTAATCCAGTACCGTAAGTGCCTCGACTGGCTCATCCGTCGAGACGATTCCGTCATTTTCAACGGATGACGCGGATGATGCGGAAAAGGTCGGATCGCTCCGTGGGCATTGAAGACTCCATGCGCAACGAGCCCGGACGAACATTTTTTTTGACACCGCCGCTCGGGCAGCTACATGAGGCGTCCCGAGCGTCAGTTCCAAAGAACAATTCGTCCGGGCTCGTTGCGAGCGGACCTATCGCTCCTCACGGAGCGATCCGGCCTTTTCCGCGGCTGTTTCCGCGTCATCCGTGTGGAAAATGACGGAGTCTTCCCGTCGTATCGGCCAGTCAAGGTCAGAGATGCCGACCGAGGCCCTTCTCAGAACAACTCCGAAGCCCCTCTCTCCAAGTCCAGGAGTTTCCGTTTTCTCCACAACCCACCACCATACCCGGTGAGCGTCCCATCCGCCCCAATCACCCGATGGCACGGAATTAGTATCGAAATGGGATTATCTCCATTCGCCGCCGCCACGGCGCGAACGGCTGTCGGCCGCCCGATCGCTTTTGCCACGTCGCCGTACGAGCGCGTCACGCCTGCTGGAATGGTCAACAGCTCTTTCCAGACCTGTTCCTGAAAAGGCGTTCCCTTCGGCCGCAGCGGAACGTCGAACGTCGATCGCGTTCCGGCGAAGTACTCATCGAGCTGCGACCGGAGCTGCTCGAGCACGGGCGACGAGCCAAGCGTGCACGAGCGTTTGAGGCGCGCTTCCGCGTGGGCCAGCGGCGTCGGCAACTCCGGACGGTCGCCGAATTCGAGGAACACGAGCGCGTCGCGCGTTGCGGCGGCGACCACGGTGCCGAGGGGCGTCTCGATTCCACCTACGAATACGAATTCCCTCTCGTGGATCATCATTCGGAAATGTTAGCATCCAGATCGCGCTTTGGTAACGGCGGTGGATCGGACGCGTAATCGTTCGCCCAAGCGGTGGCGCGATGCGCGCGCGCGCGTAACTTCCGCGCGATTGGAGGCGACGCCGCCCCAGCACTGTTCACACACAGTTCGCCGAGGCGCCTTCATGATTCGTCCCAGTCGCTCGACCGCGTTCGTCGCCCTTCTCGCGTTGTCCTTTGGGTGCAGCGATGCACCCGTCGACCAGCGAAGCGTCACCGCACCGGCGGGCCCGAGCCGCGTCATCGCCGCTGCGGGAACATCCACGCTCGTGATCAACGAGCTCATGGCCGATCCCAACGCCGTGACCGACGCGAATGGCGAGTGGTTCGAGTTGTACAACCCGGGCGCATCGGCGATCAACGTTCAGAACTACACCGTCGCGTCGGCGAACGACGCCGGCTTCACCATCACAAGTGCGCTCTCCGTACCGGCGGGCGGGTACGTCGTGCTCGCGCGCGTCGCGGCGTCGGCCACAAATGGCGGCGTCACGGTCGACTACACCTACGGCACCGCGGTCACGCTCGCCAACGCCAGCGACTGGTTGGCGATCAGGAACGCGAGCGGCACGACGGTCGATTCCGTGGCGTGGACGTCCACCACGGCGGGCAAGTCGTGGAGTCTCAAGGACGCGTCCGCGTCGCACGCGACGGTCGGCAACACCGCCTGGCAGCTCGCGACGTCGGTGTATGGCGCGGGCGACCTCGGCACGCCGCGCAAACAGAATGACGGCTTTGTCGCAGGCGGCGGTGGCGGCGGCGGTACCGCATCCGAGGTGATCGTGCGTGTGCTCGACGTGGGGCAGGGCGACGCGAACTACATCTCGAACGGCACGAGCAAGATCATCATCGACGGCGGCCCGGACACGACCCGCTTTGGCGTGCTGCTCGACTCGCTCGGGCTCAACAATGCGACGATCGACGCGGTGATCCTCTCCCACCAGCACGCCGACCATCTGAGCGGGCTGCAGGAGCTCTTCCGCACGTCGCGGCACATCACCATCAAGTACTTCTTCGAGAATAAGGACGTCTACACCAGCGTGTCGCTGCAGAAGCTGCGCGATTCGATCAACGCCCGCGTGGGTCGCGGCGCGCTCATCTATCGCGACACCGACGATCCGTGTGCGAACGGCGCTGCCGTCTGCGACATCGCCATGGCGGGTGGCGCGCACGCGCACGTGTTGCGCCCCAACCCGGCGGGTTCCACGCCCAACAACCGATCTGTCGCCGTGAAATTGGTCGGACCCGACTCCGCGTCTTTCTCCATGTGGTTCGCCGGCGACGCCGAGCAAGAGGAGATCGGCTGGTTCCTCGGCGCGTCGGGCTACGCGACGAGCCCCGGGCTCCATGTGAATGTGCTCAAGGCCGATCACCACGGCAGCTGCAACGGCGTGACGAACGCCTACGTCAACGCCGTGAACCCGCAGTACGTGACGGCGTCGGTCGGTGCGCAGAACAGCTACGGGCACATGCACAACCAGGCGAAGACGCTCTACAGCGCCCATTCAAAGCCCTGGTATCGCACCGACCAGAACGGCACTATCGTATTCCGCAGCCCCGGAACCGCGGGTGGCGGCTACACCGTGAACGTGGTGAAGGGAACGACCAACATGGCCGGCCCGTCGGACGCGACGTCGACGCAAACGCAGTGCAACCCGATTCCGTGACCAATTCCGCCGAGGAGCACCGCTGGATCATCGACTCGATCGAGGAGTTCGTAGCCTCGATCGAGGTCGATGGCGGCAAGATGATCACCGTGCCGCAATGGGTGCTGCCGGGCGGTGCGCGCGAAGGGCAGGTCTTGAAGGTGCGCCATGAACGCCCGGCAAAGGGTCAGCGCTCGGTGCTGACGATCGAGATCGACGAAGCGGGAACCGCGAAGGCGCTCGCCGACTCGGCGGCGCAGGTGGCCAAGCACGCCCGGCAGGGCAACGATCCGGGCGGAGACATCAAGCTCTAAGACGGGAGAGTTGGCGTCCGGGAGATCTCGATGCGCTATGGACTCCACTCCATCGCTCGCCGGATTCTACTCGTCCAACGCCGTCGCACTGACCACGGCCCCACCCTCAGAATCGTACTCGACCGTAACTCGCCATGGCTGGCAACATACCTGGCAGTCCTCGACGTACTCCTGCGCCTCTCCGCTCCCCGGATCGAGGCTGACGGTATTCTCCTCCCCGCAGTACGGGCAGCTCACGACGCCGCTCGTATCGGCCGTGCCGTCGCCGAGCGGGAAGTCGCGGTCGAGGTCGAAGTCCTGCGAGTTGTCGGAGCTGTCTGAGTCGTCGAATACTGAGCGCATACCCGAAGTGTAACACTTACAATTAGGGCATGTCCGATCTCTTCGCAGCCCGCTCCCAGATGGCGCTGTCGCTCGGCTTCCACATCATCTTTGCCGAGATCGGAATCGCGCTGCCCCTCCTCATGGTCATCGCCGAGTGGCGGTGGCGACGGACGGGCGACGCGGTGTATCTCCAGCTCGCGAAACGCTGGGCGAAGGGAAGCGCGATCCTCTTCGCCGTCGGCGCGGTCTCGGGTACGGTGCTGTCGTTCGAGCTCGGGCTTCTCTGGCCCAAGTTCATGCAGTTCGCCGGCGCCATTGTCGGTCTGCCCTTCTCGCTCGAGGGGTTCGCGTTCTTCACCGAAGCCATCTTCCTCGGCGTCTATCTCTACGGGTGGGATCGCATCTCGCCGCGGGCGCATCTCGCGGCGGGATTGATCGTCGCGGCCAGCGGCGCGGCCTCGGCGGTGTTCGTCGTGATGGTCAACGCGTGGATGAACACGCCGGCCGGCGTGGTGCTCGACGCAGGCACGATCACCGGCATCGATCCAATCGCCGGCATGTTCAATCCCTCAACGGTGCAGCAGGCGTTGCACATGCTGCTCGCGGCGTACGCGGCCACCGGTCTGGCGGTCGCGGGGATTCACGCCGCGATCTTGCTGCGGCGCCCCGCGCTGCCGTTTCATCGTCACGCCTTGATCGTCGCGCTCGCGGTCGGCGCACCGGCGGCCATTCTACAACCGCTCTCCGGCGATCTGAGCGCGCGCACCGTTGCGCGATGGCAGCCCGTGAAGCTCGCTGCGCTCGAGGCTCAGTTCGAGACGGAGCGCGGCGCACCGCTGCGCATCGGTGGCTGGCCCGACGCGGACGCTCGCCAGACAAAGTTCGCCTTGGAGATTCCAAGCGGACTGTCGCTCGCGGCGTTTCACGATCCAAACGCCGAGGTGAAGGGCCTCAGCGCCTTTCCGCGCGACGCCTGGCCGCCGCTGTTGCCGGTGCACTTCGGATTTCAGATCATGGTAGCCCTGGGCACGGCGATGGCGGTGGTCAGCCTCTGGGCGGCGGTCGTCGCCGTGCGACGGCGCGACGTGGCCGGCTCGGTGTGGCTGCTCCGCGCGCTCGCCGTTGTCGCGCCGTTCGGCTTCATCGCGACGGAAGCCGGATGGACGGTGACGGAAGTTGGGCGGCAGCCGTGGGTGGTGCAGGGAATCCTTCGCACCGCTGACGCGGTGACGCCCATGCCGGGCCTCATCGTTCCGCTGCTCGTCTTCACGGCGCTCTACTTCTTGCTCGGCGCGATCGTGATCGCGCTCGTCGCCGGCATGGTGAGGGAGACCGCATGAGCGGCTTCCTCGCCTCGATTGGACTTCCGGAGATCGTCGCCGGTCTCATCGTGCTGGCGCTCAATGCGTACGTGCTCATGGGCGGCGCGGACTTTGGCGGCGGCGTGTGGGACCTGCTCGCCGGCGGCCCGCGTCGCAAAGAGCAGCGCGAGCACATCGCCAGCTCGATCGCGCCCATCTGGGAAGCGAACCACGTCTGGCTGATCATCGTCGTGGTCATGCTCTTCACGGCGTTCCCCATCGTGTACGCGACGCTCGCCACCGTGCTGCACATTCCGCTGCTCGTGATGCTCGTCGGCATCGTGCTGCGCGGCTCGGCGTTCGTCTTTCGCAGTTACGGCGGCGAGAAGTACGGCGGCCGGCGTGGATGGGGCCTCGCGTTCGCGGTCGCGAGCACGGTCACGCCAATCTTGCTCGGCGTGATCATCGGCGCGGTCGCGAGCGGCGACGTGGCGGCGGCCGCGGCGCGCGTGGGACACGCGTCGTTCGTCGATGTGTTCGTCATCCCGTGGCTCGCGCCTTTTCCAATTGCGGTTGGTCTCTTCGCGCTCGCGCTGTTCGCCTTTCTCGCGGCCGTGTACCTCGCGCTCGGGGCGACCGACCCAGAGTTGCAGAACGATTTCCGACGGCGCGCCCTCGGCGCCGCGGCGGTGGTGTTCGTACTGGCGATCATCGCGCTGCTTGTCGCGCGCAGCGGCGCGCCGATCGTGGCCGAGGGCGTGACGGGTGCGCCGTGGGCGATCGCGCTGCACCTCTGCACCGGCGCGGCCGCGGTGACGGCCATCCTTGCCCTCTGGACGCGGCGGTACGGACTGGCGCGTATCGCGGCGGCGGGGCAGGTGAGCTTCATTCTGTGGGGATGGGTGCTCGCGCAGTACCCATTCGTGATTCCGCCCGCGCTCACCATACGCCAGGCCGCGGCGCCGCCGGTGACGCTCGAGCTGCTGCTGATCGGACTTGCGGCGGGAGCCGCGATCCTGATTCCGTCGTTGCGGTATCTGTTCAAGACGTTCGCACCGGCGGCGAAATAACGTTTGTCGTCTCGAGCGCGGGATGACAGCGGCTTCCTCTCCCATCTTCACTCTCCCTGCTGCATAATTCCGCATGCATCGACGCGACTTCAATTCCATCATCCTCGGCGGACTCGCCGCCGCGGTCGTTCCTCCGCGCTGGGCGCTCGCGCAACCGGCGCTCACCGTCAATGGCGAACGCCTGAACGGGCACCTCGCCGCGCTCTCGGAATTCGGCAAGAATCCGCAGGGAGGGGTGTCCCGCGTCGCCTACTCCGACGCGGACAAGTTGGCGCGCGCCGTCGTCATGGACTGGATGCGTGCCGCGAAGCTCGAGCCGACGGTCGATTTCGCGGGGAACATCATCGGTCGCCGCGCAGGGCGTGACGCGTCGCTCAAGCCGCTGCTCTTCGGCTCCCACGTCGACTCGGTGCCCGAGGGTGGCAACTACGACGGCGACGTGGGATCCACCGCGGCGATCGAGGTCGCGCAGACATTTGCCGAGCACGGCATCGTCACGCGGCATCCGATTGAGGTCGTCGTCTGGCAAAATGAGGAGGGTGGCCTCGTGGGAAGCCGCGCGGTGAGTGGTCAGCTCACCGCCGCCGAGCTCGAGTCCGTCTCCAACAGCGGCAAGACGTTGCGGCAAGGCATGGTCTTCCTCGGTGGCGATCCCACCAAGCTCGATCAGGTGAAGCGGCGGAAGGGCGACATCGCGGGCTACTTCGAGCTGCACATCGAGCAAGGCGGAAATCTCGAGCGGAGCAAAACGGACATCGGCGTCGTCGAGGGAATCGTCGGCATCAAGCAGTGGGAAGTGACGATCACCGGATTCGCCAACCACGCGGGCACCACGCCGATGGACCAACGGCACGACGCGCTGCTCTCCGGCGCGCGCTTCGTCGAAGCGGTCAATCGCATCGTGCGCGGCATTCCGGGCCGGCAGGTAGGCACCGTGGGGCGGATGCAGGCCTTCCCGGGCGCGACGAACGTCATTCCGGGCAAAGTCGTCTGCACGCTCGAGCTGCGCGACCTGTCCGACGCCAAGGTCGATTCGATGTTCGTGAAAATTCGCGACGAGGCCACCGCAATCGGCAAGCGCGACGGCGTCACCTTCGCCTTCGCGCCGCTCCACGAGAACATCGCGGCGCCGAGCGATCCGAAGATGCGCGCGTTCATCGCGCGGGCGGCGAAGGAGCTCGGTCTCAGCACGCAAGTGATGCCGAGCGGTGCGGGCCACGACGCGCAGGCGATGGCGCAGCTTGGGCCCATGGGCATGATCTTCATCCCCAGCATCGGCGGCATCAGCCACTCGCCGAAGGAATTCTCACGCCCGCAGGACATTACCAACGGCGCGAACGTGCTGTTGCGGGCGGTGCTGGCAGCTGATTCGGCGCTCCCTTGACCATTCGACAGCAGCGCCGCATACTCCCTATCGCATCCGACAGGAGAGTCATGTGGCCGCGTCGTCGTCCGATGTTCTACAGGGAACGCTCGATCTTCTAGTCCTCAAGGCGCTGTCGCTCGCGCCCATGCACGGCTGGGGAATCAGTCAGCGGATCCAGCAGCTCTCCAAGGATGCGCTGCAGATCGGACAGGGCTCGCTCTATCCGGCGCTCTACCGCCTCGAGAAGAAGGGGCTCGTCGCGAGCGAGTGGGGGACCACGGAGAACAACCGCGAAGCGAAGTACTACCGGCTGAGCCCCGCCGGACAGCGCGCGCTCGCCGCCGAGGTGCGCGACTGGCGCCGGTTCGTCGGCGCCGTCGATCTCGTGCTGGTCGCGGAGTAGCGCCCATGCACATTCTCGAACGGTGGGCCTTCCGGCTCCGCGCGCTGCTCGGCGCGAACCGCGCCGAGCGCGAGATGGATCGCGAGATGCAGTTTCACGTCGAGATGGAGGCGGCGCAGTACGTCCGCGACGGCGTTGCACCCGGCGAAGCGCGGCGGCGCGCGCTCGTCGCCTTCGGCGGACGCCAGCGCTTTCGCGAAGAGACGCGCGACGAGTTCCCGAGCCGCCCCGTCGAGGATCTGCTGCAGGACGTGCGGCATGCGGTCCGCGTGTTCCGCCGCATGCCGGCCTTCACCACCACGGTGGTGCTGACGTTGGCCCTCGGCATCGGCGCCACGACGGTGATCTTCTCCGTCACCGACCACGTCGTGCTGCGGTCGCTGCCGTACGCGAACGCCGATCGGCTCGCGACGGTCGAGGTTTTGGTCGACCGTCCCGACAACCCAACGCCGATCTGGCCCGCCAACGCGGCGCACTTTCTCGCGTGGTCGAACGGCTGCACCGTCTGCGTTGGAATGGCCGCCATTCACGGCGCGGGCTTCACGCTGACCGGTGCCGGCGATCCGACGCGCATCGCCGCGCTTCGCGTATCCGACACGTTCTTCTCGCTACTCGGCGTGCGCGCCCAGATCGGCCGATTGTTGGTTCCGGGCGACGACCAACCTGGCGCCGCCAGCCGGGTCGCGATCACCGATGCCCTCTGGCGACAACAATTCGGCGCCCGCACCGACATCCTGGGGCGAACCATCACGTTGAACGACGCGCCGTCCACGGTCGTGGGAGTGCTGCCTCCGGACTTTCACATGCTGCGCGGCAGAGAGCTCGGCAGCATGTCCAAGCTGCCCGACCGCACCGACGCTTTCGTGCCGCTCGCGCTCAACGAGCATCAGCGGACGACGCACGGCGAGTACGACTACCATGTCATCGCGCTGCTGAAGCCCGGCGTATCGGTGCCGACATTTCATGCGCAGCTCGACGCGATCGATGTCGCCGCTGCCGCGCGGTTGAACGACGACTCACCCTCGCGATTGGTCGTGACGTCGCTGCAGGCGCGCGTGTCGGGAGCCGTCGCCCGTCCGTTGTTGCTGTTGCTGGCCGCGGTCGGCGCCATGTTGCTCATCATGTGCGTCAACCTCGCGAATCTGTTACTAGCCCGTAGCGCGGCGCGGCAGCGCGAGTCTGCCGTGCGCGTCGCGCTCGGCGCAGCGCGTGGGCGGCTGGTGCGTCAGGCACTCACCGAGACGTTGCTCCTCGCGCTGATCGGCGGATTGGTCGGCATCGTATTGTCGAGCTGGGGACTCAAGGCACTCGTCGCGCTCGCGCCGGCCGATCTGCCGCGATTGGACGAAGTGCGGCTCGACGGACGTGTGCTCGTCGTGGCGGTGGGACTCTCGGTGCTCGCCGGCCTGTCGTTCGGACTCGTCCCCGCGTTCAAGCTTGGGCGCATCGCGCCAGGCGACGTGCTGAAGGAAGGCGGCCGCGCCATGACCGAGAGTCGTCAGGGCACGCGTGTGCGTTCGCTGCTCATCGCGGCGCAGGTGGGATTGAGTGCGCTGCTGCTCGTCGCCGGCGGACTGTTTCTCAAGAGCTTCATGCGCGTGATGAACGTCGACAAGGGCTTCACCGCCGACCGCGTGCTGGCACTCGACTTCTCCATGCCAGTCGGCGCCTATCCGCGTCCAGAAAGTCGGAACCAATTTTACGCGAGCGCACTCGAGAAGCTAGCCGCGCTTCCCGGCGTCGTGGGAGTCGCGACCACGAGCGCGCTGCCGCTCGAGGGCGAAAACTGGATCGACGGATTGCGGCGTGACGGCACGAGCGAGCGTGACGGAGACGCGGGAGGCCAGGCGAACTTTCGGTTCGTGAGCCCGAGCTTCTTCGGTGTGCTCGGCGTCCCGATCCGCAAGGGCCGCGCGCTCGCCGACACCGACCGCGGACGCCGCACGATCGTCCTCTCGGAACGTGCGGCGCAATCGCTCTGGCCGAACGAGAATCCCATCGGGAAACACGTGCACGCGGGCAGCGATTCTCTCTACGAGGTCGTCGGCATCGCCGCCGACGTGCGAACCACCGGGCTCGAACGGGCGGGAAGTCTCATCGCCTACATGCCCTATTGGGACCGGTCGCTGCCGTCGTCGACCATCCTGCTGCGCACGCGCAACGACCCCGCGGCGATCACGACGTCGGCGCGCCAGGCGCTGCGAGACGTTGCGCCGTCGGTTCCGATCTCGCGCGTGCGGACGATCGCCCAAGTCATCTCCGGCGTCGTCGCGCAGCGCCGCTTCGAGCTCGTGCTGATCGGCCTCTTCGCGCTCACCGCGCTGTTGACGGCGAGCATCGGGATTTACGGCATCATCTCGCACTCGTTGGGCCGGCGCTCGAACGAGATCGGCATCCGCATTGCCCTCGGCGCGCGCGCGCTCGACGTGCACACCCTCGTGCTGCGCGAAGTGCTGTGGCCCGTCGCGCTGGGGCTGGTGCTCGGCGTGGGTGCGTCGGTGATCGCGGGACGTGCCGTGGCCGGCTTGCTGTTCGAGGTGCAGCCGACGGACGCCGGCGTGCTGGTGTCCGTTGCGTTGGTGCTCGGCGCCGTCGCGACGCTTGCCTGCGTCATCCCGTCGAGGCGGGCCACGCGCATCGATCCGGTGGATGCGTTGCGTGCCGGTTGACCGCGGCTAACGCGGACATGTGACGACGCGCGATGTAGCTGCCGTCACGCAGTGATCGCCAACACCCGCACCGGACTTCCGCTTCCGTTCACGATCTTGAGCGGCGCGGCGATCACGATCGCGCCCGTCGCCGGCAGTTGATCGAGGTTCTTCAAGCTGGCGAGCCCGAAGCGCCCGGCGCCGTGCATGGTGGCGTGGTTCGGAAACGGCGGATCGAAGGTGCCCGCCTGGCCGGCGTCGGTGCCGACCGTCTCGACGCCGACGCCGAGCACCTCGCGGTCGCGCGCGAGCAACTCCGACGTCGACTTGTGGAAGCCCGGACTGTGCGGCCCGTCGGCGCCGACGTTCAGAAACGACTTCGGGTCGGTGCGCCTGCTCCAGTCGGTTCGCAGCAGCACCCACGAATTCTTCGGGATGCGTCCGTGCTTTTTCTCCCACGCCTCGACGTGCGCCGGCATGAGGAGAAAATCCTCGTTCTTCGCGACCTCGGCGCTCACGTCGATGACGCACGCCGGTCCCACGAAGCGTTGCACGGGAATGGTGTCGCAGCTGTTGTTCGGAAGATCCTTGCCGCTGATCCAGTGCACCGGCGCGTCGAAGTGCGTGCCGGTATGCTCACCGAGATGAAGCACGTTCCAGTACCAGCCTGGTCCTTTGTCGTCGAAGTGGGAGATGACCTCCATCGTGACGCCCGGCGACTGGCCGAACATCGGCGGCAGTCCGATCACCGGCGTGTCCGGCCCGAGCGGCTGGGTGAGATCCACGATCCTGAGCGAGCCGGCGTTCAGCTCGTCGACGAGTTGGGTGAGCAGGGACATGCAGGTGGCTCCGGTACTCGTGCGTGTTGTCGAGAGAGAAAAAATTGTCAGTCAGAGAGAAAAAATTGTCAGTCGTCCCTATTGGGACGGTCGACGCACTTTCAAGTACCGCTGAAACTGATACCGATTCTCCAACAGCGACAGATCCGTCACATACGCCGCCGGGCCGACAGCTTCCACTTTCGCGACGATCGTGGTCAGCTCGTCACCGTTCAGCGCGTTGAGGAACGCGGCGCGGAAGTCGTCGATGCCGCTCACCGTCGTCGCTTTCGGGACGCCGGCGGCGGTCGCGATGCCCGCGATGTCGGTCCCAGTCGCCGTGGCCGTGGGAAACCCACCGACCGAGAGCAAGCTCTCGTTGTCGAACACCACGTGCACGAGATTGCGCGGGCGATAGCGCGCCAGCGTGGTGAGTCCGCCGAGGTTCATGAGGATCGAGCCGTCGCCGTCGAACACGACGACTTTGAGGTCGGGCCGCGTGAGCGCGATGCCGAGTCCCATGGACGAGGCGAGGCCCATCGCGTGCTGGAGATAGAAAAAGTTCGGCCGGTGGCCGATCGACTGCACCTCGGCCGCCGTCGCGCCCATGATCGTCACGAGCACGCACTGTTCGAGGTCGGCGAACACCGACTCGATCGCGTCGCGGCGCTTCATGCGTCCTCCCACATCAGATCGCGGCAGAGCAGGAGCGCGACCGGCCGGCTCGCCGATTGCGCCAGCGTGTGCGCCTTGTGGATGCGCTTGCTCACGTGATCGGGGGAGTCGAGCTTGGTGTACGGAATGCGAAGCGCGTCGAGCACGTGCTCGGTCACGCCGCCTCCTTCGGTTTGCCAGGGGTCGCGCTCTCCGAACTCGCCGCGGTGGGTGATCAACATGAGCAGCGGAATGCGATAGAGCTGCGCGCACGACACGATCCCGTTCACCGACGCGAGAAAGCCGTGGTTCTGCATGAGCATCGCCGACGACGTGCCGGCGAGGTGCGCGCCGGCCGAGATGCCCACGCCCTCCTCCTCCTTCGCCAGGCGGACGAGCTGCATGTCGGCGTCGTCCTCGGCCATTCGAATGAGGTGGACGAGCCAGGTTTCCGGCAGCGCCGACATGAGGCGCACGCCGACGTCTTTCAGGCAGTCGTAGATCAGTTTGGAGCTCGTTACCGATACGGGCATTGCTTGAATACCGAGTCTATGAATCGTACGCCGGTGGGATCGCGATGCATCGAAGCGCCCGCGCGACGCTCACACCGCCTTCACCGCTCCGAATACATCCGACAACAACCACCACACCCCCACTCCTCCAATTGCCGCCGGAATCCCAAACCGAATCCAGTAGAACAACCACATTGGTATGGGCTGCTCGCCTTGCCGTCCCAACTCCTTCAGCGCCGCCGAACGATTGAGACACCACCCCACGGTGAGCACCGCAACGAGAGAGCCGAGCGTCTGAATCCCTGACCCAAAGGTCAGGTCCCACGGGACAAAGATGGCATTGTTGATCGTCGGCGGAATGGCCAGAAGGAAAACGGCGGCCGAGACGATCCAGACGGCGCGAGTGCGCGTGTACCGGGTGTTGTCGGTGAGTCCGGCAACGAGCACCTCGAATGCGCCGACGTCGGACAGGTATCCCGCGCCGAACAACCCGATGAAGAAGAGACAGCCGAAGAATGCGCCCGCGGGAATCGCCGCGAACACCTTGGGGAGCGTGGCGAAGATCAGGCCCGGACCAGACGTCGGCTGCAGGCCCAGCGCGAACACGGCCGGGATCACGGCGAGCCCGGCGAGCAACGCCGAGCCCGTGTCGCCGATGACCGTCCAGATCGCCGGCCGCGCGAGACTCTCCTTCGAGTCGAGATACGACCCGTAGACGACCATGAACGTTCCGCCGAGCGAGAGCGAGAAGATCGCGTGCCCGATGGCGGCGACCATCACCGCCGGCGTGAGATCGGCGAAGCGGAACTTGAGGATGTACCAGCGGACGCCATCCATGGCGCCGGGCAGGGTGAGCGTACGCACCATGAGCACGAGGATCACGATGAGTAGCATCGGCAGCACGACCTTGCTCGCGCGCTCGATACCGGCGCGCAGGCCTTTGATCACGACGAGCGCGCACGTGAGGATCACCGCCCCCGTGCACACGAGCTGAAGGACGAACGACTTCAGCACGAAGCCGTGGTCGGGCGGAAGGATCGCCGACGGATCGAGCGGAATGTGCAGACCGGCCGCGAGCTGGCCGACCGCGTAATACAACACCCAGCCGATCACGGCGGTGTAGTAGCCGGTCGCCGCGGTCACGACGGCGAAGAAAAACCACCCCACTGCCGTGCCGAACGGAAGCCCCGCCGCGGCGAACGCGCCGACCGGCCCGCGCCGCGAATAGCGGCCGAGCGCGAACTCGGCCATGAGCGCCGGCACTCCGATCACGACGGACACGAGAATGTAGAACAGCACGAACGCCGCGCCGCCGAACTTTCCGACCATGTACGGGAAGCGCCACACGTTGCCGAGGCCGATCGCGACGCCGATGATCGTCATCAGCGTGCCGAAGCGCGAGGTGAACGTCTCGCGCGTCTTGGTCGACGTCGTCACGCGGGCGGTGCGACCGCGGCCAGCGCGTCGAGTGCCATGTCCACGTCCGCCAGCGTGTTGTAGAAATGCGGTGCGAGGCGGATCACCGGGCCGCGCGCCGACGGCAGCACGCCGCGCGCGCGCATCGCCACTTCGATGGCGTGCGAATCCTCGACGACGAACGCCGTCGTGGCCGTTTTGCGCGACATGTCGTCGGTTCCATGCAGCGTGAGGCCGCGCGTGCGGCCGCCGTCGATCAGGCGCTGACCGAGCACCTCGAGCCACTCGCGAATGTGCGTCACGCCCACGTCGTTGATGATCTCCATGCCCGCTCGCGCAATGTATGCGTTGACGACGGGCGGAGTTCCCGAGTCGAAGCGGCTCGCCGTCGGCGACCAATCGAGCTGCTTCACCTGAAACGAGAACGGGCTCACGCGGCCGAACCAGCCGGTGATCGTCGGCTCGAGCCGCTCGATCAGCTCGCGGCGCACGTACAGAAACGCGACGCCCGGAATCCCCATGAGAAACTTGAGATTCCCCGACGCGAGAAAGTCCACACCGGTAGCGCGTACGTCCACGGGTACGGTGCCGAGCGTCTGATAGGCGTCGACGTAGACCAGGGCACCGGCTGCGTGCGCGCGCGCCGCGAGATCGGCGAGGTTCTGCGTGAAGCCATTCAGGTAGTAGCCATGACAGGCCGACACGATCGCGGTCTCGTCATCGATCGACGCATCGTAGCTCGACGGCTCGATCATGCCGTCGCACACCGGCACCCAGGAGAGCTCCGCGCCGTGGCGCTCCTGCGCGCGCCACACGTGCCCGACCGTCGGGAATTCGGCTTCAGTCACGACCACCTTGCGGCGGCGGCCGTCGAACCGGATCGCCGTCGCGATGGCGCTCGTCGCTTCGGAGACGGAGCTGCATAGCGCGATCTCGTCGACGGAGGCGTTGATCAGCCGCGCGAACTCCTGCTTCGCGAGCTGCACTTCCTCGACCCACGCGTCCCAGTCCATTCCGCTGCGGTTCCACGACTCGAGATAGCGATCCGCCGCCGCGCGCGTTTCGCTCGTCTGCGGCGCCTGCGAGCAGTTGTTCATCGGGATGAGCGAGCCAAGCAGCGGGATGCGCTTGCGCCAGGCGTCGATGTCGTAGTCCGGCCGGTCGATGGTCGGCACGTCAGCGCGACGTCTGGATCACGTCGGCATACGACGCCAGCCGGCCGTCGGTGAAGCGCTTCACCTGGTCGAGCATCGAAGCGAGCAGCTGCTGCGCGCGCATGCTCGGCCCCTGGTTGCGATAGTAGCCTACGCCGTTGAACACCGAGCGAATGAAGGTGCTGGTCGAGTCGAGCGGCAGCGCACCGACGTTGGTGTAGAACTTCCGCCAGTCGTCTTCCTGCTGAAACAGGTACTGCTCCACGTTGGACAGGTAGAACGCCGTGACGACGGCGTTGTGGTCCTTGAGATACGTGCCCACGGCACGAATCGCCTTCGGGCCGGCGAAGTCGCCGACGACGGGCACGATCAGGTTGCTCACCTCGAGGTCGCGCAGCGCACGGTAGTTCGTTTCGCTGGCGAGGTAGCTGCGATGCACGCGATCGCTGTCCGTCTCCATCTGCAGCTCGGCGTAGCTCGGCATGCGTCCACGTCCGAAGGAGCCGCGTCCCTGAGAAAAGTTGTAGGTGATGTCGGGACCCGCCTGGACGAACGCGTCGTAGACGTAGGTGATGGTCGCGAGGTCCTCGTCGGACAGCTTGAACCCGTGTTGCTTGGTCAGCCGCTCTTTGATCGCCGCAATGTTCTTGCGATAGGCGACGCTGTCCGGCTGCACCGGCGCAAATGCCGCGAAAATGCCCTCGGGCGACAATATCGTGTCGAGCCCCGCCGGCCGCACGCGCGAGAAGAGATGCGAAATGAAATCGGCACGGTTCGGCGACTCCTCGAGCAGCGCCTTGTACATCAGGTGCGTCAGCATGTTCTGCCGGCGGATGTCGAAGATGAACGCGATCTTCGGCTTGAGCGCAACGATGTACGTGAAGTTCTGATCGGGTCCCACGCCGAGGTAGACGCCTCCCGGCTTCGTCGTGCGCTGCAGGTCGGGGATGACCCACTGAAAAGTGTTCTCGTTCGAGACGAAGTTGTCGGAGCGAAAGTAGCCGTTCGACTCGGAGATGTCGGTGACCAGCTTCCAGAAGGTGCTGTCGGTGAGCTTGGCCGGGAGCGGCTGCGCTGGAAGTCGCGACGCCGACGTGCCGACTGCCAGCGCCGTCCACGCCGCGGCGAGGAGCATGGCAGGGCGAGTGGCGGGAAGATGGCGAGTCGTCGGCATGGGGAGCGGATCCTGTTCACTTGGGCTGAACAAGGATGCGGGAGGGAAGGGGGACGCGGGAAGGGGGAAGAGGGCTTTCGCGCCCCCTTCCCCCCGCAGTGGTTCCCCCTTGTCCCTCTTCCCCCTTCCCGCTTCTTCCGCTTCTCCCGCTTCTCCCGCTTCTCCCGCTTCTCCCAGCTACTGCATCATCAGATCGAAATCGTAGAAGCCATAGCCGCCCTGCGGATCACGTACGCGAATCACCGTGGTGTATCCGTTGTACGACGACGGCTGCTGGACGATGTTCACCGACCCGCGCCCCTGGTTCTGCGTGACGAACACCTGGCCATTCACCCGCTGCGACGACGCGTTGCCGCGATCGGCGCGAACGCTGGTCGGCTGGTTGCCGCTCAAAGTGCGATAGTCGACGCGCCCGTTCTGAATGCGGATCTCGAGCTCTCCGTCGACGTTGCCGCTCCAATGCAGCAGGTTGAGATTGTTGTTCCGGCCGTTGTTGTTGCCGTAGATGTTGGCATTGTTGCCGTTGTTGCCATTGTTGCCGTTGTTGCCGTTGTTGCCGTTGTTGTTTCCATTGCGGTCGCGCGAATCGCGGCGGTCGTTCCGGTCGCGGCCGTTGCTGTTGCTGTTGCTGTTTCGGCCGTAGACGTCACCATTCGAGTAGTTCTGCCAGTACGCCGCAATGCGATAGTCATCCGCACCGCTCGACGGATCGTCGATGCGGATCACCGCGGTGTAGCCGTTCTGTGCGCTCGGCTGCTCGACCACCGACGCGCTGCCGCGTCCGCGCAGCAACTGGACGTAGACCTGACCGTCCTGCCGCGGAAGCTGCATCATGACGCGCGAGTTCTGTCGGCCCGTTTCACTGTTGCCGAGGTCGCGTGTCGCGAGGCGGTTGCCGCGCATCGTGACTTCGACCGTGCGGTCGACCCGGCCGTTCCACTCGAAGATTTCCTGACCGCGCTGTTGTTGCGCGAACGCACTGGGTGCCGCTGCGACAACGGCCGCCGCCGCGAAGGGAACCGAACGTCCAATCCAACGAAGCACTCTCATAGAAAACTCCTGGTAGAGGCGACCGCGTCCATCGCGATCGCGCTGCACCCCATACAAAAGCACTCGCCGTGCCGTGTGGAACTGGCGCGCCCGAATGCAGGGCGATACGGCCTCTAAATGCATGCAGGCGCACTGGTTGAGGCCAGGTAATTTGCGTTTGCTGAACAATGTTTGTGATCCAGGGCACGCAACCGCCCGATCGGACTGTCCGAAACTCTGGACAGAGTCGCGTCTGAGTGCTGAGACAGCCGCGTCCGCCTCTAGCAGGCTGCTCCCGCGACGAGCAGGTTACCCGCGCCATGCTCTCTCGCTCGATCACTCCGCTGCACGCGACGGCGCTCGTCGTCGGCATCATCGTCGGCGCGTCGATCTTCGTGCAACCCACGGTGATCAGCGGGGCGGTGCCAACGGTATCGGGCGTGTACTGGGTGTGGATCACGGCCGGCGTGCTGACGCTGTTCGGCGCGCTCATCGCCGCCGAGCTTGCATCCGCCTACCCGCACGCCGGCGGCGTGTACGTCTTTCTGCGCGAGGCCTTCTCGCCCGCGGTCCGGTTCCTGTGGGGCTGGGCGATGTTCTGGACGATGCACACCGGCATCATCGCCGTCATCGCGATGGTGTTCGCCCGCTACATGGCCTTCTTCATTCCGGTCGGCGACGTCGGGCCGCGCCTGCTGGCCATCGGGGCGATCGTCGCGCTGACGGCGGTGAACTACGTCGGCGCGCGGCAGGGAAGTCTCGTGCAGACGACGCTCACCCTGCTCAAGCTCGGCGCGGTGGTCGCGATCATCGTCGTGGCGTTCACCCTCGGGCATTCCGCGGGGGTTCAGCCGAGTACCGGGCTCGGGCTGTCGACGACGCCCGCCCAGGCATTCACGTTCTCTAAATTCCTCACCGCCGTGGCGGCGGGCTTGTTCGCCTTCGGCGGCTGGCACATGGTGACGTACGCCGCCGAGGAGACGCGCGAGCCCGAGCGGACGATTCCGCGGGCGCTGTGGCTCGGCGTCCTGATCGTGACGGGATGCTACGTGGCGCTGAACGCCGCCTACTTCCACGTGCTGACGCCGGCGCAGATCGCCGGGTCCACGCGCGTCGCGGCGGACGCCGCCGACGCGGTGCTCGGCCGCGGCGGTGCGGCGCTCATGTCGGCGATCGTCGCACTCTCGACCTTCGGCGCGCTGAACGGCGTGATTCTCTCGGGACCGCGCGCCTACCTCGCGATGGCCCGCGACGGTTTGCTCGTCTCGTGGGCCGCGGCGATTCATCCGCGCTTCCGCACGCCCCATCGTGCCATCCTGCTGCAAGGCGCCTGGGCGATCGTGCTCGTCTCCACCGGTACCTACCGCGTGCTTTTCACTCGCGTGGTCTACACCGAGTGGATCTTCTTCGCGCTCATGGCCGCGGGTCTCATGCGCCTCCGCCGCCGTCGCGGCTATTCACCGGCGTATCGGGTGTGGGGATACCCGGTCGTGCCGCTCGTATTCATCATTTGCTCGGCGTACATCGTGTTGAACCAGATCGTCACCGACCCGGTCGAGAGCCGCACCGGACTGCTTCTCGTCGGCGCCGGACTGCCCGTGTATCTGCTCTGGTTGCGCAAGCGAACTCCCTCACTCCCTACGGCTCAACATGCTGATTGACGTCCACAATCACTTCTATCCTCCCGAGTATCTCGACGCACTCAAGGCGGGCGACAGCGAAGTCAAGCTGACGATCGACGCCGAGGGCAATCCGTGCATCCATTATCCGGGCGACTTCAACGTGGCCGTGCGCGGCCATCGCGACATCGCCTACCGGCAGACGGTGCTCGAGAGCGAAGGCGTCGACACACAGGTTCTCACGTTCACCACGCCGGGCACGCACGTCGAAACGCCGGAGCGGGCCGTTCGCTTTGCACGTTTGGTGAACGACGCGTTCGCGAAGATCGTGAAGGAGCGGGCGCCGCGGTTCTCGTCGCTGGCTACGCTTCCGCTCAACGTCCCCGACGCGTCGGTGGCGGAACTCACGCGTGCCGTCACGGAGCTGGGCATGCCGGGCGCGATGCTGTTCAGCAACGTCAACGGCGTGGCGCTGGCCGACAAACGCTTCGAGCCGCTCTACGCCGAGGCGAACCGGCTCGGGTGTATTCTGCACATCCACCCCACGGATCCCGTGGGCGTGGAGGCGATGACCGACTATTGGCTCATGCCGCTCGTGGGCTTTCTCGCCGACACGACGCTCGCCGCCGCGAAGCTCGTCTTCGCCGGCGTGCCCGAGCGCTACCCGAACATCAAGTGGGTCCTCGGCCACCTCGGCGGGGCGATCCCGTATTTGGCCGAGCGTCTCGACCGCGGATGGGAAGCGTTCCCCGACTGTCGGGCCGACATCGCGAAGCCGCCGACCGAGTATTTAAAGAAATTTTATTATGATTGTGTAAATTTCGATCCGAACGCGTTGAGGCTGTGCGTCGAATTCGCCGGCGCCGGCCAGATGATGGCGGCGAGCGACTATCCGCATCAGATCGGAAGCATCCCGAAGATGAAGTCGAGTCTCGCGGCGCTGAACGTGACGGACGCCGAGCGAGCGCAGATTCTCGGCGGGAATGCCAAGAGGCTCTACAAGCTGTAATGCTCACGCCTGGAAAGAGGGAACAGGATGAGGCGCGGAGAACTGCAAATTGACTGCGCATTGACTCCATGCGCATTGAACCGTCAGTGCGCAATAGAAAAGACTTGCTTTTCTAATCCGGCGCGACGGTGTGTCGCTGCCGGTGGGATCCAATTGCAGTCAATTTGCAGTTTTCCGCGTTTCAAAAGGATTCCCACCGTCAGCGGCGCACGCTCCTGTCGCCTGTGCCTCCTGCTCGTCAGCCGTCGGGACGCCGTTCTGTCTCCTGCCGACTGGCTCGACGCCGGCTCCCGGTGCACACTTATTCCGTGAACACACTCCATCGCTCTCTCTCGTGCCTCGTCCTTTCGTGCATGGCGTCCGCCATGGGCGCGCAGACGCCGCGCAGCCAGCTGGGGACCGTCTCCCAGTCCGTCGCGGGAACGCGGATCGAAGTCACGTATCGCCGGCCGGTGGCGCGCGGGCGAGACCTCTTCGGCGCGTTGGTGCCGTGGGGACGGATCTGGACCCCGAGCGCCGACACGGCCGCCCGCATCACGATCTCGGCGCCGATCGAGATCAACGGATCCAAGCTCGCCGCTGGGAGCTACAGCATCTGGGCGGTCCCCGACTCGCTCTCTTGGGTCGTCGCGTTCAACAGCGTGCCGACCGTCTTTCACTTGCGCTATCCCGAGGGCCAGGACGTGCTCCGCGTTCGGGCGACGCCGGGCCACGGCGAGCACGTCGAGTCCCTGATGTTCGCGTTCCCGATGGTCGACGCCGACTCGGCGCGCCTCGAGATCCGGTGGGGAACGACCGTCGTGCCACTTTCCATTCGAGCGACACGATGACGCGTCAGCTCATTCTGATCGCCGCGGTGTTCGCCATCGGCGCGTGCAGCCATCCGGCGCAGATCGCGGCCGAGCCGGAGTTTCTCTCTCCGAACGGCCCGTCGCGCACGCCCTACTCGCCGGTGGTCCTCGTCGGCAATCTCGTGTTCGTCTCGGGCCAGGTTGGCCTCGATGCCAGTGGGAAGCTGGTGCCGGGCGGCATTCAGACCGAGGCGCGTCAGGCGCTCAACAACTTGAAAACGTTGCTCGAGAAATCCGGCTCGTCACTCGATCGCGCCGTCAAGTGCACGGTCTTCCTGGCCGACATGGGCGACTATGCGGCGATGAACGAGATCTACGCGACCTACTTCACCAACCACAAACCGGCGCGCAGCGCCGTGGGCGTGGCCGGGCTGCCGTTCAACGCGCGGATCGAGATCGAGTGCACGGCGGTGGGCGGCTGAGCAGCCTGCGGAGCGCGTTGTCTAACTCGAGTAGTACGCCGCGTTCTCTTCGATGTAGCCCTTGGTGAGATCGCACCCGTAGGCCGTCGCCGAGCCGCCGCCGAGCCCGAGCGACACCTCGATGTCCACGACCTCGGCCGAGAGCGTGGCGCGCACCACGTCGTCGTCGAAGTCGAGCCGCTGGCCGCCGCGCACCACTGGATGCCCGTTGATCCACGCGTCGGTGGACTCCACGCGGATCGTGCAGTCGAAGCACTTGCCCACGGCCATCAGCAGCCGGCCGACGTTCGGGTCGGCACCGTGCACCATCGTCTTGATGAGCGGAGAGTTGATCAGCGACTTGGCGACGCGGCGTGCGTCGTCGTCGCTTGCCGCGTCGCGGACCAGGGCGCGAATCAGGTGCTCCGCGCCTTCGCCGTCGCGCGCCAGAATCTCCGTCATCCGAATGCAGCCGGCGGTGAGCGCCTCGGCGAACGCGCGCTCGTCGACTGCTCCCGCTGCGCCGTTCGCCAGGATCGCGCAGGTGTCCGACGTGCTCGTGTCGCTGTCCACCGAGAGCATGTTGAACGAGACGGCGACCGCGTCGCGCAGCAGCCGGTCGAGCGTCTGGGCGTCGAGCGCGGCGTCGGTGAAGATGTAGGCGAGCATCGTCGCCATGTTCGGCTCGATCATTCCCGAGCCCTTCGCGACCCAGGTGATCGTGGCGCCGCCCACCGAGACCGACAGCGCTTTCGGATGCGTGTCGGTCGTCATGATGCCCTCGGCGCCGACCATCGGATCGCCCTGCAAGTCCGCGGAGATGCCGCGAATGCCGCGCTCGATGATGTCGATCGGGAGCTGGACTCCGATCACGCCCGTGGAGCTCACGAGCACGCGGTCTGCTGTCGTCCCGAGCTCGGCGGCGGCGGCGGCGGCCATGCGGCGCGCATTCTCGACGCCCCGGCTGCCCGTCGCGACGTTGCTGCACTTGCTGTTGGCGACGATCGCCCGCAACCGCCCGCCGCGAATCGTTTCCCGGCCGAGGATGATCGGCGCGCCAGGGAAATGATTGCGCGTGAAGACGGCGGCCGCCTCGGCGTCGACGTCGCTGACGAACAGCGCGAGATCCTTGGCCGTGGGCTTGAGACCCACGTTGCGGCTGGCGCAACGGAAGCCGCGAGGGAAGGCGGGTTGTGCGTGGAACTGCATTTGGTTGGGCCTCGTGTGTTGCGCGAAGCGATCGGAAAGGGTGAAGATAGGGAGGCGCGTCAGTACCGCGCTACCGATCCACCCCCATAATCGCGTTCCAGAGGACACGGACATGTTCGTACAGGATTTCACCGACGAGTACGCGCGCTACCGCGCGGCCGGCGAGAAGGCGTTGGCCCAGGTGTCCGAAGAGGGACTCAATCGCGTTCTTGCGCCCAATGGCAATTCGATCGCCATGATCGTGCGGCACATGAGCGGCAACCTCAGCTCGCGCTTCACCGACTTCCAGACCTCAGACGGCGAGAAGACCTGGCGCGATCGCGACGGCGAGTTCGCGTCGGGTACCTACACTCGCGCCGAGATCGACGAGGCATGGCGCGCCGGTTGGGCGGTGCTCGAGAAGGCGCTCGACGACGTCGGCGAGGACGACTTGCAGAGCACCGTGAAGATCCGTGGAAAAGAATTGAGCGTGCACGAGGCGCTGTGCCGTTCGCTCGCGCACGTGGCCCAGCACGTCGGCCAGATCATCTTGCTCGCGCGCATCGTTGCCACGGATGAATGGAAGTGGATCAGCATTCCGCCCGGCCAGTCGGCCGCGTACAACCTGAATCCGACCATGGAGAAACGGCCGGCCAAGTGACGGTGCTCATCGAGGCGTGCGTCGACTCGGTCGAGTCGGCGCTCGCCGCAGAGCGCGGCGGCGCGCACCGGCTCGAGCTGTGCGACAATCTCGCCGTCGGCGGAACGACGCCGAGCGCCGCGTTGGTGGCCGAGGTGCAAGAGCGCGTCGGCCTGCCGATCATGGCCATGGTGCGCCCGCGCGGCGGCTCGTTCGTGCACACGGCCGCCGAGCTCGATCAGATGCGGCTCGACCTCGAGCGGCTCAAGACTCAAGGGGTCGAGGGACTGGTGATCGGTATCCTTGCCGCCGACAGCCAGATTGACGCCGAGCGCATGAGGGAGTTCGTGCGGCTGGCGGGGGAAACGCCGGTCACCTTTCACAAGGCGTTCGATCGCGTGCCCGACCAGAGCGCGGGACTCGACACGTTGATGAGCGCCGGCGTGGCACGGGTGCTCACGTCGGGCGGTGCGCCCACGGCGCTCGCCGGCGTGGACGCGCTCGCGTCGCTGGTGGCGCGAGGCCGGGACCGCATTCACGTTCTGGCGGGTGGGAAAGTGCGCGGCGAGAACGTTCGCGAGATCGTGCGCGCCAGCGGGGTTCGCGAGGTGCACGCGAGATGCGAAGGGGACGAGGCGCAGATCCGTGCGATCGCGAAGGCGCTGGCTCCCGCTTCGTAAGCGCCGTCATGCGCCACACCCGCCTGCGGGTCATTTGGATCTACGCGGTCACGGCTCGCGTCCTCGCGAGCTATCTCTGGCTCCGGCTCCAGCGGCCCTTCCTTGGCCCCGCGGCCTACCCGGCCACGCTGGCGCGCCGGCACCGCGCCAACGCGCGCCGCATCGAGCGCGCGATCGTCAGGGCAGGAGGGCTGTTCATCAAGGTCGGCCAGATGATCAGCATTCTCTCGAACTTCCTGCCGGAGGATTTTCGGCGGGAGCTCGAGGGACTGCAGGACAAGCTGCCGGCGCGCCCGTACGCGGAGATCGCGGCGAGAATTCGAGCTGAGTTCGGGGCGCCGCCGGACGAGCTCTTTACGCACTTCGATCGCCAGCCGATCGCCACGGCGTCCCTCGCCCAGGTCCACGTCGCCACGCTGGCCGACGGCCGCCGAGTCGCCGTCAAGGTGCAGCACGCCGATATCGAGCGCGTCGCGCGGCTCGACCTCCTCCTCATTGCCCGCATTCTGTGGCTCGTGCAATTCATGTTCGGTGTGCGCGGCATCGAGTCGTACGCGCCCGAGATCAGTCAAATGATCGCCGAGGAGCTCGACTTCGTGAAGGAGGCGAGCAACATCGAAACGATTGCCGTACGCCTGGCCGACGAACCGAACGTGCGCTGCCCCACCGTGGTGCACGAGCGCTCGACACGTCACGTGCTCACCACCGAGCTCGTCGAGGGCACGAAGATCACCGATTTCGCCGGACTCGCCGCGCGGCGGCTGGACCGCCGCGTGCTGGCCGAGCGAATCGTGACGGCGTACTGCCGCATGATTTTCGTGGACGGCGTCTATCACGCCGATCCCCACCCCGGCAACATCCTCGTCGCCTCCGACGGCGTGATCGTCTTCATCGACTTCGGCGCGGTTGGCGTGCTCGGGCCGTCGATGAAAGAGGGAGTGAGGGAGTTCGTCGAGGGAATGATCAAGCGCGACCCCGAACGCATCACCGCGGCGCTGCACACGATGGGCTTCGTCGCACGTGACGCGCGCTCGACCGACATCGCGCAGCGGGTGATCGAGTGGGCACAGCGGCGTTTCTTCGAGCAGGTGCAGGTCGATTCGTGGAACCTCGGCGAGATCCAATTCGACATTCGGTCCAGGCTCGACATGTTGGCCGATCTTCGCAAGCTCGACGTCTCCTTCCGTCAGCTCACGGCCACCTTTCAGGTGCCGAAGGATTGGGTCCTGCTGGAGCGCACCTTAATCTTGTTGGTGGGGCTGTGCACCGAGCTCGATCCGTCGTGGAACCCGATGACGGTCATTCGCCCGTACTTGGAGGACGTCGTGCTCGATCAGGATCGCGATTGGACCGAGTTGATTCGCGCGTCGGTGAAGGAGATGGCTCTTCGCGCCGTGACGATTCCCGAAAGCCTCCAACACATGCTGTCTCGCGCGAACCGGGGCGAGCTCGAGATGCGCGTGCCGGAGATCACGGACGCCGCCCGCCTGCTCTACGCTGCGGCGCACCAGCTCATCTACTGCATCCTTGGCGTGGCGGCGGCGGTGATCGCCTATCAGGCGTACGATCGAGGCCGCGGACCGCTCGCCGCGTGGCTCGCGGCGGGAGCGGTGCTGTGTCTCGCCGGCCTCGTCGCCTCGGTCGCCCGGACGCGGCGCTAGCTCGTCACTTCGGCAACCCGTACACGCTGGCCGCATTTTCGCGCATCACCATCCGCGCGAGTGTTTGTGCCCGGTCGCGCGTGATCTCCCCGTCGCGCATCATGCCGCTCAGCGCGATCGCCAACGCGCGCCGCGCCGTCGTCGACCCGACCCACGCGACCTGCTCCCACCCCTGCTCCGCGCCGCCGTCGAACGCGTCGGTGCCGAAGAGCACCTTCTCCGGCCACTCGCCGAGCCATTGCCGCAACACGCCGGCGAGAACGGTGGGTGAGAGGATGTCGTCCATCATCGAGATGTCGGCGTAGACGTTCGGCTTGCTCAACAATCCTTGCGTCTCGCCGACGAGCGGCCACCCGCCGTGCACGATGATGAACTTCGTGCCGCGCAGCGTGGAGTCGTTGAGCGCCGGCTCGAGCAGATGCGGCGCGCTGCCGCGCGGCGAGTAGAACCCGCCGAACGTCTCGAGCACATGAATCTGCACGGCCAGCTTCTGCCGCCCCGCCTCGCGCGTGATGGCGCGGAACAGATAATCCTGGAGCGTCTTGTACTCGGCGTGCGACGGCACGCCGCCGTTCACGTACCGGGCGTAGACGCGCTGCGCGCCGGCGGCGTCGGCATCGTCGAAGTCGAGCGGCCGAAGATACGCCGCCTCGAACTTGATACCTGCCGCGCCGTTGGCGCGCTCGCGCGCCAACGTGGCGTTGACCACCGTGCGCACGTAGTCGTCGAGCGTCGCCGGCAGCTTGGCCACGCGAATGTCGCGTAGATAGCGCTGGAGCAGCCGGGACTCGCGCGGATAGAGCGGCCGTGTGTCAGGCGACCGCGCCGCCTCGCCACTGCCGTCGAGCGGGAGCATGAGCGGGTCGGCGAATGCGATCCAACGGAACCGCGCCGATAGTCCCGGGCCCATGGCGATACGGTTCGCCATCATCACGTCGATGCCCGCCTGATCGAGTGCCCAGTCGGGGAAGCGTTGCCCCTGCGCGCGAGCCGTGTTGGCGACGGCGGTCTTGAGCGCCGTGTGGTAGGGCGCGCCCGATAGCTCGGGCCGCACGTGATACAGCGCGTTCTGCGCGGCGCGCCAGATCGGATCGTCTGCCTTGAGCCGGTTCGGCAAGTCGAAGGCCGGGATGCCGTCGAGCGGAAGGGCGTCGAAGTCGGTATCGGCCGGCGCGCCCGCCGGGACGGGGCGCATGGGATGCGCGTGGTTGTCGATCGCTTTGATGGCGTCGATATAGCGGGCGAGCGCGGGATCGACGGAGCTCTGTCCCCGGACGGTGCACGGGATCATTGCGACGACGAGCCACGTGACGAGCCACGTGACGAGCCACGTGACGAGCGTGGGAACGAGGGTGACGCGCACGGATTGCATGGGCACTCGTGGTATGGGCCGGCGACTGCGTACGATCGGCCGCTTGATAAGATATTCTTCAAGGTGGTCTAACCCGTCTGCCGGCGCTACATTCGTGGCGCCCGCGTTTGGTTTTCCCCCTCGTGGCGCGTGTGGGGGCATCGTGACTGCTTCACTCGACCGCGTTCGCCTGGCTTTCGGCACTCGCTACCTCGTCGAGCGCGAGCTCGGTCGTGGCGGCATGTCCGTCGTGTACCTCGCGGAGGACGTAAAGCATCGGCGGAAGGTGGCCATCAAGGTGCTCCGCCCGGAGCTCGCCACCCTGGTCGCCAACCAGCGATTCCTCCGCGAAGCGGAAACGGCGGCGCGGCTGCAGCATCCCCACATCGTGCCCGTGTACGATTCCGGGGAAGTCGACGATTTCCTGTTCTTCGTCATGCCGTGCATCGAAGGCGAGTCGCTCCGCGATCGCATTCGACGCGAGCGGCAGCTGCCGATTGCCGACGCGGTGCGGATCATCCGCGAAGTAGCGCTCGCGCTGCAGTACGCCCACGATCACGGCGTCGTGCACCGCGACGTCAAGCCGGGCAACATCCTGCTGAGCGACGGCCTCGCCATGGTCGCCGACTTCGGAATCGCGCACGCGCTGAACGCCGCCGTGGACGACCGGTTGACCCAGAGCGGGATCATCGTCGGCACGCCGATGTACATGAGCCCCGAGCAGGCGTCGTTCGAGACTCCCGACTCGGGCCTCTCGGACCAGTACAGCCTCGCCTGTGTCGCCTACGAGATGTTCGTCGGCGATCCGCCCTTTCATGGCGTTGGCCAGTCCGCCATTCTCGCGCGCCACTCGACCGATCCCATGCCGAGCATCCGGACGGTTCGCCCCTCCGTGCCCGCCGGCGCGGAGGCGGCGATCGGACGGGCCATGGCCAAGTCGCCCGCGGATCGGTTTTCGACCGTGCTCGAGTTCGCCGACACCGTCGTGGAAGCGTCGACCCAGGCCGCGTTCCCGCCGCCGAGGCGCCAGCGCACGACACGATCCCGCCGAATGATCGCCGCCGGAGTGTGCGCGGGTGTCGTAGCCCTCACCGCCGCGGGTGTGGCTACCTCGCGCTCATTGCATCATGGCGACGTCGCCGCGCCCCCCCGCGTCGCCGTCGTGCCGCTCGGAAACCTCGGACAGCAGGACGATTCGATCTTCGCCAAGGGCGTCACCGATGAGCTCACGACGCGCATCGCCGAAATTGGCGGCATCGACGTGATCTCGCGGATGAGCGCCATGCAGTACGACCGAACCAAGAAGACGATCCGCCAAATCGGACGCGAGCTCGGCGTGGACTACGTGCTCACGGGGTACATCCGCACCGATCGAAAGCCCGACGGATCGGGCGTCACGCGAGTCACGCCCGAATTGGTGCGGACGGCCGACGGACACGTGATGTGGCGCGGCCGCCAGGACGCCCCCTTGATTCCCGGCGACCTGCTGCGCGCCCAGTCGGCCATCGCCGAGGACGTCGCCGCGGCGCTCGAGCTGGCGTTCGATCCGGCGCGCATGGCCCGGCGCGCCACACCCACGGGCGACCGGCAAGCCTATGAGAGTTTTCTCAGCGGCAACGTGTTCGCCGCCAGGCCGCGCGCCGAGGAGCCGACACGCCTCGCCATCGAGGCGTACGAGCGAGCCGTGGGGCGCGACTCCAACTTCACGCTGGCGTGGGCGAAACTGTCGCAGATGCAGAGCATGTACTTCGCCCTCAAGGACCAGAGTCGCTCTCGGCAGCAGCAGGCGAAGCTCGCGCTCGACCACGCGTGGCGGCTGGACTCCATGCTCCCGGCGACCAGGCTCGCGCTCGGCTTCTATCACTACTGGGTGGTCGGCAACAACGACAGCGCCATGGTGCACTTCGCGGAAGTGCGTGCCGTGCAACCCAACAACACCGACCTGCTGTCGGCCGTTGGCACCGTGCTGCGCAGCCAGGCGAAATGGAGGGAGGCGCTCGACGTCACCAAGCGCGCCGCCGATCTCGACCCGCGCTCGCAGCTCTTCGCCTTCGACGCCGGCGTGAGCGCGGCGTGGCTCGGCCGGTACAGGGAGGCCGACGACTACCTTCAGAAGGCGATCGCGCTCGCCCCCGACTGGCCGCCGCCCTATCTCGCGCGCTCCTACCTCTATGTCTGCTGGACCGGGGACATTCCCCGCGCGCTCCAGGTGATGCACGAGGCCGCGGCGCACATCGACAGCGCCAAGATTCTCGTGGAGCTCATTCCGAACGATCGAGAATTCTTAGCGATCCTCGACGAGCCGTGGCAGCAGGTGCTCGCACGGCTGTCGCTCAACACCACGCACGTCGACTCCGCGACATTCTATCTGGCGGAGGCCGACCTCTACGCCCGGCGACAGGACCGAAATCACCTGCACGCGTACGCTGACTCGGCGCGCGTCGTGCTCGAGGCGCGGCTTCGGCCCGATCGACCGGGACATCCCGGCGATCCCATCGCCGACGAGCCCGAGCTGCACGCCGCACTGGGATTGGCGTACGCCGATCTCGGACGGTCCAACGACGCCGTGGCGCACGGCAAGCTCGCCGTGCAGCTCGTGCCGGCGGTACGGAACGCCACGCTGCACGCGTACCTCGTGCTCGGTCTCGTTCAGATCTATATCGTTTCGCGTCGCTTCGACGAGGCCATCAGCGAGCTCGAAGCCGAGCCGGGCACCCGTTCGCTCGCTTCCGCCGCGACGATGCGTGTCTACCCGAATTTTGCGCCGTTGCGCGCCATACCGCGCTTTCAGCAATTCCTGCAAACGCTTCAATAGACGACCCTGGAATCCGCCTCAGTGCTCGAGCGTCCGACGTTTGATTCCCGTTATCGGGTAACGCTGGTCGACGGCGACGGCGTATTCGTCGTCTCCGATTCGCGCCAGATACTTCTCCCCGGCCGCGCCTACGCGCGTCTCGCGCCGTTGCTCGATGGACGGCGGACGACCGACCAGGTCGCGGCCTGCATGGAGGAGGAAGCCGTTGCCGGCCGCGCCGCGGCGTATTTCCTGATGATGGAGCTCGAGGAGCGCGGCTTGTTGCGCGACGGCGCCCGTGACGAGTCTCGCGACTGCGCCGGCGGATACGCGGCCGTCCAGGAGCGGGTGACGTCGTGGCTCGGCGATCATCGTGACGACGTACGCGTGATCGTCGTCGACGACTATCTCGACCCGTCGCTCGAGGTTCTGAATCGCGACGCGCTCTTCAGGGGCGAGCCATGGTTGATCGCGAAGGCGTCGGGCGAAGAGGCGTGGGTCGGTCCGCTGCTGGGTGAACCCGGCGGCCCCTGCTGGGAGTGTCTGGCCCACTATCTCAGTGTGCTTCGGCCAGTCGACGCGTATCTCGCGATGCGGCGGCACGATGCGCGGGTATTGGCCCGGCCGGCGGTAGTCGACTCCGGCGTGCTCGCAGCCTTGGATTCGTCGAATCCCAACATGCTCTGCGGAGCGATCGTCGCGGTCGATACTCGGTCGTACGCGATCGAGCGCCGCGTCGTGCCGCGTCGTGCCCAGTGCGAAGCGTGCGGCGATCCAGAATGGTACGCGCGGCGTTTGGAGCGAATCGACGTGGTGCCGACGGTCCGGCGGACTCCGCTCTCCGCGGCGCCAATGACCTCGAGAATGACGAAACTCTCATCGGTCGACGATGCCCGCTTCCATGTGTTCGTTGGCGCCCCGGCCGGTTTGGGCGCTCATGATCTCGCGTCGCTCCAGCGGGGCCTCGACCAACGTTCGGCGGGCAGCGGCACCACCGACTGCCTAGCGGTGCGCGCCGCCGTGGGGGAGAGCATCGAGCGGTACTGTGGTGCGTTCCAGGGCGACGAGCCGCAAATCGCCGCCTCGCTTCATGAGCTTGGAGCTCGCGGTGTCCATCCGAACGCGTGCATGCTGTTCAGCGATCGGCAGTACGCCGCGCGCGCCGAGTGGAATTCCCACCGCGAGCCGACGACCTACGTTCCCGAGCCGTTCGACCCGTCGGCAACCATCGCATGGACGCCCGTCTGGTCGCTGACCCGCGACGAACACCGATATCTGCCGACGGCCTTCCTATACCGCAACGCCGGCGCGCTTCCGGGCGGGAATGCGTGCGTCGCCGACTCGAACGGGTGTGCGGCCGGCGAGACGTTGGCCGATGCAGTGACCCGCGGATTCTTCGAGCTGGCTGAGCGCGACGCGATCGCGCTCTGGTGGTATCGCCGCGCACCGAAGCCTCGCGTCGATCTGAGCACGCTGCGTGACGACTACTGTCGCCAGCTCGTGGACGCGTACGATGGCCTCGAACGCGACTGTTGGGTGCTCGACATCACGAGCGACCTCGGTGTGCCCGCGTTCGCCGCCGTCAGCCGCAGCCGCGATGACCGCCGCGAGCTGCTCTTCGGCTTCGGCGCGCACTTCGACGCCGAGCGAGCCGTGACGCACGCCTGTACCGAGCTGAATCAGATCGTGGCCTCCGTTGCGGCGTTGCGCGGAAAGCATGAATGCTTGTCGCCGGCCTTTGCGCGCTGGCTGGCCGGGCGGGACGCGCACGACGTCTCGTTTCTCAGCCCCTTCGAGCAGCTCTCGGCGATCGACGTCCGAATGTACCCGGCCGATTCCGACGGCGGTGAATCGATCGACCGGTGCCGCCGTTGCGTCGAGTCGCGCGACATGGAGCTGCTCGTGCTCGACCAGACTCGCGACGCCAACTCCCTCGCCGTGGCGAAAGTGATCGTTCCTGGACTGCGTCCCGCGCATGCGCGCTTCGCTCCGGGGCGGCTGTCGGACGTCGTCAACGAGATTCCGTTCTTCCTGTAGCATCGCCGCACCGGCGAGCAGCGTCCGTCGCAGCATCCTCCCAATCTCTCACGACGAGGTGATGCATGGCTCGGGATCAAGAATTCATCGAAAAGGCGATCCTCGCAAAGATCATCGCCGACGCCTGGAAGAGCGACGAGTTCAAGAACCGCCTGGTCAGCGACGCGGCAACGGTTCTGCGCGAACGAGGCATCGCGGTGCCGACGGATTTGACCATCAGCGTCCTCGAAGATACGGCAACCACGCTGCACATGATCCTCCCCGCGAAGCCGGAGGTCAGCAGGATCTCGGAGCTCGACCATCCGGAACAGTTCATTGCCATCTACACGTTCACGCAGCTCGGCGGCGGCTATGGTGGCAGCGGCGGCAGTGGTGGTGGTGGCGGCGGTGGGGGAGGGCACGGCAGCCCGCACGGGGATCCGAACTAAGTGGCGCGTTGAACCCCGCGTTGATTCTGGCACTGCGTCCCGGCGCAACCTTGCTCGAACGGGACGCGGAGGCCGACATCCAGCTCTGGCATGGCATCGTACGCGTGTCGTGCCCGTCCGGCGGTGTGCGAAGCGCCCTTCGCGAGCTTGCGAAGGGCGCCGACCGCGCGCGGCTCGACCGCATCGTCGTCGATGCGGATGGAGATGCGGGACTTGCAATGTGGTACTACCAGCTCGCGCACCTCGAAGCGCGAGGCGCCGTCAGCTTCGAGCTTCGCGACGCGAACTGCACCGTCGCCCGCGCCGTCGTCACGTCGCGCGTGTTCCACCCTGCGCTCGACGCGTCTCCGCTCGCCGGTCGTTGGGTGCTCGATCGATTTGCGTATCTGCGGCGAGCCGAGTCCGGCGTCGTGCTCGAGTCGGCGCGATCCTCCGTGCAAATTGCCCTGCTCGAACCCGTCGGCATGTCGGTCGTCTCGGCGCTCGCCTCGCCGATCGCGTGGGATACGTTCCCGGATCGGGTGTCGCAGGAATTGTTGACGCTCTTCGCCTATTGCGGAATGCTCGCTCCCGCCGACGTCGCCGATACGAATCCGTCGACTGCCGCGTGGCACTTCGCCGACTTGTTGTGTCACGCAAGAACCCGCGCCCGGCGCGACGTTGGGCTCGACGCGCTACCCACGCAACGATCGCTGCCGCCGTCGCCGGTCGTGAAAGCGCCGATGTCGAGCGAGTCGATCGCGCTGCACGTGCCGGATCTCGCGCGTCTCGATGCGCAGGACGTTCCGTTCTCTCGCGTCCTCGAGGGACGCCGCTCCGTTCGCGACTACGGCGCTCGCCCGATCACGGCCCGCCAACTCGGCGAGCTCCTGTATCGTGCCGCGCGAATTCAGCGGGTGACCGACGCCGACGCCGATCGCGTTCCCTACGCCACCAGCAGGCGGCCCTATCCCGGAGGCGGTGCGTGCTACGAGCTGGAGGTGTACGCCGTCGTGGGAGAATGCGACGGTCTGGGTCGCGGTCTTTACCATTACGACCCGCTTCAGCACCGGCTCGAGGTGCTTGCTGTCAGCGTGTCGCACGTCGATAGATTGCTCGACGACTCCGCCCGGTCGGCAGACGTTGCGGGGGGTCGTCAGCTGCTCCTGGTCATCACCGCCCGCTTCCACCGCTTCATGTGGAAGTACGGCCTTGGCAGCTACGCAGCGATCATGAAGAACACCGGCGTCTTGCTCGCTACGATGCAGCTCGTCGCCACCGCGATGGGCCTGGCGCCGTGCGCACTCGGCGGAGGCGACTCCGAGCTGTTCGCACTCGCGATCGGAACGCCGTTCGAGGAGGAGACGTCGGTGGGGGAGCTGATGCTCGGCTCCGCACCCCGGCGCTGACGACACTTTCTCGGCACAACGCGCCACGCAGACAGCCCGTATTGGTTCGGACGCGCGCTCACCGCGCGCGTTCACGACCACTCCCAACCGCGAACCAATGCCCCGTCGCTTTCGGCCGTCCATCGTTCTCGCTCTCGCTGTCCTCACCACGATCCTCGCAACGCCCCGCACCGCCGCAGCACAGGAGAATTACGAGATTCAGGTCTACGGCTCCGAGACCATCCCGCGCGGCGTCACGATGTTCGAGCTTCACTCCAACTACACGATCAAGGGCCGTCGCGGGCTGTCGGAGTTCGGCGAGCTGCCCACCTACCACGCGTGGCACGAGACGGTCGAGATCACGCACGGATTCAACGACTGGTCGGAGCTCGGGTTCTACTGGTTCACCGCGAAGCCGGACAACCGGAGCTTCGAGTGGGTCGGCACGCACATTCGCCCGCGCGTGCGCGCGCCAGAGAGCTGGGGCTGGCCGGTGGGCGTGAGCATCTCGCAGGAAATCGGCTACGCGCGCGCACGCTACTCGGCCGACACCTGGACCTACGAGCTGCGGCCGATCATCGACAAGCAGATCGATCGCTGGTACGTGTCGCTCAACCCTGTGCTCAGCAAATCGCTGCGCGGACCGAACGCCAACAAGGCATTCGACTTCGGGCCGAACGTCGACGTCGGCTACGACGTCACCAAGAGGGTCAACCTCGCGATCGAGTACTACGGCGCGACGGGAACGATCAGGCGGAACGACCCGATTGCCGAAGAGCAGCACCAGCTGTTCGGTGTCGTCAATCTCGACCTCGGGCCGGCATGGGAGTTCAACTTCGGCTACGGCACGGCGCTGACCGCCGGCGGCGACAAGTCGATCGTGAAGTTGATCCTCGGCCGGCGCGTCGGGCCAAAGATCAAATAGGTGTAGGCAGCTGGAGCACCAAACAAAGAAGGCCCGTCAATCGACGGGCCTTCTTTGTTTCGCTCACTCTCGCCGCCTGCTACTTCCCGGCGTCCAGGTGATTCCAGTTCACGATCGCGTTGAATCCCGTCGCGAACGTGCCCTGCGTCTGCCACCGCCAGTACGGACGGAAGGCGAACATCACGAGGTGGCCGTTGCCGATCTTCTCATCGACCAGCAGCGCGCGGCTGGCGAGAAGATTGCCGTTCTCCAGCGTGCCGGAGAGCAGCATGTCTTCCGGCTTCGCCGGGAACTGCATCACGACGCGCGTCGACGAGCTCGGATCGGCCGACAGGCCGGCAACCGGCGCTGCTGCGCCGCCACCGCCACCGCCGCCGAATCCACCACCGCCGCCGCCGCCACGTCCGCCACGACCAGCGGCGCCGCCCGCCTGCGCCACGTTGAAGTCATTGCCGATGCTCGTCGCCAACCCGTACGTGGTTCCGGTGTGATCTGGATCCCACGACGAAAGCTTGAGCGGTGTCGCCATGGGCGTCGTGTTCTGGCCGTTGATCCCCGCACGACCGCCGCGTCCGCCCAGTGCCGGATTGTCGACGACGGCGACAGCGCCTGCGCCCGCGTTCAGCACGGGGCCCGCGCTGAAGTACACCGGTACGTCGCGCTGCGTGTAGCCGTAGACCAACGGGCTCTTGGCATCGCTGATCACGCCGCGCAGGATGGTTCCGCGCGCGAACAGTCCGTTCGCCGGCTCGACCTTCACGCCGGGCGTGAGGTTCAGCTCCGGCAGGATCTGCGACGTGCTGCCCTCAGTGATCACGGTGCCGCCGTGTTGCACGAACGCGAACAGCGCCTTCATACCATCTTCGCCGAGCGCGCCGCGTACGTCGTCGGTCGAGTCGGGGAAGCCGAGCGACGGGAATTCCTTCGTGCTCTTGTACGGCACCGGCACATTCACCGCGCCGCCGCGCCCGCCGCCCACGTTTCCGACGCCGCTGCCGCCGTGCGGATAGATCAGGACGTCGAACTTCGAGCGGAGGTCGCCCATGCTCGCCAGGGCGTTCTCGCCGAAGTACTTGTACGGCACGCCGTAGGTGTCGAGCGCGGCGCGGACCCAGCCTTCGTCCTGCGTGCGCGTCCAGCTGTGGATGTAGCCGATGCGCGGCACTTCGAGATCGTGCGTCTTCACCGCCGGCGCCGAGGCCATCGCGTGGCCGCTGAGGCCGAGCTGCTTGAGGGCCGGTTCGATCTGGGCGCGGTTGGCGTTGGCGATGACGAACGCGCCAGCGCCGTAGTGCGTGCCCTCGGCGTCGAACGCGTCCTCGGTCGCGGCCATCTTCACGTTCGGAAACTTGAAGCGCAGGCTGACGAGCGTGTTGTCGCTGTTGTTCTCGACGACGATCGTGCTCCCCGAGCCCGTCACGCCGCCCGGCGCGGTGACGTCCTTCGTCATCGGCACCATCGTCATCGGCTGCTTGAGGATACTCTTATCGGTCACTTCGTTGACCGTGATGTTGCGCATCAGCGGGAACGTCCAACCGGTGTCGTCGTAGGGCGACGGGTTGGCCGGCGAGAAGTTCTGCAGCGCGAAGTACATGTCGGCGATCGTCCGGTACGGCTGGTCGCCGCGGATGATGTAGTCGCCCGCGTTCACGTGCACCTTGCCGGCGTCGAACGACGTGCCCGCGACGTGGAACTCGAGTCCTTGCGTCTTGAGCTCGTTCACCGCTTCGGCGGCGTTCTCCCGCGCGTGTTGGCCGGCGGGAATGACCCACGCCGCCACGCCGGTGTTCGACTTGGCGATCGCCCGCTTGTTCTTCAGCCAGTAGTTCTCGAGAAACATCTCCTTGTCCTTCGCCGTCCGCGACAGCGAGAACAGGATGGCCGATTCCTGAATGTTCGTGTTGGCGCGCGGGCTCCACATGATGGAGTCGAGCGGCGGATTCGGACGGAACCATTCCTTGCTCGTCGTCGTCGCCGGCGGCGTGACCGGATACCACTGGCAGGCGCCGGAGCAGTAGCTCTGCACCTCGTAGAACCGGCCGATCGCGTTGTGCGTGTGCGCGATGAAGAACATGTAGTTCGGCACCCAGCCGTCGTAGAACCCGTAGGTCCACACGCCCGGCACGCCGCGCTTCGTCATCTCCATCACGTCGTTCTTCGCCAGGTACCACCACTCGTCCACCACGATCGGATCGAGCGCGTCGTTGTATGGGCCGGTGCCGGTCGAAGAATACAGATACGTCTGCGCTTCATGCAGATCGTGCATGATCGTGGGCGTCCACTGGTTCTGGACGCGCGTCACCGCCTTCGTCAGCTCGAGGTATTGGCCCATGCCGTCGCGGTTGTTGTCGTGCTGCACGTACTTGCCCCAGTACATGAGCGACAACGGACCGCCGCCACGACCACCCGCGCCTGCGCCGCCGGTCGATGGGTGGTCCTTGTTCCACTTCTCGTTGAAGTAGTGGTTGTCCACGTACTTCTCGCGGCCGTCCACTTCAACGACGGGCGTAATGAAGGTGATCACGTTGTTGCGGATGTTCTGGATGAACGGCGTCTCCTCCACCACGAGGCGATACGCCAGCTCCATCAGCATCTCCGGTCCGCCCGACTCGGGCGAGTGCATGCCGCTCGTGATGTAGTAGATCGGCTTGGCCGTCTTGATCAGCTGCTTCGCCTGCGCTTCCGTCGTCTTGCGCGGGTCGGTGAGCTGGTTCAGGTAGCCCTTGTAGGTGTCGAGCTTGGCCAGCGTGGCTTCGTCGGCGATCGCCATGACCACGATGTCCCGTCCTTCCTCGCTCTTGCCGATCGTCCAGAACTTGGCGCGCTTGGGCGCGGCCTTCGCGACAGCTTGCAAGTAGCGGTGGATGTCCGCCGCGTGATCGAGAATGCCCGAGTCGCCGACGATGTGCCCGAGGAACTTGAGCGGCGTCGGAACGGTCGCGGAGGCGGGGAGGTGGTCCACCAGCTCCGTGGAGATGCGTGGATCGGAGAGATTCTTCTTGATGCGCGCCGTGTACTCGGCGTCGACCTTCTGCGTCTGCGCGTGAGCCGCGACGATTCCAGCTTGGGACAAAGCGCCTGCGGCCACCAACGCCATACTCCAGCGGCGCATCGATCCTGTCGGACGGGACATCCGGTCTCCTTGTGCTGAAAAAAAAGGCGGGGGTAAGACGGTAGATCTACGATCAAATACGGCCCACCGCGAGGGTTCGCTGTCGCGCCAAGCTTGACGTACCCAGCGTTGTATACAATTATCAGGCTCCCACTGGGGAGGTCGATGATGCGCCGGCTCCATGCGCTGACTATTGCCTCGTTCTTCGTGCCCGTTCTCGCGACGGGACTCACTGTCGGCGGGTGTCGCGCATCGCCCGGAGCGAGTCCGGCGCTTCCGTGCCTCGGTCACCTCTGCACGCTCACGGTGCAGAACAATTCCGGCACGTCCGTCACCATCCGGTACGTCGACAGCACGGGGCAGCGCCAGGTGCTCGGTGTCGTCGACCCCGTCGCCGTCCGGAGCTTTGCGATGCAGTGGGTGCGATCCGCGGGCGTCCGCTTGTACGCGGCGACGCGCGACCACGAGACCTTCCAGGCAGACGTCGCGCTCCAGCCGGTCCGCGCCACCGAAGTCCACTACCCGGAAGACTTCAGGCCGTCCTCAGACACGCTCGGCTTTCCGCGGAAGCGATAGCGCCTGTTCGATTCCGGACACCCGATCCCACAACCGGTCGCCTGGCACGACTCGGCCGCTGGCTAACACGCGGTGCACCAGTCGCTTAGCGCGTGGATTGTTCGGTATGTTCGATGCCTCTGGCGGAGGTTCCCCTGCCCACCGCTCCCCGTTCACCGGCCACTCTCCTCATGTTCACCCGCGACCTGGCCTTTGCCGCGCGCACGCTCCGGAAAAACCCGGCGTTCACGGTCACCGCCGTGCTCACCATCGCGCTCGGGATCGGAGCGAGCACCGCGATCTTCAGCGTCGTCGACGCAGTGCTCCTGCGACCGCTTCCGTACGCGCACCCGGAGCGGCTCGCGATCATCCACAACGATCTGCGTGCGCGGAACGTGTTCAACTTCCCGTGGGCGGGCGGCGACATGCCCGATCTCAAGGAACAGGCGACGGCGTTCGAGAGCATCGCGGCGGTAAACGCCGGCGTCTCCACATACGTGAGCGACGAGGGGAAGCCGGAGCAGATCACCAACGCCGGCGTGACGACCAACTTCTTTAACGTACTCGGCGCTCCCATCGCTTTCGGCCGCAACTTCGCCGAGACCGACGGAACGCCCAACCCACCGCGGCCGGCGCCCGTTCCGGGCGCGGCGCCGCTGCCGCCGTCCCGCCTTCCGACGATCGTCATTCTCAGCCACGCGTTCTGGCAGAGCCGCTTCGGCGGCGACTCGTCGGTGATCGGCAAGTCGATTCAGCTCAACGGCGCGCCGGCGCAGGTCGTGGGTGTCACCGGGCCGGATGTGCAGCTGGTCTTTCCGGCGGGCACCGGTGTCCAGGCGCAACCCGATCTGTACACGGCGTTCCGCATCGACTGGAACACGCAGTCGCGGCTCAACGTCTTCCTGCGCGTGATCGGCCGCCTCCGGCCCGGCGCGACCTTCGCCACGGCCGACGGGCAGCTCGACAAGCTCGCCGCCGACCTTCGCAATCGCTTCCCGATCAAGAAAGCGGCCAACCTCGGCATGCGCGCCGAACCGATGCAGGCCGACATCGTGAAGGAGGTGCGGCCGGCGATTCTCGCGCTCATGGGCGCGGTGATCTTCGTGCTGCTCATCGCCTGCGCCAACGTCGCGAACCTCCTGCTCGTTCGCGCATCGGCGCGCGAGCGGGAGCTGGCCGTGCGTTCGGCGCTCGGCGGCACGCGGCAGGTGCTCATCGGGCAGATGCTCGCCGAGTGTCTCGTGCTCGCGGTGGGTGGTGCCGCGCTTGGCTTGCTGCTGGCCAAGATGGGTATCGACCTGCTGCTGTCCATTGCGCCGTCGAACCTCCCACGCGTCGGCGACGTGTCGATCGATCCGACGGTGCTCGGATTCACCATGGCGCTCGCGCTGTTGTCGGCGCTGATCTTCGGCGTGCTGCCGGCGGTGCGCGCATCGCGGCCGAATCTCGCGCAGACTTTGCGGGCCGGCGGACGCTCGCCCGGTCTCAATTCCGGCAAGCGCCTTCGACAGGGCGTGGTAATCGCCGAGGTGGCGCTGTCGTTCGTGCTGTTGATCGGATCGGGACTCATGCTGCGCAGCTTCATGGCGCTCGAGCGGGTGAATCCCGGCTTCGACCCGAACGGGGTCCTCACCTTCACGGCGTTCAACAACCGGCTGCGGACGTCGGGCGAGACGCAGGCGTATGTCACGACGCTGTCCGACCGGCTGAAGGCGATTCCCGGAGTGACGGCGGTGACCGCGGCGAGCCCGCTGCCGCTCGACGGCCAGGACTTCAACATGCGCTGGGGTCCCGCGGCGGCCGCGTCGGATCCGTCGCTCTTTCGGCAGGCGACGCTGCACATCGTGCTCCCCGGGTACTTCGAGGCGATGAAGACGAAGGTCATCGCCGGCCACGCGTTCACGCAGGCCGACAACGACACGACGACGACGGGCGTCATCATCGACGATCTCCTCGCCGCGAAGGCATTCCCCAATCAGAGCCCGGTGTCGATCATCGGGCAGCAGATGTTCTGTCGCATCAACACGCCCGAAGCGCAGATGTACCGCGTGATCGGCGTCGTCGAGCACGAGCGGCATCTGACGCTCGCCGCGCCGGGACGCGAAGCGATGTTCGTCGTCGACGGCATGTTCGGCTTCGGCGCGGCGGGCCGCTGGGCGATCCGGACGACCGGCGATCCGTCGCGCCTCATGCCCGAAGTGCGGAACGCCGTGGCGCAGGTGGACAAGCTCGTGCCGGTGGGTGAGCTCAAGCCCATGAGCGCGTTCGTCGACCGCGCCATGGCGCCGACGCGCTTCTCGCTCGTGCTCATCGCGATCTTCGGCGCCGTGGCGGCGGTGCTCGCGGGGGTGGGGCTCTACGGCGTGCTCGCGACGACCGTGCGGCAGCGCACCGCGGAGATCGGCGTGCGCATGGCGTTCGGCGCGACGAGCGACAGCATCTTCCGGTTGATCGTGGGGCAGGGGCTCGCGTTGAGCGCCGTGGGCATCATGGTTGGCATCGCCGCCGCGCTTACGCTCACCGGCGTGATGGAGAAGGCGAGCATGCTCATCTCGATCAGGCCGACCGATCCCGTCACCTACGCGGCGATCGCCGCGTTGTTCGTGGCCATCGCGATCGTTGCCTGCTGGATTCCAGCCCGCCGTGCCGCGAGACTCGATCCGAACGCGGCGTTGCGCGAGGAGTAGCCGACGCCGAAGGCGGTCGTCAGGAGCGCAGTGCGTCGCGAAAGCGGCGTGCGCGCTCCCCGGCGGGGCCCGGCGAGCGCGGACCGGGAACGCCCACGGCCGGCTCGACGCGCAACCAGATGAACGTCGGTCCCGGACACGTGAGCGTTCTGTGAACGTTCGTCTGCCAGCTCTCCAGATGGCTGAACTCGAACACCGACTCGAAGCCCGCACCGCGCGCGATGGCCGCGAAATCCACGCAGCCGGGCGCCGGCGTCGGCTGCGAGCCCGTCACCTCGTACACGCCGTTGTCGAACAGCGCGACGACGAGATTCCGCGCGCCCGCCCCCGCGATCGAGACGAGCGAGCCGAGGTTCATGAGCATCGACCCGTCGCCGTTGCAGACGATGACGCGCCGGTCCGGCTGCGCCAGCGCCAACCCGAGGCCGACGGATGTCGCGTGGCCCATCGCCGAGGGGACGAACACGAGGTCGAGCGGCTGTTGCGGCAGAGTCATCCAGTCGCGCGCCGCGCACATCGTGGTGATCACGACGTCGCGCGGACCGCGCGCGCCATGGATCGCGACGAGCGCGTCTTTTTCCGGCATATGTGAACAAACGCTCATGACAAAATGCTCATGCGCCGCCCTCGGCCACGATGATCGCGCCCGGCGTGCTCGCCGCCCGGCATGCGGAGAAATGCTCGGCGATCGAGCCGAATTGCTCCGGCTTCGTGAGGATGTGGTAGTCGATCTTCCAGGCGTCGAGCACCGGCTCGGTGAACACCAGACAGGTATCGCCGGGCAGCGTGTCCTGATTCAGGTAGCTTCGGTATCCGATGATGGCGAACACCGGCAGCTTCCAATCGTGCAGCACGTTGCGAATGGCGTCGCCCGACTCGAACAGGCCGGTGCACTGGATCATCACCAGCGGCGAGGCACCGCCGAGGTGGAGGCCGGCCGCCACTTCCCACGCCTCCCCTTCGCGGCAGACGCGCACGAGACGCGTCCGTTCACGCTGCTCGATGGCCGCTTGCCACGGGCCGATCGTGCTGTCGGGAACCGTGACGACATGGGTGACGCCGAGCTGCTCGAGCAGCTCGGCGATTTGAGGGCCGGTGAACATCAGCGGTGACGATTCATCCGCGTGTGTCGCCTCGTGTCCGTGTTCGCTGCTGTCACGCCTTTGGCCCCGCCCCGTTGAGCACCAAATTCTCGATGAAGAACTCCATCATCCGCTGGGGGTTGAGTCCCGAGTGCCCTTGGTCCGGGCCGACCTGTACGTCGAAGCTCTTCCCGGCCCGCTGCAGCCCCTGGATGAGCTGCATCATGTTCGACGGATGCACGTTGTTGTCGGCGGTTCCGAAGTAGAGCATCAACCGGCCGCGCAGGTCGCCGACGTAGCTCAACGCCGACCCCTTGTCGTAGCCTTCCTTGTTCTCCTGCGGAATCCACATGTACCGCTCGGTGTAGATCGTGTCGTAGTTCCGCCAATCGGTCGGCGGCGACGACGACGACGCGGCCGCGAACACCTCGGGGTGGCGCAGGATCTCCATCACCGACGTGTAGCCGCCGTAGGACGTGCCGTAGACGCCGACGCGATTCTTGTCGATGTACGGCCGGTTCCAGAGCGCCTTCACGGCGTCGGCCATGTCGTCCTGCTCCGTTTGTCCGAGCTTGAGGTAGACCGCGTCGAGATACTTGCGGCCCATGCCCGGATTGGTGCGCGCCTCGACGTTCAACACGATGAAGCCGTACTCCGCCGTGGCGCTCGGAACCTGGAAGCGTTCGGTCGTGCTGTTCGCCACGGCTGGGCCGCCGTACACGCTCACGAGCACCGGGTACTTCTTGCTCGGGTCGAAGTTCGACGGGTAGTGGATGATGCCGTGCAGGGTGGCCTGGCCGTCGGAGGTCTTGTAGGTGTACATCTCGACCTTCTTCAGCCCGATCTCGTTGAACTTCGTGAGATCGGTCTTCGCCAGCTCGGCGACGACCTTGCCGGCCGCGTCCGCGAGCCGTGTCACGGGCGCCTGATCGTGCGTCTCCGCGACGTCGACGAAATACTTCGCGTCGGGCGAGAGCGTGACGGTGTGCGTGAATGCCGGATCGGTGAGCCGCATGTCGTTCCGGCCGTCGAGCCCCACGCGGTGGAGCTGCACCTTCATGTAATTGTCGCCATCGCGGCCGGTGTAGTACATCACGCCCGCCGGCTCGTCGATGCGGACGATGCTCACGACTTCCGCCGGCAGCTGTGTCACCGGCGCGATCAGCTTCGCCGCCTTGAAGTCGTACAGATAGTAGTTCTTGAAACCGCTTCGGTCCGATTCCCAGAGAAAGCGATTCCGATCCTTGAGCCAGGTCACGCTCGGCGCCGGATCGTCGTCGATCCACCCGGTGGGATTCTCCTCGTGAATCACGATGCGGCACGCGCCCGACTCCGGGTTGCACGCCGCCATTTCCATCGTGTTCTGACGCCGGTTCGTGCGGAGGAAGGTCAGCTCGCTACCAACGGGCGACCAGTCCACGCGGAACACGTAGTAGCCTATGGTCGCGTTCTCGAATGGCTTGCCGTCACGCACGTCCACGCGCGTGGTCTTCTTGCTGTCGACGTCGTAGATGAACAGGTCCACGACCGGGTTCGGCACGCCGGGCTTGGGGTACGCTTCCACGTCGAGCGTATCCTGGATCGCGGTGAGGTTCGTCGCGAGATAGAAGTCCGGAACCTTGCTCTCGTCGAAGCGATAGTACGCGAGCTTCTTGCCGTCGGGCGACCACCACATGGCCGTGCGCTGGCTCAGCTCCTCGCCGTACACCCAGCTCGCGGTGCCATACTTGATTCGCGTGGCCACGCTGCCGTCCTTCGTGATCTGCACTGCGTTCGCACCCGTCGAGTCGGCGACCCACACGTTGCGGTCGCGATAGATCGCCCGATGATTGCCGGCCGGCGCTACGGCGAACTCGAACTGCCGTCCGCGCGCCGGTTGGTTGCCGAATCCGCCTCGGCCGCGCCCTCCGGTCTGCTGCATGCCGGCGTCCGTCGCGTCGACGACCTTCTGCGACGCGACGTCGAAGCGCGCGCGCTTGCCCGCGTTGTCGAAGTCGACCGACTTGCTGTCGGCCGACCACGAGATGCTGCCGCCGCCGATGCCACCGCGCCCGCCCATCCCAAGCGTGCTGCGGAGAGCGGCCATCCGCTGATACTCTTCGTAGCCCGGCATCGTCTTGAGGCGGTCCTGGGCGTGCGCCACGGCGGCGAGGCCTGTGGCGAACGCAAACGTCAGCAGGGCCGCCGCGGCGCGCGCCGCGGCGACTCTCGTAGTAGCCTTCTTCATTGTGCAGAATCTCCTGGCCGGTGAGGGCGTTCGACCGAATCGGTCTCCTTTGGATTGTACCCCCCGTTTCCAGACCCGTAAAGCAGGCTACACATGGCTAACAAGACGATCGTCATCACCGGCGCGAGCGCCGGCATTGGTGCGGAGCTGGCGCGCCGGCTCGGCCGCGACGGCCATCAGCTCGTGCTCGCTGCCCGGCGCCCCGCGGAGCTCGATCAGGTCGCGGAGGAGGCGCTGCGCGCCGGAGCCGCCGGCACGTTTGCCGTGAGAGCCGACGTCACGCGGCGTGTCGACGTGGAGGCGGTCCGCAATGCCGCCATCGAACGCTTCGGCGGCTTCGACGTGTGGATCAACAACGCCGGCCGAGGCATCACGAAGTCGGTGCTCGACCTCACCGGCGACGACATCGACGAGATGATGACGGTGAACGTCAAGTCGGCGCTTTACGGGATGCAGGTTGCCGCCGAGCATTTCCTCGAGCGCGGGCACGGGCACGTCATCAACATCTCCTCCTTCCTCGGCCGCGTACCGATGGCGCTCCCGCGCTCGGCGTACAATGCGGCGAAGGCGGCGCTCAACGCCCTCACGGCGAACCTCCGCGTCGAGCTGCGCGCCAGGAACCCGAACATCCACGTGACGCTCGTCATGCCGGGCATGGTCGCGACCGAGTTCGCGCGCAACGCGCTCAACGCGCCGGCCGACGCGCCGGTCTATGCGGGCAGTCACGTGCAAACGGTGGAGCAGGTGGCCGACATCGTGGCCGGGGCGATCGAGAAGCCTGTGGCCGAGGTGTACACCAATCCTTCATCGGCCGAGATGGCGCGGCGCTACTTCGACGACGTCGAGGCGTTCGAGACGACAGGGGCGAATCCCTGGGCACCACAGCGGGCGGCCGCACGTTGATGCGCGCCGGCTTGGTGGCCGCGCTCGCGCTCGCCCTCGCCGCGTCGGCGCTGCGCGCGCAGCAACCCCTACTGAAACCCGCCCCAAAACCGTCTGCCGATTCTGCGAACGATCCACACGCCGTACAGCCGGAGCGCCCCACGGTCGCAACGCACGCCGGCACCGTCGCGCCTGGATGGTTGGAGATCGAGACAGGGGTCGAGCGCGATCGATTCGCCCCAACGGCCAGCTCCTCGTCGATTCCGACGGTGTTCAAGTTCGGGCTCGCCGATCGGCTTCAGCTGAGCGTGTTCGCGCCGGTGCAATTTCCTTCGGTCGGCTCCGCGGGAATCGGCGACGTCGGCGCAGGGGTGAAGTGGCGTCTCCTCGAGAACGCCGCCGCCGTCGGTGATTTCGCGGTGCTTCCGTCGATCACGTTCGCCACAGGGTCGCCCTCGACGGGAACGGGGTCGACCGGGCTGTCGCTCCTCGCCATCTCGAGTCACGATCTCGGTGGCGTCGCGATGGACCTCAACGTCGGCTACACCCATCGCAGCGGCGGCAGCGTCGACGTCCCAACGAGCTCCACGCTGTGGACGCTGTCCTTCGGCGGACCGTTCACCGCACCCTGGGGATGGGTTGCCGAGGCCTACGGATTTCCGGGGACGTCGGCGTCGGCACCGATCGTCGCGCTGCTCGCCGGCCCCACTGTGACGCCGCGGCTGTGGCTGGCCTTCGATGCGGGAATCATCGTGCCCGTGTCGGGTCCGCAGCCTCGCGCACTGTACGCCGGCGCGGTCGTCAACGTCGGACAGCTGTGGGGACCGCGGCGGTGAGTCCTCGAACCGACCGGGAATACGACGCGCTCGTCAAAGCCCGCCAGAGCATGGCGGGCCGCTTCGGCTTCGTCCTCGGCTGCTGCACGGCCCTCGTTGCGATCTCGATCAACGTGTGGCGCGCACCTCGCCCTTGGACCTGGCCGTCGATTGCGCTCGCGGTACTGATGGCGGCGCTCAACGTTCCGCTCGGCATTGCGTTGGGGCTGTTGTCGGAGCGTATCACGCGCCCGCCGAAGGATGAGTCGCGGCGGTAGGCGGTCGGCTTAGCCGCCGTTCCCGAACACCAGGCTGAGGCACGTCACCCCGCCTTCAGCTTTCGCGAACTCTGATACCGAAACTGGTATCACCTCGAATCCTTCCCGGCGCAACGAGCGAATCGTCTCCGGAAACGCATCGGACGCGATGATCCGCTCGCCGATCACCAGCACGTCGCCGGCCCACGGCTCGCTGGCTGGTACGTGAATGAGCCGGTCCGCCGGCAGCGGCGCCACGTCGATCCAGCCGGCGTTCACCAGGAAGCGGCCATCGGGAAGCGCGCTGCATGCGGTCTTGAGGTGCAGACAGCCGTGCACCGGAATCCCCGTCACGCCGTAGCCGTACGGCCGCAGAACACCCCGCAGCGCGCTGACGCCGCCGGCGTTCGTCCGCGGCGACTCGCCCACGTACAGCGACCGGCCGTTGCGCACCACGTCGCCGCCGTCGATCGTTGCGGGAAGCGACACGCGCTCGATCGGGCGAAACTCACGTAACGCGGGCTCCATCCCAACCGGCTCGCGGCGGCGCGACTCCGCGCCCATCGACATCATCACGGCCACTTCGTCGAGCACGATGGCCGTGTCCTCGACGAACACGCAGTCGGGGTACGCGCGGTTCACGTCGAGCGTGACCACCTCGGCGCCGCACGCGCGCAGGGCCTCCTGGTACGCCGCGTGTTGCCGCAGCGCGAGCGCATAGTCGATGACTTCGTCTCCGACATAGGTGCGCTCGTACTGCTGCATGTTCGGCGACGGCTGGTGGGTGATCGCCACCAGGCGCGTCACCGCGGACGCCGTCATGTGCCCGGCGGCCGGCCGCCCATACCCTCGCGCAGATACTCCTTCTCGCTGTCCGAGCCAACGAAGAGGTTGTCGGGGAACTTGCGGTAGCGCAGCATGTCGTCGTAGATGCTCGCGTTCTGGTAGGTGTTGAGCCCCATGCCGGCCAGGTACATGAGCCGAAGATTCGAGTCGCGGTTGATCTGCGCGTCGGCGAGCCACGGCGCAAGATCGCGCGCCTGCCCGCCGTACGTCGACAGCAGCGACATCGCCGAGGTGAAGCCGACTTCGCCGAGCGACTGCGCGGCGCGCGGGTTCTGCGTGAGGCGCATCTGCATCGAGTCGACGTCGATCGTCTGCGGCGTGGCGTGGCCGGCGAGCACCACGTCGTAGCCCTTCCCCTGAATGTCGTTGCTCCAGACGGTGCCGTCGGGGAAGACGTTGAAGAAGGTGGCGACCTCGCTCTTCACCACCTCGGGGAAGCTCTCGTACAGTGGCACCCACTGCGTGACGACGCCGCCGGGATTCAGGTGCTGCTTCACGAGCTCGAAGTATTCCTTCGTGTAGAGCGTCGCCGCGCCCTTCACCCACGGATGGATCGGGTCCGACGTGATGACGTCGAACTTCTCCTTCGTCGTGAGAATGTAGTGGCGCGCGTCGTCGTACACGATCTGCACTCGCGGGTCGTGCGCCACGTTGTAATTCTCGCGCGTGAAGTACGTCGACACCACCTGAGGGATCAGCGGCTCGATCTCGCAGATCACGATGCGCTTGATGCCCGGGTGCGTCACGAACGACCCCGCCGTGACGCCGGCGCCGAACCCCACGACGAGCACCGACTGCGGATCGTGGTCGAGCAGCGCCGAGAGATGGCCGAGCATGCGCTGCAGCCGCATGTCCTGCGGCAGGCTCGACGCTTCGACCTTGCCGGCCACGTGGAAGTTGCGCGCGCCGCTCGCCTCCTCCGACACCGCGATGGACGAGTTCATCCCCTCGCCGACGTAGAGATACTTTGGCTCGGTGGTGTACGTCGGCAGAAAGCGGCCGTAGGCGATCAGGCCGTCGGGAATCTTCGGGACGCCGGCGAGCAGCAGCAACGCGATCAACAATCCCACGGCGAGCGTGGCGATGCCGCCTGTGCTCAGCGCAGCGACGTGACGTGCGTCGCGCTTGGTGCCCGGCTCGTCGGCCGGCGCGCGCAACATCGACGCGAACACGACGATCGCGGACACGATCGCGACCGCGATGAGCAACCGCTCCGACGCCTGCGTGCCGATACGCGGAATCGCGAAGACGCTGAATGCGACCGCGCCGACGATCGCGCCCACCGTGTTCGCGGCGTACACGCGGCCCACGATCCGTCCGGCATCCTGCCCGGGCCCCACGACCGCGGCGATCGCCAACGGGAAGCTCGCGCCCCAGAGGAACGCCGCCGGGAACACGGCGACGAGCGACCGAATCAGATCCACCTGGAAGGTGATCCACGGACTTGGCGACAGCGTGGGGTTGATCGGCCAGTAGGGCAGCGACTTCGCCATCATGTACGCCGACCACGCGATGCCCGCCGTCAACAACAGTTGGCTCCAGCCGAGCGCCGCCCGCGGTCGAGTACCGCGCGCCATGAACGAACCCGCGCTGCTGCCGAACCCGAGGCCCACGAGAAAAACCGCGAGAATGATCGAGAAGGTGTACACCGACGCGCCGAGCATGAGCGACAGCGTGCGCGTCCACACGACTTCGGCGCCGAGCGCCGTGAGTCCCGACAGGCCTATGGCGACGTACACCGCGTTCGACCGCGGCACCGCCGGCGCCTCGACGACGCCTTCACCGGGCGCCTGCACCGCGGGCCGGTGCGGCGCTCGCTTCGACAGCATGAAGCCGATTGCGGCGACGCCGAAGTTGATCAACACCGCGACGAACGTCGTCGTCGCCATGTCCGTGACGCGCAGCAGATAGAAGCCTGCAAACAGACAGCCGAACACCGCGCCGGCGATGTTGCTCCCGTAGAAGAAGCCAAGCCATGACACACCCGTCGGCGTCGTCTCGACCCAGCGGGCGATTGCCGGCAGCGTTGCGCCCATGAGCAGCGTGGGCGGAAGCAGGCAGATTCCGCAGACGACGCCGCGCAACAGGACGCCCATCAAGCCGTGCATTGCCGTGGCGGTGTAGACACCTCCCACCAGCGGCACCGCCACGAGCACGATCAACCCCAGCACACCGATGCCCGCCTCGATCATGGCGTACACGCGCAGCGGATGCTGTTCGGGTGAAACGAACCGCGGAAGCAATAAGCTGCCCAGGCACATGCCGCCCATGAACGTTCCGAGCAACACGCCGAGCGACACGGCGGACGACCCGATGACGAGCTGGATGAGCTGGAACCACACGATCTCGTAGATCAACGCCGCGCAGCCGCTGCCGACGAACAGGAGCAGGAGGAGCGGGAGAAAACGCTGAGTGGGCGGAAGGGGAATGGGAACGGTGATCGATTGCTGCTGGCGGGCGGTCTGTTTGGCCATGACCCGAACGTCGAAAGTCAGGAGGTGGGGTGGGATGGGGATATGACTCAACTACGGCCAGCCCCCTCCGAGGGTTGGCCGTATCGGGGGTCTGGCAGAGGTCTGCAAGGGGCTGGTAGCAGGCGACGAGCCTGCATACTCTTGAGCGCCAATGCTCAAATCCATCTGCGTGTTCTGCGGCTCGGCGAACGGAACATCGCCGGCATACCTCGACGCGGCGCGCGCGTTCGCCCGCGAGGCCGTGCGGAGGCGAATACGAATCGTCTACGGCGGCGCGAGCGTGGGGCTCATGGGCGCGCTCGCCGACGCTGCGCTGGCCGAGGGCGGGGAAGTGGTCGGGGTGATGCCGCGATCGCTGGTCGATCGCGAGATCGCACACACCGGGCTCACCGAGCTGTGCGTCGTCGAGACCATGCACGAGCGCAAAGCGACGATGGCGCACCTCGCCGACGCGTTCGTTGCGCTCCCCGGCGGACTCGGCACGCTCGAGGAGCTGTTCGAGGTGTGGACGTGGGGCATGCTCGGCCTGCATGCCAAGCCGTACGGGCTGCTCGACGTCGCGTCGTACTACGGGCCGCTCATCGCTTTCCTCGATCACGCACGCGACGAGGGCTTCGTACGCGCCGCTCAGCGCGCGATGCTCGTCGTGGACGACGACGCATCGCGGCTGATCGACCGGCTCACGGGACTCGGTTCTCCTTCGACAGGTTGAACTGGAAGGGCATCTGCACGAGCTGCTTCACCGGGCGGTTGCCGACCAGTGCTGGATAGAACAGCATGTCCGGCAGCGCGGTGCGGACGGCGTCGGTGAACAGCTCGTGGCTCGACTTGAGGACCTTGAAGGTTTCCGTCACGGGCACACCTGCCGTGTCCACGACGAACTGCGCGAGCACTTCTCCCTCGACGTGCGCTTCCCGCAGCGCGTCGGGGTAGCGAGGCGCCTGATAGCCCGGTCGCGGCTTGACCTGGTTCTCCACCTGGAACTCGAAGAACGTCTGATTGTCGGACACGCGCATCGGCGGTCCGCGCGGCGCTGGTGGCTCGTTGGCCTCCGGCGGACTATCCATGACGATCACGGCGTTCGTGGGGGCGTCGAAGGGTCGAGCCGCCGTCAGATTCGTCAACACGAACACGAACGGGACTTCGACGCTCGTGTTCGGAGCCATGTGCCACGACTGCAGCACGCCAAGAACCGCGTTGGTGAACAGCTGATGCGTGCTCGAGACCACCTTGAACGTGTTGATGTCCGGCACGCCGCTCGCGTCGTTCGTCCATTGCATCACCACCGTTCCTTCGATCTCCGCCGAGCGAAGCATCTGGGGATAGCGCGGTGACGGATTCGGTCCATGTGGCGCTGTGATCCTGGGTGGCGCGATCGTCGCGGCGGCCGCGGCCGCCGCGAACGTCCGGCCGCCCGACTGCAGCGAAAACGCCACCGTGAGTGCGGCGGTTGCCACCGCGGTTCCGCCGTACATCGTGAGCCGGCCAAGCCCGTGAGTCGTGGTGCGCATGGCGAGAATCCTCCGTTCGAGTTGCGTCGTCGGTTCCGTGAGCATCGGGGCGAACAACGTCGGCGCCACCGAGCGGCGCTGCGCGATCGTGAGCATCAACAGCCCGTATCGCTCGGGCGACGGATGCGCTCGCAGTACGCGCACGTCGCAATCCATCTCGATCGCGAGCCGCAGCCGGCGCGCCTGCATCCACAACGCCAGGTTCCACGGCATCAACACGACGCCGACCGCGGCGGTGAAGAGGAGATATGGATCGCGCGCCGCGCGATGCTCCTCTTCGTGCCGCAGCACGATGGCGCGGAGCGGCGCATCGAGCGTCATGACCCATTCGGGCACGACCACGTCCATCGAGCGCAGCCCGACCACCGCCGGTCCCACGTTGTCCGAGAGCCGAACGGCCGTTCCGTCGATCCGGCCGCGCTTCCATGCGCGCCGCGTGCGCTGCAACTCCACGATGCCGCGCGACAGCCGAATGAGCAGCAGCGCGCTGAACGCGCACCAGAGCACCACGAGGCCGCGATCGATCAGCGCGGCGCGGTCGGGTGCCAGCGAGCCGCGCGCGATGATCCGCGTCGGCTCCACGGCGATCGTGAAGGGAAGGACGGTCACGCGCGTCGTGCCTGCCGGCATCAATCCACGCGCGGCACTGCCGACCGGCCAGGCGATCGAGAGGAGCAGCGCGGCGATCCACACGAAACGAATCGGCCATTGCCGCGCGCGCGCCACTCGTTCCATCGCCTCGGCCGCGATGGTCACCAGCGCCGCGACGAGACAGGCGTAGAGCATCCACGAGGCGATCATTTCTTGCCTCCCTTTTTCTCCTGCGTCGTCAACAGCGCGCGGAGCCGGCGGAGGTCTTCGGCCGACAACGCTTCGTCTTCCACGAGCTGCGCCACGAGTTGCTCGGGCGATCCGTGGAACAGCTTGTCGACCATGCGCGTCAGCGCGCTTCGGCGCGCCACCTTCCGCGCGACGCGCGGATAGTACCGGTGCGCCTTTCCCTCGGCGGTGTGCCGCACGAGCTCCTTCGCCTCGAGATTGCGAAGGATGGTGAGCACCGTGGTGTAGGCGAGATCGGCCGGCAGCTTCTCGCGTACCTCGGACACCGTGCCGGAGCCCAAGTCCCACAGCACGCCCATGACGTCGAGCTCGCGGTCACCAAAAACGAAGTCGTCCATGCCATTCCTCTACTATGACTGTAGTAGGAATACGACATCCGCCGTGATTTGTCAACTATCCGCGTAGTAGGTCGCGCCAGCCGGGGCCGAATGCGGCCCGCCCGTGAACTATTCCGTCGCTGGAACGACGGACACGCGATATCGCACGACCAGCGGCCCGTCCTGGCCCTGACGCGTCTCGGGATAGAGGCGGATCATCCACGCCTCGCTGATCGGAATCCGCACGCCGCTCGACGGCAGTTGCGAGAGCAGGTTTCCCTGGCGCGCGATGCCGCCGCGCGGAAGCTTCGCCAGCACGCTGTCGACGCCGTGCCCATACACCGCGGGCAGCGTGCTGCGCACGAACTGCTCGAACTTCTCGGGAATGCGCGTGCGGTTCGACGGCGTGTCGAAGGAGAGCATCACCATGCTGTCCACGCGCGTGGCCGTGACGCCGTCGACGAGCGGCGACTCACCCGGTGGCACTACCGGCATCAGCGGCGCCACGAGCTTCTTCGGCTGATCGCCTTGCTGCACCGCCGGTGGCGGAGAGGCGGCCGTGCTGTCGGCCGGCGTCGCGGCAGGGGCGCTCGCTTCCGCGACCGGTGTCACGACCTGCGTGGTCTTGTCTCCTGCGCGGCGCGCCTTACCGCGGATCGCCGTGGCCCCGAGCAGGCCGGCGGCGATGAAGGTGGCGAACACGATCCCGACCGCGCTGCCGCGCAGCAACAGACGCTTGCGCTTCGCCTGCGTCGCGACTCGCGCGGCGTGGCGGCAGTGCAAGCACACCGTCGTACCCGGACGGCGTTCGTGTGTGCAGATGACTTCTGAAGGCTGTTGCGGCGTGTTCACCACGGTCCGTCTCCTGGCTGGACCTACGAGTAGTGTGACGAACCACACACCCCGCCGCAACTAGCTCTCAGCAGCGACCTTACGGCTTCTTGACGCTGTCCTTCGCCGCCTTGCCCATCTTGGTCAGGTCGTTGTGCGCCGCGCTCGACGTCTTTTTCACCGCCTTCTTTGCCTTCCGGCCGGTGGTCTTGCTCGTCGTGCTGACGGCCTGAGCCGCCTTGCCGACGTCGCCGCCCACCTTGTGGATGCCCGTAGCGTTTCCGGTCGCGGTCTTGGTGTCGTTGCCCGCCTTCTGAAGCACTTGGTGCGTCTTGCTCGCGTCGCGATGGACCTCGGCCTTGGTGTCCTGGCCGGCTTTCTTGGCGGTCTTGCTCACGTCGCGAGCGATCTTGTTCAAGCCGCCAGGCTTCTTCGCTGCGGTGTCCTGCGCCCGCAGCGGCGCGACAAATGCGCCGGCGACGAGCATTCCGGCCAACATGTAGCGAATTTTCATTTCTCTGATCCCGATTCGGCTCGTTGTGTCCCACGGTCCAGCTGGCCGCAGCTGAAACGCGCCCCTCGCTGGAGTCTCTCCGAGCTCTAGTAGCAAAAGACGGACGCGAATTCTGCGGTTCAGCTTGCTCGACCCGCTAAGATCAGTATTGCGCCATACTCTCGAAATCTTTTCTGGTCCATGATCGACGAATCAACGCAGGAACCCCAGAGCGCGTCCGACGGAGCGTTTCTCGCGCTCGGCCTCGACCCAGCTCTCGTCGCGGCGGTCGCCGCCCTCGGCTACGAAGAACCCACCGACATTCAGCGGGAAGCCATCCCGCCGCTCATCGAAGGGAAAGACGTCCTCGGACAGGCCGCCACCGGCACCGGCAAGACGGCGGCGTTCGCGCTGCCCATGCTGCACCGCATCGGCGCCGCCACGGACGACGACATGCGCGTGGTGCGCGGCCTCGTGCTCGTGCCCACGCGCGAGCTCGCGATGCAGGTCGCCGAGGCGGTCCACCGCTACGGCCGGCAGCTTGGCATTCGCGTGCTGCCGATCTACGGCGGGCAGGCCATGCAGCAGCAGCTCCGCGCGCTCAAGCGCGGCGTCGACGTCGTCGTCGCCACACCGGGACGCGCGCTCGATCACATCCGCCGCCGCACGCTCGCCCTCGAGGGCGTGAAGATGGTCGTGCTCGACGAGGCCGACGAGATGCTCGACATGGGCTTCGCCGAAGATCTCGAGGCGATTCTCGACGCGGTGCCCGAGACGCGCCAGACCGCCCTCTTCTCGGCGACGATGGCCGCGCCGATTCGCGCGATCGCCGCGCGCCACCTGAACAACCCCACGCTCGTCACCATCGCCCGCGAGCAGACGCCCGCCGGTGAGGCGCCGCGCGTGCGCGAAGTTGCATTCGTCGTCCAGCGCCGCCACAAGGTTGCGGCATTGGCGCGCGTGCTCGACATGGAAGGTCCAACGTCGGCGATCGTCTTCTGCCGTACGCGCACCGAAGTCGACGAGCTCACCGAGACCCTCGGCGGCCGCGGCTACCGCGCCGAAGCGCTGCACGGCGGGCTGTCGCAGGAGCAGCGCGACCGCGTCATGCGCCGCTTTCGCGACGGCGCGTCGGAGCTGCTCGTGGCGACCGACGTCGCCGCGCGCGGGCTGGACATCGAGCACGTATCGCACGTCGTGAACTTCGACGTGCCGTCGTCGCCCGACGCGTACATTCACCGCGTGGGGAGAACCGGCCGCGCGGGGCGTGAAGGCGTGGCGATCACCCTCGCCGAAGCGCGCGAGCATCGCCTGCTGCGCAACATCGAGCAGGTGACCAAGCGCAAGATCGCGATCGAGTCGGTGCCTACGGTGCACGATCTTCGCGCGCGCCGCCTGGAGCAGACCAAGACGTCGCTCGAGGAAGCGCTGGCGGCCGGCGGGCTCGAGCCGTTCCGCGTCATCATCGAATCGCTGGCCGACGAATACGACATCATGGACATCGCCGCCGCGGCGGTGAAGCTCGCCGACTCGGCGGGCGAAGGGGCGGCCGACGAGGAAGAAGAGATTCCGAATGCGGCGCCTCCGCGCCGCGAGGAGCGCCCGCGCCGCGACGATCGATCTGGCAGCAGCTCGAAAGGCCGCGATCGCGACGCCGCCCCGCGCCGCGACGAACGCCCGAGCCGCGGAAAGCCGGGCAAATCGCGCTCGGGTGGCGACGTGACGAAGCTCTACATCGCCCTCGGCCGAAAGGCCGGCGTTCGTCCGGGTGATTTGGTCGGCGCCATCGCCAACGAAGCGGGGATCGACTCCGGCGACATCGGAGCCATCGAGATCGCCGATCGATTCTCGCTGGTCGAGGTGCCCGACGCATCGGCCGACGAGATCATCAATGCACTGCGCAGCACGACGATTCGGGGGAAGCGGGTGATGGCGCGAAGGGATCGAGCGAATGACTAGAGCTAGCTCGAGGCTGTGAGCTTGCCAGCTCACAGCTCGAGACTTGGACTCGCCTTCGGTGTCGCGGTGTCAGGCCTGGCATCGCGAGCTGTAAAACGAGTCCAAGTCTCGAGCGATGAGCCTCGAGCAACCAGCACCGAGCGCCGACTCTAGTTCGCCTTCGCCAACTTGATCGCCGCCGCCAACTTGTCGTACGCATCCGCCGACAGCGCCCCGAACTTGGTATCGGCGTACGCCACCTTCCCGTCCTTCCCGATCACGAATACCGTACGCTTGAAGTAGGGGCGCGCACCGCCGTCGGACGCGTACATCTTCGCCAGCTCGCTCTTCGTGTCGGCGATCATCGCGAACGGGAAATGCGCTTCCTTCGCCCAGCTCGCGTGCGAGCCGAGGCTGTCGACCGAAGTGGGGTACACGACTACGCCGTCGCCGAACAGCGTCTTGTACTCGTCGCGGAACTTGTTCAGCTCGGCCGTGCAACCCGAAGAGCGGTCGAGCGGATAGAACGCCAGCACGACGACCTTGCCGCGGAGCGACGAGAGCATCACGTGACTGGTCTTTCCCGTGGAATCCGTCGCCATCGCCATGAAATCGGGGGCGGATTCACCGACGGCCGGAGCCGCGGCGGCCGGCGCGGATTGGCCGGCCTGGGTCTGGGCGCCGGCAACTGCGGCGGAGGCGAAGGTGAAAGTTGTGACCAGCGCACTGCGAAGGGACGGATGCATGACAGCCTCGGTAGACGGTGATGAAGCGGGCGCCGACGACGCGCTCCGATCCGGTGAATCATACGCCCCGCGCCAAACGGCGGGCGATCCGGCCTCAGCGTTGCGGGCGAGCCGCGGTTCGGATAGATACGCGACGATGAATACGTAACCCGAGCGTCGGGTTCGCCGCAGCCAACCGAACGAGATGGACGAGGTAGTGAATGGAGATCATCCGAGTCGCACCGTTTCTCGAGTATCTCGATCGCGTACACGAGCGCACGCGGCGCGTGATCCAATGCGTTCGCGAAGAGGACCTCGAGTGGGTGGCCGCCCCCGGACGGCTCACCGCCGGAGACATGATTCGCCACCTCGCGGGTATCGAGCGGTACATGTATGCCGAGAACGTCCACGGCCGCCCAGCGCGTTACTCGGGACATTCGCGCGAGCTGGCAAACGGCCTCGGCGCCACGAAGGCGTACTACGACCGCCTACATGCCGAGGCTCGCGAGCTGTTTGCCAGTCTGTCGGACGCGCGTCTCGCTGAGAAGTGCCTGACGCCTGCCGGCACGCCGATCACTGTGGGCAAGTGGCTCCGCGCCATGATCGAGCACGAAGCCCACCATCGCGGCCAGCTCTATTTCATACTCGGCCTGCGCGGTGTCCCGACACCCCCCATCTATGGGCTGACATCGGAGGAGGTCATGGCCCGCTCGGTGCAGTCGAAGTCGTGAAGTTGCCCGTAACTTCGCTCGTGCGTCGGTCGTATGGCTGATCAACCCCAGCGGAACGCATCGCAATGCTTTGGTCGAGTCTGATCGACGTCGTACGGGCGTCGTTGTTCGTGGTCGCGCACTGGTGCGGCGGAAGCTTCGGCGCCGCCATCTTCCTCGCGTCGGTCGCCACGCGGCTGGTCATGCTGCCGTTGACGCTGAACGCCACGCGCCGCCGGCTCGTTCGCGAGCGCGACGCCGTGACGACGCTCGACCGCCGAGACCTGGTCGGCGGTCTGATGACCTTTCCTCCAGCCGCCGCGATTTATTCGGCGATTCGCGCCGCCGGATCGCGCGCGGGTGGCTTTCTCTGGATCGGGAATCTTGCCACCCCTGACCGCGCGCTCGCCGTTGTCGCCAGCCTGATCGCCACGGCGTTGGCGTGGCTCGCGATGGCGACGCCCGCCGGCAAGACCGCCGGTCCGCAAGCGGCCCCGCTGGTGCTGTCGGCCGTCGTGACCTTTCTGATTCTCTCACACATGTCCGCCGGACTCGCGGTGTACTCCGTCGCCAACTCGCTCATCGGCGCCGCCGAGCGCGCGATTGCCCTCCGAACCCTTCCGGCCCCTCGCGCATGAGCGAGCAGTGGGCGTTGTTGACGAAGGTGTTCAGCGGTTTGGAGGTGGACACGCTGCGCGCGACGTTGGAGGAAGAGGGAATTCCGGCGCTGGTGCGCGGCTTCGGCGTCGGTATGTTCGGGGGTGGCTTCCAGGGGCCGATCAACGACGGCGCCGAGATCCTCGTGCCCGAGAGTGCGCTCGAGCGCGCACGCAACCTGATTCCCGAACTGGACGAGTAAGAGAGTTTGCTCATGCGCTTGGCGCGCCAGGACCTTCGCCTTGCCGTTCGCTCGTTCACGCGCCATCGCAGCTTCACGGCGGTCGCGGTGCTGTCGCTCGGATTGGCGATCGCGCTGAACGCCACGATGTACAGCGTCATCGACGCGCTCGTGAACCCCCAAATCGACATGCAGGCGCCCGAGCGGTTGTATCGGTTGATCATCTGGGGCGACTACAAGGGCAAGGTCGACAACGCGACTCGCGCGTCGATGCTCCGCACCGGAATGGGACTCTACGAAGGTCTCGCGTCGTCCTCGGGAGGCGGATTCAATACGATTGGTGTCGAGCACGGACGGCGATATGCGCAGGTGGCGCGCTCGGTCGTCTCGCCGAATCTGTTCGCCGTACTCGGCGTGCATGCCATGGCCGGCCGCCTCTTTTCCGATGCGGATTTCGTCGGCGGGGCGCAGCCGGTCGTCATCAGCGATCGCTTGGCGGGAACCCTCTTCCCCGATGACGAATCGCCGGTCGGCGTGCCTATCTCGATCGACGGAACCAAGCACGTCGTTCTTGGAGTCCTCGGTCGCGGAGCGAATTTTCCGGGAGATCACGTCGATGTATGGACGCTGCCGCCGCCGACCACGCAGCTCTCGGCGATTCCGAGCAACGTCGTTCGCCTGCGCAAGGGTATCGCGAAAGCGGACGCCGAGCGTGCGCTCTCGGTGTTGTCGGCGCGCATGGCGATGCTCTCGGGCGAATCGCCGAAGGACGTTCGCATTCAGCTCAAGCCGTCGGTGGAAGGCCAATTCCACTACGTGCGCTTCCACTATGCGCTCATCGGCGCCGTCGTTGCCGTTCTGCTCATCGCCTGCGCCAATCTCGCGAACCTCCAGCTCGCGCGAGGCATCGGGCGGAGCCGCGAGCTGGCGTTGCGCGCCGCACTCGGCGCATCGCGCCGCGACATCGTGGTGCAGTTGCTCGTCGAGAGCGCGGTGCTCGCCGGCGTCGGCCTCGCTCTGGGGCTGCTGCTGACTTTCTGGGGCACGCACGTTCTCGAATCGCGCATCCCGCCGAGCGTGGCCGAGTACGTCATCGCACCGCAAACGAGCTGGCGCGTGTTGGTGTTCGCCATGATTGCTTGCGTGGTGTGCGTGATCCTCGTCGGCCTTCTCCCCGCGATCCACGTGTCGCGCGTCGACCCGAACGTGCTGCTCAAGGCAGGCGCCGGCACCGGCGCGAACAAAAAGAATCGCCGCCAGTACGGCGTGATGGTCGTCGCCGAGATCGGGCTGTCGCTCGCGCTGCTCAGCGCGGCCGCGATCGTGGTGCGCACCGCGTTCCAGGTGCGGCAGGTGCACGTGGGCTACGACCTGGCTCCGCTCACCGATACGTGGGTCTACCGTCCGGCCCTCAAGGACACCGTCGTACGGCACGTGGCACTCGCCAACGAGGTGCTCTCCACCGTGCGTGCGCTGCCCAACGTGGCCGAGGCCGCGTTGTATCGCTTCCGTTCGGTGGTGCGCAACGCCGTGACGGTGATCGACGATGCCGGCGCGTCGATCGAGATTCCCGCGCCCGCGGTGGGCTACAGGATCGTCACGCCGTCGTACTTCAAAACGTTCGGGCTGCCCATCGTGAAGGGCCGCGACTTTCTCGACGGCGTTCCCGCCGAGCCGGAAGTGATCGTCGACAAGGCGACCGCCCGGGCACTCTGGCCAAACTCGAATCCTGTGGGCGCGCGGATCAAGCTCGGCGACTTCTCGTCCACGGTTCCGTGGGCTCGCGTGGTCGGCGTGGTGGGCGCGAGCGAGCGTCCCGATGGAGTGGTCGGGCCGGCCCTGACGCGCACGCCGGACATCCGCGCCATCTACTACCTCCCCGTCGCCAGCGACAGCACGAGGACCGCTGCTCGCAACTTCGTGTACCAGGTCGTGACGCGCGCGAAGAGCGATCCGCAGCGCATGCCGGTCGAGATGCTCGCCTCCATTCGCCAGCTCCACCCGGACGCGTACGTGAGCTCGCATTCGATGGAAGAATCCCTCGGCATTCTTCGCCGGCGCCAGAGCCACGACTTCGTCGCCAGCACGTTCATGGTGTTCGCCGCCCTCGCCGTCTCGCTCGCCGCGCTCGGGATCTACGGTATCGTCGCCCATTCGGTGGCCGAACGCACGCGAGAGCTCGGCGTTCGCATCGCCCTCGGCGCGTCGGCGCGCGACGTAGTCGGCGTCATCCTCCGCGAGGGGAATGCCGTGGCGCTCGCGGGCGTGGCGGTGGGGCTGTATCTCACCAAGAACACGGTGGCCTGGCTGCATGCCTTTTCCGTGGAGGGTGACGAGTACGACGCGCCGCTCTTCGCCGCCATGGCGCTCGCCTTGTTCCTCGTCGCCGTGCTCTCGGCGTTGATCCCGGCGCTGCGCGCGACGCGCATCGATCCGGTCGAATCACTCCGCAGCGAGTAACGCGTGAACGACCGGGTGATGGAGCAGACGCGCGACCGGCTCGTGCTCACGACCGACCGCGCGCGTATCGACGTCGACGCGGTGCTCGCGATGCTCGTCGCCTCGCATTGGGGCGGATCGATGACGCGCCTCGTGCTCGAGCGCGCCATCGAGAACTCGCTGTGCTTCGGCGTGTACGACGGCAAGCGGCAGGTCGGCTTTGCGCGCGCGGTGACGGATCTCACAACCTATGCCTATCTCACCGATGTGATCGTCGCCGACGACATGCGCGGGCGCGGAATCGGGTCCTGGATGGTGGAAGCGATCCTCGCGCATCCCGAGCTTCAGGGGCTCCGGCGCATCGCGCTCTGGAGCCGCGACGCCCCGTGGCTCTACGCGCGCTACGGCTTCACCGAAGATCTGCCCGGCTCCCACTACATGGAGCTTCGCGCCAAGAGGTGATAGGTTGTAAGCGTCCGCTGTGACCGTACATTGAGTTTCATGCCTCACCACCCCGCCCGCTCCCGGAGGAACGATGACCGCAAAGCTCGACAAGACCATCAAGCGTGAGTTGGAGATCGACGGTAAGACCTACACCATCGCCATCGCACCCGACGGGATCAAAGTCACCGAGAAGGGTCGCCGCAACGGACCGGAAGTCTCCTGGCGCTCGATCATCAACGGCGACGCGAACCTGAACGAGAATCTCAACATCTCGGTCGACGCGACGTCGGGTCAGTAAGCGCGGCGCGGCATCATCGCCCGGCGCGCGACCGTTGCGCGCGGGCGCGTTTGGGCTTCGACTCCTCACGGGCTTCCGCCACCTGTGAGAGCACGCATTGCGCTGGCGCCTTTTCCGGCCGCCAGCGCAGAAACTTGGTTCCATGGCGGAATCGGCCGTTCGTGAAGTGGTCGTACTCCACTTCCACGACGAGCTTCGGCTCGAGCGGCTCCCATTCGCTCGACCGCGCGGTCGACCACCGGCTCGGTCCACCCGGCGCGCGGCCGGTGAATCCCTCGCCGCCTTTCAGCTTTTCCACTTTCGCCGTGATCGTCGCGCGCTCGCCGGCCTTGAAGCTCGACGTGAAGCCCACGTGGTGGAGAATGCCGTCGTCGTCGTACAGCCCGAGCAGCAGCGAGCCGACGACCTTGCCTTTGGTGGCGTAGCGAAAGCCGCCCACGACGCAGTCGGCCGTGCGTTTCCGCTTGATCTTGACCATCGCCGTGCGCTCGCCGCTCGCGTAGGGCAGGTCGGTGCGCTTCGCCATCACGCCGTCGGTGCCGTCGTGTCCGGCGAGCCATTTGCGCGCTTCGCTCACCTTGCGCGTGCCGGGACTCAGCTCGATGCCGCCGCTCCGGAGATGCGTCTTCGCGAACGCCTCTAACTTCGTGCGGCGCTCCGAGAGCGGATGTTCGGTCAGGTCGGCCCCCCGGGCGTCCACGAGCAAGTCGAACACGAGGAACACTCCCGGCGTCTCGGCGGACAGCTTCTCCACGCGGCTCTTGGCCGGATGGATGCGCTGCAGCAGCGCGTCGAACGACAAGCCGCCATCGGCCGGCACCACGATCTCCCCGTCGAGCACGAACTGCTTCGCCTTGAGCGCGCCAAGCGCGGCGACGACCTCGGGGAAATAGCGCGACAACGGCTGGCCCGACTTCGACATCAGCTCGATCTTCGCTCCATCACGAAACGCTAAACAGCGGAAGCCGTCCCACTTCGGCTCGTACTTCCATTGCGCACCCACGGGCAGCTCGTCCACGACGCGTGCCTCCATCGGCGCGTAGGTCGTCTTGACGGGAAGTGTCACGTCTCCGCGTCCTCGCCGGAGGCGCCGGTGTCGCCGGAGCCCCGGGACTTCGGCTGGGACGCGGCCGCACGGTCGTCGAGCGTGGGCCGCCGGATCGCACCCTCGAACGCCGGCGGGTCGAGCCGCAGCTCGGTCTGTGCCGTCAACAACCTTTCTCCGCCCGCCGCGAGCTCCGCCATGCGGTGCTGGAAGCGCAGAAACTGCACCGGCGCGCGGAGGCTCTCGCGCGACATGCGCGACAGCGCGAGCAGCTCCTCGCGCACCTCACGCGGCAGATGGGTGGCCGTCCGCTTCCGGAGCAGCGACGTGATGAGCATCGCATCGCGGTTCAGCACCGCAACCTCGATTTCCTCGAGATACCGGCGAAAGTTGGCCAGGGGATCGGAGTCGCGGCGGCGACGCAGCGCTCTCGCGCTATCCACGGCCGATCACTCCCTCGAGGGTGTTGGGCGTCGCCATCCCGGTCGCCCACAGATCGCCGACGGCCTCGATGCGCGAGAGCACCGTGTCCATGGTGAACACCGCGGGATCGAGCTCGTCGTTCACCTCGTCCCACGCGAGCGGCGTCGACACGGTCGCCCGCGGCTGCGCGCGCACCGAGTACACGCCCGCCACCGTCTTGCCGCGAATGTTCTGCAGGAAGTCCACGTATACCGCGCCGACTGGCCGCGCCTTCACCCAGCGCTCAACGGTCGCGATCGTCGGATGCCGCTCGGCGACCATCGTCGCGACCAGCTCGGCCACCATCCGCGCGCCATCGTTCGGGACGCGCGGGGGCAGCGGCACCGCGATGTGCAGCCCGCTCGCGCCCGATGTCTTCGGCACTGCATGCATCCTCAGGCGGTCGAGCCCCTCCTTCACCGCGAGCGCGACTTCCACGACGCAGCGAAATGGTGCGCGCGGGCCCGGGTCGAGATCGATGATGGCGTAATCGGCGTACCGGATCGACTGCACGCGCGAGTGCCAGGGATCCACCGAGATCGCGCCGAGCTGCGCGAGGTACAGGAGCGTGGCCAGGTCGCCGCCCACGAGCGCGTTTCGAGTCGTCATTCCGTCGTCGGAGATCGCTTCGACGCGAACGCCGGCGGGTGCGTCGGACGGCGCCTTCTGCTGGTAAAATGCCTTGCCCGTGATGCCGTTCGGAAATCGCTTCATCACCAGCGGGCGATCGGCGATCGCCGGCAGGAGATACGGCGCGATGCGCGCGTAGAATCGCATCAGGTCGCCCTTCGTCTGCTTCGTCGCCGGAAAGAACATCTTGTCGAGGTTCGAGACCTCGAGTTCTCCGCCGTCAAGCGCGAGCTCGCCCGCGCCGCCGTTTCGCTCGATCTCCTCGAGTTGCTCCGCGACCGCCTCGGCCGGCGCCGCGGCAAGCATCGATGACGACGCGCCGCGCGCCGCCTTCTTTCGTACGCGGCCGCGTTTCGCCGCCGGCGCTTTCACGAGCGACTCCGGCTCGTGCACCACGTCGCGCGGGTCCTTGTCGTCGCGGATGCCGAGGAACACCGGCTGCCGCAAGCGCCCGTCTGCCGTCCACTCGTTGAACTTGATCTCGGCGACCACCGCGGGGCGCGTCCAGTGCGCCTTCTCGTTCGTCTTGGGCGTCGTCGAAAAGGGCGACGTCTTTCGTTCGTAGCGTTTGAGCCGCTGATACATGTCGAGCAGCGACTTTCGCGTGAAGCCGGTGCCCGTGTGGCCCGAGTACACGAGCTCTCCGCGGTCGTTGTAGTAGCCGAGGAGGATGGCGCCGATGTGCTCGCGCGATTTGCGCGGCTCGGTCCAGCCGCCCACCACGAACTCTTGCCGCCGCTCGATCTTGAGCTTGATCCACGCGTGCGACCGGCGCCCAACCTCGTAGGGCGCGTCGGCGCGCTTGGCGATGATGCCTTCCCAGTCGTGAGCGCGCGCCTCGCGGAGCATCTTCTTGCCGTCGGTGCTGACGTCGCTGATGCGCAGCGCGCCCGGGCGACCGGGTGCGCGCATCAACGCCTCGAGCCGCGTGCGCCGCTCCCGCCACGGCGCTTTCACGAGCGACGTCTTGCCGTCCTGCAGCAGGTCGAAGACGATGAGCGCCGTGGGCGAATCGGCGCGGTGGTTCTCGATCGCCATGCCGTCGCTCGTGTGCATGCGGCCTTGGAGCTGCTGGAAGCGGAGCGGGGAGTCGCCCTGCATCGCGACGATCTCTCCGTCGAGCACGAACGGCTTCTTGACGCGCGCGTACAGCGCCGACAGCGCGTCGGCGATCTCGGGAAACGAATGCGTCTTGTCGAGCCCATTCCGGCTGAGCAACACGACTTTCCCTTTGGCCTTCCCGCGAGTGTTCCCGCCGGTGTTCCCGGTGACGAACGCCAGAATCCGAATGCCGTCGTACTTCGGTTCGAACACCCAACCCTCGCCGGCCGGGATCTCGGTCCCGACGGTGGCGAGCATCGGGGTGAGTGCCGTCATGCGCTCTTACGACGCGATGCGCGCTTGGCCGTGGTGCGCGTGCTCTTCTTCGCGGCCGCCCCGCTCCCGCGCCTCTTGCCCATCGCCAGCGACTCCTGGAGCCGCGCCATGAGATCCACCACTTGGGTACTCTCGCGCTCCTCCGGCTCGGCGACGTCGATCTTTTTGCCCTTCATTTTCGCCTTGATGATTTTCATCAAGTTGTCGTGATAGTCGTCGGCGTACTTCGACGGGTCGAACGTCTGGTAGAGATTCTCGACGAGCTGCTCGGCCATCTTGAGCTCTTGGGGGCGCACGCCGGCGTCTGTTGGAAAACTGAAGTCTCCGACCTCGACCAGCTCATCCCCGAAGCGCATGATCTCGAGCACGAGCGCATCCTCGACCGCTTTCACGCCGGCGAGATGCAGGGAGTTGGAGCGCATCGTGATCTTGCCGATGCCCACCATGCCCGTGTTCTTGATCGCTTCGCGCAGCAGCGCGTAGGCCTTCTCGCCGCCCTTGGCCGGCACGACGTAGTACGGCGTCTCGAAGTAGCGCGGATCGACTTCTTCGGATTTTACGAAGTCGATGATCTCGATGGTCTTCGACGATTCGATCGCCGCCGCCTTGAAGTCCTCGTCGGTGAGCACCACGAACTTGCCCTTCGTGTACTCGTAGCCTTTGACGATGTCCTTCCAGTCGACGGCCTCGCCTTCTTTCTGGCAGACGCGCTCGTACTTGATGGGCGAGAGGTCCTTCTTATGTAACAGCCGGAAGCTGACGCGCTCCTTGCCCTGTACCGCGGAGTGCAGCTTCACGGGAATGTTCACGAGGCCGAAGGTCAAGCTCCCGCTCCAGACTGGACGCATTGCACAGCTCCCAATGGTAGGCTGGCGGGAGCAATTGCAACTGCGGTGCTATCAACAACATGTCCACATGCGAATGTGGAAACCCTGCAGTTGTCGACAATAAATCGACAGAAAAAAATTCCCGAATCGGTTACTCATCGGCGCAGAAAATCGTGCCATGCAGACACAAAAAATGAGCAGAAAAAACGACCGCGAATCGAGCGGATTCCGCGCACAATAAAGTCAGCCTGATACGAATTCGTGCACATCTGTCCACACTCGTTGTCCACAGGATCCACCTTGGGCTTAGCACCACCGGCACACGGAGTTAGCGAGTTGTCGACAGTGTTCCACATGAGCTATCCACAGTAATACCAACGACTTATGGAAAACTTTCCTATTGCGCTTTGATTCCGGTTTTTCTAGTATGCCGCTCCCGCCGACGGTGACCCATCACGGATGTCCGTCTCAGCTCGGGGCAATCGCTCAAAACCGGGTCCATGCATCTCGTCGCCTGCGCCACCCCTCAAGAACCGCTCGAAGACGCGCCGCGTTCTGCGCTGCTTGCGGATTCGGTCGAGGGTGAGAGCTGGGACGGGTTTTGGTCGTCCGACGCGTACTACGTGCGTTGCACGCGCATCAACGGTGGCGTCGAATGGTTCGCGGTCGCGGACGATGAGGCTTCAGCTCCCGCGCGCGCGACCGACCCGTGGATGCTCACGATTCGCCCCAAGACGCGTCCGCAGTCGCGCGTGTCGGTCGTGGTCGCGCAGTCGCCCGACGGGCGCCGCATGTTGGTGGGTGGTAGCGCGCGTCGGAACACGCGATGAACCTCGACGCGCGGCCGGCTGACTTAGCGGCGACCTTCGGGGAGCAGCTCGAGTTGCGCGGTGCGCTGGGCCACGATGCGGCGCGAGGCCTCGTACAACCAATCGAAGCTCGCGTCCAGACGGGGATCGCCGCCGGCGGCGTCGCGCGCCAGCGTGAAGTGGCTGTAGAGATGCGACTCGATGCGCTCCGGCTCACCGTGCAGGCGGAAGAGCAGCAGCTCCGTGGCGGCTTCGGTGAGATGGAAGAGCGTGAAGAGGAAGAAGCGCGTCCGACCCTCGTCGACGGTGTCGACGGTGGCCGTGAACTGCGGCTCGCGAATGGGGCGATCCTCGCGAATGGATGCGACGATCTCCATCGCGTGCTCCAGGCCCGACGGGCCCGCGCCGCGCAGCACGTGCGTCCACAGCTCGACGATGCGGCGCAGCAGCGCGATATCCCAGCGCGCGGCCTCCGCATCGGGGGGAAAGAGCATGTCGTCGTGCGCGCGCAGCCAGTGACGGAACTCGGTCTGCCGGTTGGCGAGCTGCGAGAGACCCGCGAGCAGCAGCGCGCGGTAGAGCGACGCGATGCGCTCGTCGGCTTCGACGGGGAGCGCCGCGGTGAGAATGAACGCCCGGTCCGCGCCGATCTCGATGTGGGCGGCGCGCTGCGCTTCCTGCTCGATCGAGAGCATGGCGGACGGCGAGGCGGCGCCCTCGAAGTCCAGCCACTCGCTTGCCGCGATGACGTACGCGCCGGCGAGCGGCACGACGAAGTCGGGCGGGGGCGCGGCGTCGGCCATCGACTCGCCGCCGACCAGTCGCGTCAGCACGCCCATCCCGTAGTGAATCGCCGCCGCGCGATCCTCCGGGGTCACGACCTTGACCGCCCAGTGGCGGTCCAGCGTGTCGAGCGCGTTGTGTTGCGGGAGCGGGAGCCCGTTGGGCGGCGTAGTCATGACGTTGGAGCGACGGTCAGCGAGCGCGGCACAGCTTCATGTTCGCACACCTCTCTGACGGGCATGTCATGGATGAGTAACACCTTGCGACTAACTCGAGGTCACACTCGACGTCTCGGTCGCCGACCGTTTGTTCGAACGACTGCGGTGGTGGTTCCGGCCCGGAACCGGGCCACCCCGCGGCGCTCGACCCTGTTCGACGTTTTCGGAGGCGCGCGATGAGCATCGAACCGAACGCGCGCCGCCGACTTCAGCTCGTCGCCGCGACGACTCGTGATCCCCAATTGTTGAAGGACTTGCGCCAAGTGCTAGAGGAAGACCCGATGTCCTTCGTTCCGAGTGCGGACCTGTTGCGCGACATCGCGTTCTGCGCGGCATGCACTCAAGACGCACCGCGCGCCGGCCGCGCGGGTCTCTGCGACGACCATCGTGCGCGCTGGAATCTCGAAGTGTGCATGGCCGATTCCAGCGAGATGAGCGAGCAGGCATCCCTGCAGCGGCTCGTGCACGGCGTGCTGTCGGCCCCCGACGGCGGCGCGCAACTGCTGTCGGCGTTCGATCGCCAGCGCCGCGCGCTGCGGCTGGTGTGGGAAGCGCACAATCGCGGCGCGGTCCGATTGCCCGAGAGCATCGCAGCCAGCGTGGAGCGCGCATGCGCCACCGGTCCCCGGTTTCTCTCCGGCGGAGCGCGATCGAAAGTTCAACAGGCGAGCTAGGCGCTCGCCGGAGGATGCAGGCGTGATTCAGGTCAAATGCGTGGGCGGAGAATGCAACGGCATCACCGTGAAGGTCGAGCCGCAACCCACCTACTACGAGGTGATCGACCCGCGCGATCAAACGCGCCGGGACTACTACATCCTCGAGGTGGGGCAGTGGGGCGCGCGGCTCGTGCCCGAATCGTCGGCCGAGTGGCGCGCGCGGGTCTAAGCGGCGCTAACGCGAGTCTGCTCGACGACCACTCGCTCAGGTCTCGTAGTCCTCGATCGCCCATTCGAGGATCTCGGCCTCGAGCCAACCGCCGTCGCCGCGGATCGCTCCACTGCGCTCGAGCAGCTGAAGCATCACGCGGGTGTGGCGGAGCACAGTTGGGAGCGAGTCGCCGGTGGTGCGCAGCGCCAGCACGAACTCGCGAACGTGGCCGCGGAATTCGGCGCGCGATTCTCGCGCCTCGCGTACGCGCTCGCGTGCTTCGAGCACCGTGGCGCGGACGTCGTCGGTCCACTCCTCGAGCAGGTTGTGGCGCGCCATGAGCGCCAGGTGCTCGGCCTCGATCTCGCGGAACGTCTGATAGCGTGATGCCGCGCTCGCGATGTCCGGAGGGACGACCGAGAACTCGTCTGATCGCGCGGTCGCGTGTTGCTGGGGGACCATCCTCGACCCTCCGGCCAAGTGCGAAGTACCGCGCCCCTTGGGCGCCGGCGCAATAATCGGCGGCCAGCCTGAAGTTATCAAGGGCGACGCTTGGCTGAGCTCGCTATTAGGCGCCTCGTCGCATTCCAACCATCGCCGGATTCTCGGTGTCGAACGCATATAGTCAATTCGACTATACCTGCGGACGCCACCGGAGATGCCCGTGTCGCACCATCCCGCGCAGCACTCCGCGCCTGACTCGCTGCGCCCGCTCAAGCCGGTCGAGCTCCTCGTGCTGACCATGCTGTCCGCCGGCGAACGGCACGGCTACGGGATTCGGCAGGACATCATCGACCACACCCGGGGCGCCATCGCACTCGAGGCGGGCAACCTCTATCGCACCATCCGCCGGCTCGAGACAGACGGGCTACTCGACGAATCCAGCCGGCGCCCGTCTGCCCAGACCGACGACGAGCGCCGGCGATACTATCGGCTGTCTCCATTCGGCCGGCGCGTGTTGGCGGCGGAGCTCGAGCGGCTGCGCGCGCTCGTACGCCTCGGCGAAGAGCGGCGGGTGATCGCGCCGCTGCCGGCATGACGCACGCCGATCGCCACACCGCCGCGCGCGGTGAGCGCCTATACCGCGCGCTGCTCCGGCTTTATCCGCCTCCGTTCCGCCATCGCTACGCCGAGGACATGGCGGAGTTCTATCGCGATCGCGTCCGCGGCGAAGCGCGCTCCGCACCCGCTGCCGCGCGCCTCTGGATGCGGCTCGTTCCCGATCTCGTCATGAGCGCGCTCGCCGAACGGGCCGCCTATCTCGCCGATCGCACGCGCTACGGCTCGCCGGCGCTCGATCCACATCTCCACCGCCCCGAGGAATCCATGTCGATCCTGCAGCAGGACGTTCGCTACGCGCTCCGCAGCATGGTGCACCGCCCGGCATTCACTGCGGTGGTTCTCGCCACGCTCGCCCTCGGCATCGGCGCGAACGCGGCGATCTTCAGCGTGGTGAACGCTGTGCTCCTGCGTCCGCTGCCGTTTGCGCACGTCGAGCGGATCGTCGCGTTCACGCATCAAGCGCCGTACGTCCAGGTGTCGGAGCACGAATTCGTGGACTACCAGCGCGACATGACGTCGCTGTCGAAGCTCGCCGCGTACAGCACGCCGACCGCCACGATCTCCGTGGGCGATCAGCCGGTGCGGGCCAGCGGCGCTCGCGTGTCCCACGACTTCTTCGACATCCTCGGCACGAAGCCGTCGTTCGGGCGCACCTTCGCGCGCGACGAGTTCGCGCCGGCGTCGAAGGCGCGCGTCACGGTGATCAGCCAGGCGTTGTGGCGCCAGCAGTTCGGCGCCGATCCGGGCGTCATTGGAAAGACGATGCAGGTGAGTGGAACGAAGTTCACGGTGATCGGCGTCATGCCGCCCGGCTTCAACTTTCCCGACGCGACCACCGAGCTCTGGACGCCCTGGCGAATGAACGTCGACAGCCTGCAGACGCGCAACAACCACTACATGCGTCTCGTTGGGCAGCTCGCGAGCGGCGCGACGGTGGAGCAGGCGCGCGCGCAGGCGCGGACGCTCGACCAGCGGTGGATGCGCGATTTTCCGGAGACGTACTTTCCGTCGCAGCCGCTGACCGCGGCCATCACGCCGCTGCGCGACGCGCTGCTCGGACCTACGCGGCCCTATCTGCTCGCGCTGCTCGGCGCGGTCACGTTCATCCTGCTCATCGCATCGGTGAACGTGGCGAATCTGCTGCTCGTCCGCGGCGAGTCGCGGCGAAAGGAGTTCGCGATCCGTGCCGCGCTCGGCGCGTCGGGCGGGCGTATGGTGCGGCAGATGCTCACGGAGAGCATGCTCTACGCGCTGTTCGGCGCGGTGCTCGGTGTGGGGCTCGCCATCGTCGGTGTGCGCGCGCTCGTCTCGCTCGCGCCGGGCGATGTGCCCCGCATGGACGAGGTGGGCGTCGACTACCGCGTCGTCCTCTTCACGGCGGCGATCACGCTCGCCACCGGATTGCTGTTCGGCCTCGCACCGGCCGCGCGCGGACTGCGGGGCGACTCGAATGAAACGCTCCGCGACGGCGGGAAGACGTCGGCCGTGGGTGCGTCGCGGCTGGCGCGCCGCGCGCTCGTCGCGGCCGAGGTAGCGTTGGCGGTCATCATGCTGACGGGCGCGGGGCTGCTCGTGCGCAGCCTCGTAAAGCTGCAAGCCGTCGACATGGGATTCGACGCATCGCGTTTGCTCACCATGCAGCTCACACTTCCGCCGCGCGGCTACACCGACACGACGGCGGACGAGTTCTTTCGCCAGCTGGTGTCGCGCGCGGCGCACCTGCCCGGCGTCACCGCGGCCGCCGCCGACGCGGCCCTGCCGATCTCGGGCAGCGACAACGGCTGGTCGATCATGATCGACGGCAGAGTCGTGAAGACGATCGCCGAGGCGCCGGTCGGCCGCCCCAACCCCGTGACTCCCGACTATTTCCGCACGATGTCGATCCGTATTCTGCGCGGCCGCGTGTTCACCGAATCCGACCGCATGGGCGCGCCGCCGGTCGCCGTCATCAACGAGACGATGGCGAAGACGCTGTGGCCCGGCGTCGATCCGATCGGCCGCACGTTAAAGATGTTCAACGACACGGCGCCGTGGGTGACGATCGTGGGCGTCGTGGCCGACGTGCGGGTGCGCGGCATCCAGGCGGACGTGCCGTCGACGATGTATTTCCCGTACGCGCAGTCGGGAGTCGCCGCGTACTCGATGCCGCGCACCATGTCGCTCATCGTCCGCACGTCTGGCGATCCCGCGGGGATCACGCCGACGGTGCGCGCCCTGGTTCGCGCGGCCAATCCGCTCGTGGCCATCGCACAGGTGGCGACGATGGAGCAGGTCGTCGGACGTTCGATTGCCAGCCGCACCTTCACGACAATTCTACTCGTCGGGTTTGCCGCGCTCGCGTTGGCGCTCGCGGGAATCGGGATCTACGGCGTGATCGCGTTCAGCGTGTCGCAGCGGACGTACGAGATCGGCGTGCGCATGGCGCTCGGCGCATCGACGGGCTCGGTGATGCGGCTGATTCTTGGCGAGGGCGTTCGGATGACCGCTACGGGACTCGTGCTGGGACTCGCCGGTGCGATGGTGGTCGACCGGTTGCTGCGCACGTTGCTCGTGGGCGTGACGACGACCGATCTTCCGACCCTCGCGGCGGTGACGTGCGTGCTCACCGCTGTGGCCGTGTGCGCGTGCGCGCTTCCGGCGCGCCGCGCGACTACGGTCAGCCCTACTGAGGCGCTCAGGGCCAGCTAGAAGAACTACAGGCTCGCCGGCGGATCGACCTGCGTGTCGGTGCGCGGCACGGGACCTTTTCCGCGCAGCGCTTCGACGACCTGTGCGCGCTCGTCGATCTCCGACGGCCACATCGCCTGAGGAACGGGCACCTCGTCGTTCGGATCGACGGCGCCGCCGGCGGCGCTATCGGTGGCGGGGACGCTGCTCGCGTTCTGTGAATCGATCAAACCGTCGCGGTCGTTGATGTCGTCTGTCATGAAATCCTCCTGGTTGGGCGAACTGAAGTGCAGGAGGCGCGCCACGGACGGGCGAAGGAGGGAAGGAGGAAGTGCTTCCTCTCAATAACGAATCCCCGCGGCCCGCAGCCGCTCGATCGCCGCTTCGAGCACCGCTTCGTCGCCTACGAGCGAGACGCGGAAGAAGCGCTCGCCGCCCGGGCCGAACGCGTTACCCGGAGTGACCACCACACCCGCACGGTCGATCAGATGCTCGGTCCATCCCTGCGCCGTGAAGCCGCGTGGAATGGGGAGCCAAACGAACATCGTGGCGTGCGGCGCTTCCGTCTTCCAGCCGAGTGAGCGGAACCCGGCCAACAATGCATCACGCCGCTTTTCATACCGCGCCACGACGGGCCCCTCGAGCTCTTCGATGTGGTCGAGCGCGTAGGCCGCGCCGGTTTGGATCGGCACCGGAGTGCCGTAGCCCATGTTGGTGCGCACGCCGAGCAGCGTGTCGATCAGCTCGCGGCTACCCACGGCGAAGCCGATGCGCGACCCGGCCATGTTGAACGTCTTCGAGAAGGAGTGGAACTCGAGAGTCACGTCTTTCGCGCCGGGAACCTGGAGCGCGCTCGGCGCCACATGGCCGTCGTACGTCAGCTCGCTGTACGCGAGATCGGAGATGAGCACGATGCCGTTGTCGCGGCAGAGCGCCACCGCCTCTTCGTACAGCTCGAGCGTCGCGACGGCTCCCGTTGGGTTGTGCGGAAAGTTGAGCAGTAACAACCGCGCATCGCGCAGCACCTCGGCTGGAATGCTTCCCAGATCGGGCACGAAGCCGTTCTCGGCGGTGAGCGGCAGGAGATGCGTGCGCCCGCCGGCGAGCCCGGTGGCGCGCGCGTGCACAGGGTAACAGATGTCGGGCACGAGCGAGATCGTGGATTCATCGGCGAAGGCGATCGTCGCGTGGGCGATGCCCTCCTTGCCGCCGCTCAGACAGAGCACTTCGTCCTCGGCGTCGACGGCTACGCCGAACCGGCGGTCCATGAAGCCGGCGACCGCGCGGCGGAATTCCTCGGTGCCGCGAAAGGGCGGGTAGCCGTGGGTGCGGGGGTCGGCGTACGCGGCCGTGATCACGTCGATGATCGGCTGGGGCGTGGGCTGGTCGGGATTGCCAATGCCCAAGTCGATCAGGTCGGCGCCGCCTGCGCGAGCTTCAGCCTTGAGCTCGTCGAGCCAGGCGAACACGTAGGTTGGAAGATCGGTGAGGCGATGCGTCGGAACGGCGCGTTTGCCCGTCGAGGAGGAATCTGCGGCCGCGTTGTTGGCGCGGCGTTGCGGCGCGGTGCTGGTCATCATCGGGGACGATTTGGCAGGTATTGGGCCGAAAGGTAACCGGCTCCGCCCATGGAACTTCTGCCGCCCTTGCGTCGTACACTTAGATGGTTATCTATCTATCATACCGTTTGGAGCGTATGGTAGACCGTGGACGCAGAGCAGTTCCAACGAATCGCGAAGGCGCTTGCCGACCCTCGACGGTTCGAGATTCTCGAGCATATCGCGAAGCAGAGCGAGGTCGGCTGTCGCCGGCTTTGCGGCTGCTTTCCGGTGCGACAGGCCACGATTTCGCATCACCTGAAGGAGCTCGCCAGCGCCGGCCTCGTGGAATCGCGGCGCGACGGGCAGTTCGTGTACTACCGTACCCGGCCGGCGGTGCTCGAGACGTACATGGCCGAGCTTCGCCGGAAGATGGCGGTGCAGGTGAAGGCGCACGTCGAAGCAGAGGTCGACGCTGGCGTGAAGGATATCAAGGATGTGAAGGATCTGAAGGAAGGGGGCGCTACGCGCGCCAAGCCGCCGCGCCGGAGAACCAGCGCGGCAAAGCAGGCGTAGTAGCGGAGCAAGTCCCCGATAGAGCGCGACCGGTTCGCCCGTTAATTAGATGGTTGTATAACTGCATGAACATCAGGTCTGGCGCACATGCGCCGGAGGTGAGCGATGTATTCGACGAATGACGATCGCGACCTGCTGGATCTCTACATCGAAGAGCTCCGCGGTGAGCCCGTGCTCACGGCACAGCAGCAAAAAGATCTCGCGCGCGCAATGCGCGCCGCGACGGACGACGACATCCGCGAGGAGGCGCGATCGGAGCTGATCCGCGCGAACTTGCGCTTTGCGTTCTCCGTGGCGAAACAATATCAGAACCGCGGCGTGCCGCTCGGCGATCTCGTCAGCGAGGCGAACGCGGGTCTCGTGCGCGCCGCCGACAAGTACGATCCGGACGTCGGCGTGAACTTCATCAGTTACGCGGTGTGGTGGATTCGCCAGGCGCTGCATTCCGCCGTGCAACGGCAGGGACGCACCGTGCAGGTGCCGCTCAACCGCGCGGCCGACCTGACGCGCGTGTCGCGCGCCCAGGAAGTGCTGCGGCAGAAGCTCTCGCGTGAGCCGTACGAGGAAGAGATCGCGTCGGTCGCCGATCTCTCGCTCGACGTCACCCGCGGACTCGTGGCCTTGTTGCAGCCGACGCGTTCGCTCGACGAGCCGACGAACGCCGCCGACGGCGGCCGAACGCTCGGCGAAACGCTCGTGTTGGAGCGTGGCGAGGACGAGGACGTGTTGCCGGGCGGCGTGGAGAGCGATTCGCGCCGCGAAGCGATCGCCCGCGCGCTGGAAGTGCTGTCGCCGCGCGACCGCCGCGTGTTGATCCTGTACTTCGGACTCGAGGGCAACCGGCCGATGACGCTGCAGGAGATCGCCCGCGAGCTCGGTGTCACGCGCGAGCGGGTTCGTCAGCTGCGCGACCGTGCGTTGAAGCGGCTGCGGGAGACGGATACGGCGGACGTCCTTCGAGATGGAATGGCCGCGTAGGACTTCCCGCGCATCAATTGCGCGTCTACAATTTCGTGCACTCTCGGACTCAGGGCTCTGGGAGGAGGATTCAGTATCCTCCTCCCAGAGCCCTGAGAACAGGAGCGCGCGAATCGCCGAATTTGGTCTTAAGCCAACAGGAGCTCAGCATGACAGAGATCGCGACTTTTGGCGGCGGCTGCTTCTGGTGCCTCGACGCCGTCTTTCGCCAGCTCCGCGGCGTGGAGAAGGTGGAGTCGGGCTACGCCGGGGGTACGGTCGACAGTCCGACCTATCGTGAGGTGTGCTCGGGCACGACGGGCCACGCGGAGGTCGTTCAGATCACCTTCGATCCGAACGTGGTGTCGTACCGCGATCTGCTCGGCGTGTTCTTCACGATCCACGACCCCACCACGCTCAACCGCCAGGGCGCCGACGTCGGCACGCAGTATCGGTCGGTCGTGTTCTACCACTCCGACGAGCAGCGCGCCGCAGCCGAGGAGGTCATGGCCGACCTCACGCGGGAAGGCGTGTGGGACGATCCGATCGTGACCGAGATCGTCGCGGCGCCGGCGTACTTTCCCGGCGAGAAGTACCATCAGGACTACTACTCGCAGAATCCCGATCAGGGGTACTGCCAAGTCGTGATCGCGCCGAAGGTGGCGAAGTTCAGGAAGAAGTATCTCGACCGGCTGATAAAGGCGTAGCTAGACCCCCACAGCCAGCTTCGCATCGGGCAGGCCCTTCTCCAGTCGCACCGCGCGCCGCTCACCGACCTGCTGGCGCCACATGGCGTAGTACAATCCCTTGAGGTCGAGCAGCTCCTCGTGGCGGCCCACTTCCACGATGCGCCCCTGCTCGAGCACGTGAATGCGATCCGCGTGCATGACCGTCGACAACCGATGCGCGATCAGGACCGTGATCACGTTGGCGGTGGCCGAGATGTCGCGCATGGTGCGCGAGATCTCTTCTTCGGTGAGCGAGTCCAGCGCAGACGTGGCTTCGTCGAAGACGAGGAGGTGCGGGTGGCGCAGCAACGCCCGCGCGATCGACAGGCGCTGTTTCTCGCCGCCCGAGATCTTCATGCCGCCTTCGCCGATCACGGTATCCAGGCCCTTGTCCGCGCGACGCAGCAGCGTCTCGGCGGCGGCGCGCCGAAGGACCGCGATGCACTCCTCGTCGGTCGCGTCGGGCCGCACGAAAAGGAGGTTCTCCCGGATCGAGCCCGAGAAGAGCTGCGCGTCCTGCGTCACCAGGCCAATGCGCTCACGAAACTTGTCGAGATCCACGCGGCCGCTGTCGACGCCGTTGTACAGCACGCGTCCCTGCCTCGGCTGGTACAGCCCCACGAGCAGCTTCACGAGCGTCGTCTTGCCGGCGCCCGACGGTCCCACGAACGCGATCGTCTCGCCGCGCTCCACGCGAAAGGTGATGTCCGACAGCGCGGCCGTCGACGCGGTCTGGTGGGTGAAGCTCACGGACTCGAAGTCGAGGATGCGCAGGTCGTTCACCGCCACCGGGTTCGCCGGCTTGGGGTCGACCGGCATATTTAAAATATCCTCATACGTCGCGAGCGACGCCTCGGTCTCGCGGTAGATGTTGATGACGTTCCCGATCTCCTGCAGCGGCCCGAAGATGAAGAACGAGTAGATGAGCAGCGAGAAGAACTGGCCCACCGAGATCTGCTTGTCGAAGATCAGGTACAGCATCAGGAAGAGGATGCCCGTGCGAATCAAATTGACGCACGTGCCCTGGATGAAGCTCAGGCTTCGGATGTACTTCACCTTCTTCAGCTCGAGCTTGAGGATCTTGTCGGTCGTCGTGTTGAGCCGGCGAACTTCCTGGTCGGACAGACCCAGGCTCTTCACCAGCTCGATGTTGCGCAGCGACTCGGTCGTCGCGCCGGCCAGCGCGGTCGTTTCGGCGACGATGACCTTCTGGATGATCTTGATGCGCCGGCTCAGCACCGAGCTCAGACCGCCGAGCACGGGCACGGTGAGCAGGAAGGCGGGGGCGATCGACCAGTGGACCTTGTAGGCGTAGATCATCACGAAGACCACGCCCACGAGGCTCGTGAACACCACGTTCACGAAGGCGGCGATGAACTTCTCCGTGTCGGCCCGCACCTTCTGGAGCTTGCCGAGCGTTTCGCCGCTGCGCTGGTCCTCGAAGACCTGGAAGGGAAGTGACAGCGAGTGGCGAATTCCGTCGGAATAGAGCTGCGCGCCCAAACGTTGCGTTACGACGTTGACGAAGTAGTCCTGGAAGTTTTTTGCGACCCGGGACACGAACGCCACGCCCACGGCCATTCCCAGGAGAATGCTGACTCCCCGGAAGAACTGCCCGTTGGTGTAGTGGTCGTACTTAGTTGCGTAATCGTCGATGACGTGGCGGAAGATCAGGGGATCGAGCAGGGAGAAGACCTGGTTGATCGCCGCCAGGACGAGCGCGAGGGCCACGAGTGGCCAGTAGCCGCGCAGGTATTTGTAGAGGAGGGCCATGGTCGGAATATCGGGGCATGGGAAGGCCAAGCGCACCCGGAAACGGGCTGTGGCCGCCAGTTCCGAAGTTGGGTCTGGATGGAGTGGTGACGCAGACCGTATATTGTGCGTCGATGCATTGTACGGCCCTTCCGCAGTCCCCCTCCGGCACGCCGCCCACTCGGCGTAATCCCCGTATTTCATCCATGCTCTTTCCGTTGCTCGGCGTTGCCGCCCTGCTGTCTGGTGCCCCGCGCGATACGTCCGCCTCGCGGGCGAGCATCGTGACGCCGACGATCAGCCATACGCCGGTGGTCGGGATCAAGGGCCAGATTCTCGCCGATAGCCTGGTGGTCGAGAAGACGAAGCACACGCTGACGCTCTTCCAGGGTGGCTTCCCGGTGCGCACCTATCAGGTCGCGCTCGGCAAGCAGCCTACCGGCGACAAGATCAAGATCGGCGACGGCCGGACCCCCGAAGGCGTGTACCACATCGACTTCCGGAACCCGCAGAGCAAGTACCACATGTCGCTCCACATCTCGTATCCGGATGCGGCGCACGTGCAGCGCGCGAACTCGCTCGGCTCGTCGCCGGGCGGCGACATCATGATCCACGGCCTGCCACCCGCGTACGCCGATCTGGGTGCCGCGCATCGGGAGTACGATTGGACGGAAGGCTGCATCGCGGTGACCAACGCGGAGATTGAAGAGATCTGGCGCGCGGTACCGAACGGCGCCGTCATTCAGATCAAGCCGTAGCCCTCGCGCGCGGCTCCGGTGCGAACCTCGATCTTGCTCTGGAGCACGGTCTCGGGCGCGATCCTCGGCTTGTTTCTCGACGCCACCCTCATTGGGGTGGCGTTGTTGTTGAGCGCCGTGATTCCGGGCCTGTCGTCCCGCATGCACCACCGGTGGCTCATCACGTCGGCGGCGGTCATCCTCGCCGCCATTCCGGTGGCGCTCGCGATCCTCGGCTACCTCGAGGGAGAGCTCAAGACTATTTGAGCCCCGGTCGACGCCCGCGACTCGCGGGGCGGACCGGGAGGCGGCTTGGCCGAGTCGGCGGACGACCTGCGGCACACGATGACACCTTTCGGCGTCGTGTAGTCCGTGAAGAGGAATGCCCACCCTGGCGGGCACTCGCGCGGAAACTCCCGGATGTCCGCGTTTCGCTGCTGACACGCAGCTTGCAATAGTACGAGCGCAAGCGCTCCCTTAACGATCGATCGGGCCACGTCGCCCTCCCTGTGAGTAACGACACGGTTACGGCAGAAAGGCGTGCCGCGCAAGCGGGAATCTCCTGACGGGGTAACGAGCCTGTCTCGGTCGCCCGTTTGCCGAGCCTGCCCGTTCGCTGGCCATGGCGCCGACGACGGGGACGGGATAATGTGAATTACGATCGTGATCGCTCCGACGATCCGAGGAATTGCAGATGAAAAACCTGCCGCACCGCAGCACTCGACCAGCGGCGCCGGTCATCTCGTTGACCAGCGCTCCGCCGGCCGTACCCGCCGCTCCGACTACGCCGTCGCCGCTGCAGACGGCGGACGGACGCGATGCGTGCGTCGTGCACGTCGTGGCCGAGCTGGCGCCCTTTGCGCGGAGCGGCGGGCTTGGCGAGGCGGTGAACAGCCTTGCCCGCTTCCAGTCCGCAGCGGGGATTCGCACCGCGGTCGTCATGCCGCTGTACGACGCCGTGAGAGCGACCGCTCCCGATATCGAGCCGGTGGGACCGGAGTTTCACGTCCAGGTGGGGCCGCGCCGCGAGACGGTTCGCCTCTGGAAGCTTCCTTCGCGGCCGAACGGTCCGCTGGGACGTGCGAGCGTGTACTTCATCGAGAGCGAGGCGTATTTCGCGCGGCCGTACATCTACGGTCCACCGGGCAGTGATTTTCCGGACAACGCCCGCCGGTACGCCTGCTTCAGCATGGCGGCGCTTGCCGCACTTCCGACCATCGCGGGGTCGGATCCGGTGCTCGTGCACGTGCACGACTGGCATACGGCGCTCGCTCCGGTTTATCTGCGCACCAAGTTCTCCTCGGACGAGCGGTACCGGCGGGTGAAGGTCGTGCTGTCGGTGCACAACGCGGGGTTTCAGGGGCACTTTCCGCCGGCGTCGATGGCTGACCTCGGGTTGCCGCCCGCGTTGTTCAACTGGCGTCAGCTCGAGTGGCACGGACAGATGAACATGCTGAAGGGAGGGCTGGTCTTCGCCGATGCCGTGACGACCGTGAGCCCGACCCACGCGCACGAGCTGCGCACCTTCGCCGGCGGCTTCGGCCTCGACGGCGTGTTCGTGTCGCTGCGCGACCGGTTCGTGGGTATCGCGAACGGTATCGACCAACAGCTCTGGGATCCGGCGACGGACCCGCTCCTGGCGGAGAACTACTCCGTCGATTCCCTGGCCGGAAAGCTCGAGTGCCGGTACGCGCTGCAGCGCGAGACGGGCCTCCGGCCGACCGACGAGATGCCGATTGTCGCGATGAGCGCCCGGCTGGTATCGCAGAAAGGGCTCGACCTGATCCTCGGCAACCCGAACTACTTCGCGTTCGACGCGCAGTTCCTCTTTCTCGGCGCGGGTGAGCCGCGCTACGAGACGGCGTTGCGCGCGATCGCGAACCGCGCCCCGAACCGGATCGTGGTCGAGACGCGGTTCAGCGATGAGCTCGAGCACCGGGTGCTGGCCGGCGCAGACATGTGTCTCATGCCGTCGCAGTACGAGCCGTGCGGGCTCACGCAGATGCGCGCCCAGCGGTACGGAACGATTCCGATCGCCCGCCGCGTGGGCGGGTTGGCCGACACGATCGAAGACGGCGTCACGGGGTTTCTGTTTGACGACTACACGCCGGACGATTTCACCCGCGCCGTAGCGCGGGCGATCGACCAGTTCGAGGAGCCCGACGGCTGGCTCGCCATGATGCGCTCCGCGATGTTGCGCGACTTCGGCTGGGATCAGTCGGCGGTGAAATACCTGAACGTCTACCGGCGGGTCATGGGAAGCGTTGCAGGCACCGTGGCGGCTCCAGCGTGAGCGAGCGGACGGCCAGCTGGTGATCCCATTCATCCAACAGCCGAGCATCGCGTTCGGTCCGATCAGGCTCCAGGCGTTCGGCGCCATTCTGATGATCGCGGTGCTGGTCGGCGAAGCGATGTACCGCCGCCGCATGCGCCAGTTGGGACTCGACGTCGAGACGGGGATGGGGATGGCGTGGTACATCCTCGTCACCGGCTTCGTGGTCGCACACCTGTTCTCGCTGCTGCTCTACTTCCCCGACAAGGTGGCGCGAAATCCGCTCCTCATCTTCAAGGTGTGGGAGGATGTCAGCTCGTTCGGCGGTATGTTGGGCGGCGCGCTCGGCGCGGTCCTCTACCTTCGCACAAAAGGCGCGTCGCTGCCGCGCCAGGTGAAGTGGGCGTATCTCGACGCCGTGGCGTACGTGGCTCCCTTCGGCTGGGCCGTTGGTCGTATCGCATGCTCGCTCGCTCACGATCATCCGGGAACGATCACGAGCTTCCCGCTGGCGATCAGCCTGTCGTCGGCGCGCGCGCGCGCGTACATCGCCGGTGTGTACGCCGATGCGGGATTGCCCCTTCCCGCGGCCGATCAGTTCACGCGCCTCGGCTTTCACGACCTCGGCTGGTATGAGTTTCTGTATCTGACGTTCGTCGTGGTGCCGCTCTTTCTGTGGCTCGATCGGACGAGGCCCGCGTGGCTCAAGCGGCCCGGGGCGTGGGTCGCCACGTTTGCGCTCGTGTACGCGCCCATGCGGCTCGCGTTCGATACGCTGCGCGTGGCCGACGTGCGGTACTTTGGATTTACGCCCGGCCAGTACGCGGCTGGCCTGCTGCTGATTGGCGCGCTGGTCCTCTTGGTGCGGCGCCCCGTGCCGATCGAAACCGTGCGGGCGGGGTAGTAGGCGGATCCAGCGGTTCGTGGCGCCGGACCTGCATTAATTCGTTCCTGTTCGTTCAGTGGGCCCCGCCCTGCTGCCGATACCTCCGCTCAACCCCTCCTTGGGAGCCCGCCGATGAAGGTGGCTCGCACCAGCATTCGACCAGAAGTCGGCGTTGCACTCGTCAGCTTCGATTTCACCAACATCCGCACCGACGACGAAGCGTTCGAGGCGATTCGGGAGGCCAAGGCCCTCGTCTCCGCGCGGCCGCCGAAGTCGCTCCTCGCGATCACCGACGTCTCGGGATCGCGGATGTCCCTGGCCGTCATCGCCGCGTTGCGCGAGCTCGTCTCGCACAACGAGCCGTATGTGATCAAGAGCGCCGTGATCGGCCTGACCGTGGTGCATCGGATCGCCTTGCGCCAGATCGTGAACCTCACCGGCCGCGAGATTCACGAGTTCGCGTCGCGCGACGTGGCGATGGACTGGCTGCGCACGCCCTGATCGCCGCGCGATAGCACCACCAGGTCCAGCAGCTCGCGCGCGCCGAGGTGGAGGCGATAGTGCGTGCCGACGATCCCTACGCGCAAATGGCTGAGCGTGAGCTGGCGCCCTTTCTCCAGCTCCGCGGCGTTGTCGAATCGCACCGTGTCGCGGCCGTCGACGAAGGTCACCGCGCCGGCGCCTCGCACTTCGCCAATGCCCCCGCGCACCACCAGCGCCGTGTCTTCGTCGATTCCCAAGCCGAACAGTCCGGGGTTCGACGCGATCACCAGAAAGAGCCGCTGCAGCCGTCGGCGCTCCGAGAAGTGGGTGTCGACGATCGCTCCGAAGCCGAGGAGGCCGAGGCCCGGACCGATGTACTGCTCCACGAGACTCCCCTCTTCGTCGACCTCGCCGCCCGACATCGTGAGCTCGGTGAGCGCCGCGGCCCCGGCGCTCGTGCCGCACACGGTGCCGCCGCGGCGGAATAGACTCACGATCGCCGACGCGGTTCGCGTTCCGCTCAGTGCGCCGACCAGCCTCACCTGATCGCCTCCGCCGAGGAACACACCACCGGCCTGGTCGATCGTGTGAGCGATCACACGGTCGCGCATTTCATCGGCGCGGTCGAACATGGGAATCGTGACGTTGCCGGCGCCGATCGACTTGAACGCTCCGGCCCAGTACCACGCGCTCTCTTCGGGGTCCGCGCTCGCGGCGGTGAGAACGACGATCGGCGCTCCAGCCAACGCGCCGGAGAGTTCGAGAAAGGATCGCAGCGCGTGGCCGCGCGGCGTGCACGCGCCGCCAAGCAACACCAGCGCGCCCTCGGCGCCGGTGGAGTCGGCGCGTTCACGCGGCCGTGTCTGATTCCCACGTGCCACGTGCGGCACGTCGTCGCGATCATTCGGCATGGTTTCGGATGATGTACTCGGTGAGCGCAGCGGCGACCTGCGGCGCGACAGGAGAGTCGTCGCGCACGAGGCCAGCCGAAATCGGATCGCCGCAGTTTTGGAGAACGATCTGGCCGTCGCGAACGCGTCCAACCGCCATCGCCACCTTCTGGTCGCGCGTCGTCACGTCGTCGTCCGAGGCGAAGATCGCGACGCGGCAGTCCTGATCGCGTGCGTAGTCCTGAAGCTCCCAGTCCTTGGCCGGACAGATCACGACACCGTCGCGTTGCACGGCGTCGGCGAGGATACCGACGAGCCGGCGTGCATGGTCGGCTGCCCGGTAGCGCTGCGGCACGTCGGTGAGCTCGGCGTCGAGCACGACCGCGACCTCCGACCGCGAGTAGGGAATACCGGCCTGGAGGAGATCGGCCGGAGAGACGTCGATCACCAATGCGTTGGAAATGCCGGCGGTCGCGAGACGTTCGATGAGATGTTGCCGAGTCTCGGCGCGGCCGCTTCCTCCCGTGATGCCGCACAGCACGCGTTGATCGATCGCAGGAGTGTCGTTGGTCCCGGCGAGCATCGCGAGCTCGGTCACCAACGGTGCCACGCTGTCGAGCGTGCCGGCGAAGGCCTGTTGTACGACGCCGAGTGACAGGGCCGCGGCGCGCAGTCCCACGTGCTCGTGCTGGTGTTCGAATACGACGGTGTATTCGCCGGGGGCGCCGCCGCCGCGGGTGCGTCCATATCCGACATCGTGTCCGATCATCGATTGTAGCTCGAGCGCCACGTGCTCGATGATGTGCGGCGCGTAGGTTCCCCGTCGCAGGCGCGTCACGAATCCACCGGGAGCGCCGATGCTGCAGTGATGTTCGTGGAGTCCCGGCATTGCGCGAACCAGCCGGTCGGTGGTGTCGCCCGCGTCGGCCGACGAGATGTCGTCATACGCCCCCACGCTCATGTCCATGCGGATCACCGGCCGGCGCGACCAGAAATTGATTCCGCGCGCCGCGTGCAGCGTCGCGATGCAGATTTCGCCGGCGGGATCCGGGAAGGGATGGTCCGTCATTCGCGGTTGACGGCATAGGCGCGAATCGCGGCGAGGGTTTGCGGCACCTTCTCGGCCAGGATGATCAGCAGATCGTCCTGGCCCACCAGCGCCATCCCACGCTCGATGGCCACCTGCGCGCTCGGAATCGTCTCGACGGATCCGCCGTTGCGCCCCGACTGCGCCAGTCCCTCGCGCAGCAGCGCGGCGATACCACCCGGCTCGCGCCCGCGAAGATCCCGGTCTTCCTTGATGATCACATGGTCGAATCCGGCGCAGAGGCGGCCCGCCTCGCGAATGTCGTCGTCGCGCCGGTCGCCGGGTACCGTGACGATTCCCACTCGCCGGCGCGCCGGCATCCGTCGGATCAGATCCACCAACCCCGCGATAGCCGGCGGATTGTGCGCGTAGTCGACGATGGCGCGCGCGCCGTTTCGCAGCGGGATGATGTTGAGGCGACCCGGTGATTGCACGGCGGAGGGGAAGAAGGAGAGCAGGCCGGCGCGCACGTCGTCGTAGCGCATTCCCCGAGCGTATGCCGCGGCGATCGCCGCGAGAACGTTCTGGCGCTGAAAGCGCGCCGCGCCACCGAGCATCAGCGGTACCTCGCGCTCGGTCGCGATCGGAATGCGGAGCGTGCCGCGCCGCACGGTGAACTGGCCGTCGTCGATGCAGACCGCGATCCCGCCGCGCGCGAGATGTTCGACGACGCGCGGATTCTCCGCCCACGAGCAGGCCGTGAAGAGCACGACGTCGCCGCCCGTCTTCTCGCGCATTGCGTACACGAGCGCGTCGTCGGCGTTCAACACCGCGTGCCCCTCGCGTTTGACGACCGCGGGAATCACGCTCTTCGCGTCGGCGAGCTGCTCTACAGTGTTGATGCCTCGTAGGCCAAGGTGGTCGGCCGCCACGTTGAGCACGATACCGACGTCGCATTCGTCGAAGCCGAGGCCGGAGCGGAGAATCCCGCCGCGCGCCGTCTCGAGTACCGCGACGTCGATCGTCGGGTTCGACAGGATGATGTTGGCGGCGAATGGACCCGTCATGTCGCCCTCCATCACCAGGCGATCGTGAATGTAGACGCCGTCGGTCGTGGTGAAGCCGACATGATGGCCGGTGTTTCGGAAGAGATGGGCGAGCAGACGGACCGTCGTCGTTTTCCCGTTCGTGCCGGTGACAGCGAGGATGGGTACCGTGGCATCGGTGCCCGGCGGATAGAGCATGTCGACGATCGGTCCGGCTGCATTACGCGACCGGCCCTCCGTGGGATGCGTGTGCATGCGGATTCCCGGTGCCGCGTTCACCTCGAGGAGCACGGCGCCGTTGTCGCGGAAGGGCACGGAAATATCCGCGGTGAGCACGTCGATCCCGGCGATGTCGAGGCCCACGATGGCCGCCGCCATCTCGCATGCGGTGACGTTGTCGGGATGCATCTCGTCGGTGCGGTCGATGGACGTGCCGCCGGTCGAGAGATTGGCCGTGCCGCGAAGCGATACCCGCTCTCCGACCAGGGGCACGCTGTCGAGGCTCAGCGCATGTTTGGCGAGGAACGCCACGGTACGTTCGTCGTTGGGCAGATGCGTGAGGATCTTGCGGTGGCCCGCGCCGCGTCGCGGGTCGCGATTCGCGGCGTCGATCAGCTCGCGGATCGTGCGCTCGCCGTCGCCCACCACATGTGCCGGTACGCGCTCGGCGCAGGCCACCGTGCGGCCGTTCACCACGAGCACCCGGTGATCTCGCCCGGTATGAAAGTGCTCGACGAGCACGCCAAGGGAGACGACGCGCGCGAGCTCCCAGGCATCGGGCAGGGCGTCGGGCGAGTCGAGACGCCCGGAGATGCCGCGCCCATGGCTCGAGTCGATCGGTTTGAGGATCACCGGATAGCCGATCTCGTTGGCCAGCTCGATGGCGTGCTCCAGCGATCGCACCGCACCGCCGAGTGGGACGGGGAGGCCGATGTTGCTCAACACGCGCTTGGTATCCTCCTTGTTCTGTGCGATCTCCACGGCAATGGAGCCTGTATTCTCGCTGATCGTGGCCTGAATTCGACGGAGGTTGCGCCCCAGCCCGAGCTGGACGAGCGAGCGGGAGTTGAGCCGCCGCACGGGAATCCCGCGCCGGCGGGCTTCTTCGACGATGGCCGCCGTGGACGGCCCGAGCCGAGAACGCTCATATGTATCCTGTAAATCCGCCACTAGGGCGCCGACCTCGAGCGGCGCGCCGTCGATACACGCGCGCACGATGAGTACGGCGTCGTGCATCGCATCGAGCCCGACGTCCTCTTCGTCGTAGGCGACGATGACCCACCACACACCCGTGTCGCCCGAGTGAACCACCCGGCCGAACGAGACGTCGCACCCCACCAACTTCTGCAGCTCGAGCGCGACGCGTTCGAGCACGAACGTCAGCTCTGCGCCCGAGGTCAGCGCCTCGGCGAAGTCGCCCGAGGCGCCGCCGACGCAGAGATGTTCCCGCAGCGACGGCAAGAAGGCGAGCAGCCGGTCGCAGAAATCCGGGAGCTCCGCCGACGTTGCCCGTTCGAGTGCACCCAGGCGCACGTCGCACGCGATCACCGGCGCGAGGCGCCAGTAGTTCGGGCCGCGCAACGCGCGCACCCGGCTGACGAGCATCTCGGCCGAACCGAACGGCGCGGCCGCGATTGCGACTCCGCCCTCCGCGGTGCTCAGGCCACCACTTCTGTTGGCTCCCGTCTCTTCTCCCATTCCGGCGACCCCTTCGCTCGCCGCTCCTCGAGCTCGAATCTGTCTCCATGGCTCAACACGCTCACTCGTACGTCGAACAACGACAGTGCGTGATCCTGCTGCAACTCGGCGAGGTTCGAATACCCTGACGTGCTGCCGTCGACGACGTACACCGCGTTCTCGCCGATGACGGAGAAGTGCGCGTCCTCGAAAACGGAGGCGGTGTTTTCGTCGATGCCGATGCCGAGGACCCGCGGGTTGTGCGCGACCGCGCCAAGCAGCCGACCGATGCGCCCGCGCTGCGCGAAATGCTGATCGATGATCGCGTTCTTGATGAATCCCAGCCCGGGTGCCATGACGAGCTCCGCGCCGACGCGCGCCGACTGCTCCTGATCGCCGCGGACGAGCATGGTCTCGCACATCATCGAGGCACCGGCCGACGTGCCTGCGATCGTCCCGCCCTCTTCCTGGTAGATCTGGCAGATACGTTCGTAGAGCGGGGAATCGCCCAGCTGGCTGGTGATCTTGAGCTGGTCGCCTCCGGTGAAGAACACCACGGTGGCGTCGTCGAGCACGCGCAACTTCCTCTCCGACCGTGCCTCCTCGCGGTCGCGCACGTCGAGATGGAAGACGTGCGGTACGTCGAGTCCGCGGAAGACGCGCTTGTAGATCTCCCAATACTCGTCGGGATCGCTACTCGCGACGGTCGAGACAACGACTTTGCCGTTCGGTCCGGCCCGTCGAGCGACTTCGCGGAGGATCAGCTTGTCGCCTTCCTTGTCCTCGTGTCCGCCGATGACGATCAGTGCCCCACGCTTGTGTGTCATGACGCTTCTCCTCGGGCGTTGGTGCCCGCCAGATGAATCTCACGCTTGCTGCCGCTCAACCAATGCGACCGGGTCGTGAGCTCGCCGCCACGCAACATCCATCCGCGGCGCCCATGCACGTCGGTCACCTCTAGCGAGACGCGATCGAGCAGCACGACGTGCGCGCGGCATCCTACGGCGATCCTACCGTGACGCGCGAGCTGAAGCGCTCCGGCGGTGTTCGACGTTACCAGTGGAAGAACGCGCTCCAGTGGGAGCTTCGCGTCGCGTACACTGGCGCGCAGCTGCTCGAACAGGGTGCGCGGACTGGAGATCGATGCGTCGGACGAGACCGTGAGCCGCGAAGGGTCGCCGCCGTTGCCGAGATAGAACGGGAGCCACTTCGGCAGATCCTCTTCGACCACGTCGATGTCGACATATGCGCCCTGGCGCGAGAGCGCGATCGCCTCGCGCATCAGGGCCTCGCTGCGTTCGACGTGGGTGGCGTACAGCCACTCGGGCTCGACGTCGTAGAGCGAGATCAGCTCGCGCAGCGGCGCGAGACGGCGTGGGCGATCGCCAACGTGAAAGTGAGTACGGCCGCATTTCCGCGCCAGCATTCCGCCGACGTACGCATCGTGGACGACCTTGGCCACCTCGCGCGGATCGGGATCCATGCTGCGCGTGTCCGAGATGGCGACCTCACCCGCGCCGATGACCTCGTCGATGAATATGATGTCGTCGCGCACTGTGCCCGTGAGCGTTGCCGGCGGCACGCGATAGCCGCCGGTCCAAGCCAAGGCGTTGACGCCCTCTTCGCGCAGCGCTTTCACTCTGGCGATGAGGCCCGCCATGTTCTTCCCTGTGATGTCGACGCCGAGGCAGCCCACGACCGTCGTGAAGCCGTAGCGAATTATTTCCTCGAGGAAGATCTCCGGCGTGGCGGTGGAGAAGCCTTGCTCGCCACTGCCGCCGAGGAGGTGCTCGTGCGGATCGATGAACCCTGGACAAACGATCGAGTGCGAGGCGTCGATGACGTCGTATTCGATACCGAGCGCATCGATCGCGGGACGGCTGATCGCGCCCATCGCGGCGACAGTGTCGCCGAGCAACAACACCGACGCGCGGCCTCGTGGCTCTGGTGCGTAGATCTCACCGTTCTCGATGAAGCTGATCACGCGGCCGCGACTCGTTGAAGTTGGGAGCCGCGGGTGCAGCAAGCGGCATGCCCTGCGCCATGATCTCGGACGCGAACTCAGATCGGTTCTGCGTCGCGCGGAAATTCGCGCGCGATGAGATCGGCCACGCGGGCTAGGTGCGTGTACCCGTGATCGAAGAGCATCGCGACGGGCCGGCTCGCGTCCATCGCGCGGAAGCGCCCCATGACGCGGAGGAGGTGTCCCACCGCCTGCCCTCCAGGCTCGACGATCCACCGCGGAAGCGCGGTTGCAATGGCGAACAGCACAAACTGTGTGATCATCATCACACGATACTCCAACATTGTTGGCGCTGCGCCGCTGCCGAGCGCCGACAGCACGGCTCCGGCAATCACTGGCGCCGCACCTTCGGCAAGACCGCTCAGTGCGCCGAACGACGCGAGGTACGAGGGACGGCGTTGTACCGGCGCCAGCTTGAGCGCGAGATTGCTCGAGCTCACGTGAAACGCGCTCCAGCCGAATCCGGAGAGCACCTGCACCACGATGACCGGCCACGCGCGGCCCGGCGCGGTTGCGAGCCAGGCCAGCGGCGTGAGCGCGATCAGATACGCGCCGATCCTCAACACCGGCTTCGTGCCGAAGTGGTCGCCGAGCCGTCCCCAATGTGTCTGAGACAGCGCCATGAGCATGTTGGTAAGGCTGGTGAGCAAGGTCACCTGCAGAAAGGATAGACCGAGCTGTCGGAGCATGAACACCATATAGAAGGGGGCCATCCATCCGGCGGCGAAGCTCCAGAGCGCGCTGAACAGGACGAAGCGGCGAAAGTTCGCGTCGTGCAGCGGCGCGCGAAGCACCTCGCGCAATGGAATCGCGGTATCGCGGGTGTGCTCGCGCCGCGGACGCGGCAGACTCGCGAGGAAGTACACACCGAGCAGCCCGACTACCGCGCCGATTCCGAAGACGAGCGCGAAGCGCGGTAGCAGTGCGTTGGCACCGCGATCGTCGTGGTCGACGAGCAGCGACGCGGCGATCGACGCCGCGATGCCGATGACGCCCGCGTTTCTCCCGCGCCGTCCCCAGAACACGCCGCGCAGCGGTTCCGGAATCAACTCGGCGAGCCAGGTGAGAACGGAGAGCTCGTAGACGCTCGCCGCCAGCGCTGAGAGCGTCAACACGACGACGAGCAGATCGAGGCGCGCACGGGGTTCGCCGTGCGCCAGCGCGATCACGGGAACGCTCAGCAGCAGTCCGCGCGACGTCACCGCGCCCCATATCGCCCACTCGGCCCAGTGGCCGGCGCGTTCGATCCACCACGAGAGCACGAGCTGCGCAATCTTCGCCGCAAGAGGAATGGCCGCGATCACTCCGATGGCGAGTGAGCCGGCGCCCAGCGCAAGCGCGAAGCCGGTGAGGAATACTCCGCCGGCGAGTTGCGACGCGACCGTCTGCGCGATGGCGTTCGCATCGACGAGCTGGCCGACACGACGCCAGCTAGCGCGCGGATCGTTCGTCCAGAGACGTGGCTCGCGCGATGACATCGGTTCCCGGCGAAGCAGAGGGTGTGCCGCCACCAGCGCGCGAGACGTGAAACGACACCCGTATTCGCATGCGTGCAGAGTCGCGCGCGCGGCACGGAAGTGGTCTGCCGCTTGCAGAGCGCACCGTCCCTCACGCAAACGGCGGTCGTGGCATGTGCACAGCGAAGCGAGCGCCATTAGAAAAATCTAAAATCACAGGGGGCACGGCCTGATGCGTATCGCCGTGATCAGGGCGCTTCATCTCGGCGACATGCTGTGTGCCGTGCCCGCGCTACGCGCGTTGCGCGCCGGGTTCCCGCGGGCGGAGATCACGCTCGTCGGTCTGCCGTGGGCGCGCGAGCTCGTCGCGCACTTGCATCGGTATGTCGACGTATTCGAGGAGTTCCCGGGATTCCCTGGACTTCCGGAGCGCGACGTCCACCCGGCACGCATCGTTGGCTTCCTCGACCGCATGCAGCGACGACCGTTCGACATCGTCATTCAGCTTCACGGCAGCGGGGCGCACGTCAACGAGCTCGTCGCGCTGCTCGGCGCGCGGTGGATCGCCGCGTTCTACCGTGGCGACGACGTCGTCTCCGGTGGCGGACTGTTCGTCCCGTGGCCGGAGTCCGGTACCGAGATCGAGCGGCTGCTCGCGCTTCCGAGGGCGCTGGGGTGTCCCGACACCGGCGTGGCGCTCGAGCTCGAGGTGACGGCGGCACATCGTGCGCGGCTTCGCGCGACCGAAGCGAGCCTATACCTGGGTGCGCAGCCGTACGTCTGCATTCACCCGGGAGCTCGCTTTCCATCGCGACGCTGGTCGCCGGAGCGATTCGCCGCGGTTGGCGACGCGCTGGCGGAGCGGGGCTACACGGTTGTACTCACCGGAGTCGCCGCAGAAGGCGGCGAGACAGCGGCGGTCCGCCATCGCATGCGTGCAGCGGCAGTCGACCTCACCGGTGCTCTCAGCCTCGGCGCGTTCGCCGCGCTCATCAAAGACGCGGCGCTCGTCGTCTGCAACGACACCGGCACGTCACACGTCGCCGCGGCCGTCGGAACACGGAGCGTCGTGGTCGCGTCGGGCTCTGACGTCGCGCGCTGGGCGCCGGTCGATGCATCTCGCCATCGCGTGCTCTGGCACGACGTTCCCTGCCGGCCGTGCATGCACGTCACCTGCCCCTTCGGCCACGAGTGCGCCGCGGGAGTCTCCGTCGGCGACGTGCTCCACGCGGCCGATTCAGTGCTTCACTCGGAGCTCGCTCATGCATAGCAACGCGCGCCTGCGAGTCCTGACTTGGCACGTGCATGGGAACTACTTGTGGTACCTGTCACAAACGCCGCACGACTTCTACGTCCCGTTCAAAGCGGGACGGCCGCATCCGTACGGCGGGCGGGCGGGCACGTTTCCGTGGCCGTCGAACCTGCATGAGATCCCCTCGGACGCGGTACGGCGCACCGCGTTCGACTGCGTGCTCTTTCAACAGCGGCGCAACTATACCGCCGATCAGTTCGAGATTCTCTCGCCCGCGCAGCGACAATTGCCCGGCGTGTACCTCGAGCACGATCCGCCGCTCGACCATCCATTCGCGCAGCTGCATCCCGTCGACGATCCGAGCGTGCTCGTGGTGCACGTCACGTCGTGGAACGCCGAGATGTGGGATTCGGGACGCTCGCCTGTACGCGTGATCGAGCATGGCGTGCTCATTCCCGGCGACGTCCGCTTCACGGGCGAGCTGCCGCGCGGCGTGTGCGCCATCAATCACCTGCGCGGGCGCGGCAGGCGAATGGGGGCGGACGTGTTCACCCGCGTCGGCGCGCATGTCCCCATCGACCTCGTGGGCATGGACGCGGAATCGTTGGGCGGAATCGGCGAGATCGACCCGCCGCAGCTCGCAGCGTTCCAGGCTCGCTATCGTTTCGCGTTCAGCCCGATTCGCCAAACGAGCCTCGGGCTCGCTCTTCTCGAGGCCATGATGATCGGCCTGCCGATCGTCGGACTCGCGACCTGCGAGCTCGCGGCGGTCATCCGCAACGGCGAATCGGGTTTCATCGACACGTCGCTCGATCGCGTCGCCGACGCGGCGCGCGGGCTGCTCGCCGATCGGGGCGAAGCGCAGCGGCTTGGCGAGGGCGCGCGAAAGACCGCCATGGAGCGGTACAACATCCAGCGATTCACCAGCGATTGGGATGCGGTGCTCAGGGAGGTCGCGGCATGAGCAAGCGCATCGCGATCATCAGCGAGCACGCCTCGCCTCTCGCCGCGCTCGGCGGAACCGACTGTGGTGGGCAGAACGTCTACGTCGCGCAGCTCGCGCTCGAGCTGGCCGACCGCGGACACATGGTCGACGTGTTCACGCGCCGCGACGACGGGGCGCTCCCGACCGTTCTGCAGTGGGCACCTCGCGTGCGCGTCGTTCATGTCGACGCCGGCCCACCGTGCGCCGTGGCGAAGGAGGCGCTGCTGCCGTTCATGCCGGCCTTCGCCGACTTCATCGTGAGCTTCGCTCAGGGCAGCGGAACGGCCTACGATATCGCGCACGCGAACTTCTGGACCTCGGCGGTCGCGGCGCGACTCGTCAAGCAGGCGATCGGTCTCCCGTTCGTGGTCACGTTCCATGCGCTCGGCCGAGTGCGGCGGCTCCATCAAGGGTCTGCCGACGGATTCCCAGATGAACGAGGCGAGATCGAGGAGCGGCTCGTCGCCGAGGCAAATGCCGTGGTGGCGGAGTGCCCGCAGGATGCCGAGGACCTCACCAAGCTCTATCACGCCAAGCCCGAGCGGTTGCGCATCGTGCCGTGCGGCGTCGACCGGCGGCGCTTTCACCCTGTGGGCCGCGGTCGGGCGCGCACGGTGCTCAAGCTCCATCCGCACGCGCCGACGCTGTTGCAGCTCGGGCGCCTCGTTCCGCGCAAAGGCGTCGAGGACGTGATTCGCGCGCTCGCCGAGCTGCGTACCAGGCACGGCGTCAGCGCCCGGCTCCTGGTGGTGGGTGGCGAGAGCGATCTTCCCGACGAAACGGCGACGCCCTATCTGCGCCAACTGCGCGAGCTCTCCGAGACACTCGGCGTTCGGAGTCTCGTGACGTTCGTCGGTCGTCGCGGAGGGGACATCCTCCGCTATTACTACAGCGCGGCGGATGCGTTCGTCACGACGCCCTGGTACGAGCCCTTCGGCATCACCCCGCTCGAGGCGATGGCGTGTGGTACGCCGGTGATTGGTTCGCGCGTTGGTGGAATCAAGTACAGCGTGATCGAAGGCGAGACCGGGTTTCTCGTTCCGCCGCACGATCCGGCCACGATCGCCGATCGCGCCGCCGTGCTCTGCACCAACGCGGTGCTCCGCGAGCGAATGTCGCGCAGTGCCGTGGCACGGGTGCGATGTCACTTCCGCTGGCGCGACGTCGCGGCATCGATCGACGCGCTGTACGCCGACGTCATCCGCGCGAGAGCACGGACCACGTCAATCGTGCTCTGCGCCGTGGCAGTGGAGGGGGGCGCATGATTTCACGCGCGCTGCTCCTCGACAAGGACGGAACGCTCGTCGAGAATCTGCCGTTCAATGTCGACTTGGAGCGCATCCGCTTCATGCCCGGCGCTGGTCGCGCGGTCGCGCGCCTCGCGCGCGCCGGAGTTCGAATGGCGGTGGTATCGAACCAACCGGGAGTCGCCTTCGGGTATTTTCCGGAATCCGCGCTCGTCGGGGTGGAGCGCAGGCTTCACGGCTTGTTCGCCGACTGTGGAGCGCAGCTCGACGGGTTTCACTACTGCCCGCATCACCCGAATGCTTCGGTCGTTCGCTACCGTTGCGCCTGTCGGTGCCGCAAGCCCAACGCTGGACTCATTCAGCGAGCGCTGGCCGCGTTGCATGTCGATCCCGGCGAGGCGTGGATGGTCGGCGACATACTCGACGACGTCGAAGCGGCGCACGCGGCCGGTTGTCGCGCGATCCTGTTCGACTCCGGCGGTGAGACAGAATGGCGCACGTCGCCGCTTCGAAAACCCGATCACGTCACACGACGCTTCGCCACCGTCGCCGATATCGTGCTCGGCACCACGAGGGCGATTGCATGACGCATCCAGCGGCCGCGTGGGCGAGCACTCGCCGACTCCTGTGCATCCGGCTCGATTCCATGGGCGACGTGCTCATGACGACGCCGGCGATCCGCGCGTTGAAAGAGAGCGGACGCGATCGCCACATCACGTTGCTCACGTCGCCATCGGGCGCGGCGGCTGCCGCCCTCGTTCCTCACGTCGATGACGTCGTCCTGTACGACGCGCCCTGGCTGAAGGCCACGCGCGCGCGCATCTCGGCCGCGGCCGATCGCGGGATCATAGAGGCGCTGCGCGAAGGGCGCTTCGACGGCGCCGTCATCTTTACCGTGTTCTCCCAGAGCGCGCTGCCGTCGGCGATGTTGTGTCATCTCGCCGACATTCCGCTGCGGCTCGCGCACGCGCGCGAGAATCCGTATCAACTGCTGTCGACCTGGGTGCCCGATCCGGAGCCGGCGCAAGGCATTCGGCACGAGGTCGAGCGCCAGCTCGCGTTGGTCGCCGAGGTTGGGTCGCGCCCGTCGGATACGCGTCTCGTTCTTCGAGTGCCCGCCGCTGCGCGCGCCGGCGTCCGCGCGTTGCTGGCCGGCGTCGGCGTCGAACCGCTGGATCCTTGGCTCGTGCTGCACCCCGGCGCCAGTGCCGCGTCGCGCCGGTATCCGCCCGACCGCTTCGCGCGCGCTGTGCGCGCGATCTGCACCTCGCGCCCGCATCGCGTACTCGTGACCGGCGACGCGAATGAGTCCGCGCTCATTGCCGACGTCTGCGCGAGGGCGGGGCAGTGCGCCGTCGACCTCGCGGGCCGCCTCGACCTCGCGGGCCTCGCCGCGCTGATCGAGGCGGCGCCGCTGCTCATCACCAACAACACGGGACCGGCGCACATCGCGGCGGCGGTCGGCACGCCGGTTGTCGATCTCTACGCGCTCACCAATCCGCAGCACACGCCCTGGCAGGTGGCGAGCCGCGTGTTGTCGCACGACGTGCCGTGCAGGAACTGCTTCAAGAGCGTGTGTCCGTACGGCCACAACGCTTGTCTGCGCGGCGTCGAGCCCGACGAGCTCACGCGTGCCGCGCTCGAGCTGCTTGCTCTGTCGCCCCGCTCACAAAATCTTCTGGAGAACGCCGATGTATACGCTGGGAATCAATGCGGCATTCCATGATCCGGCCGCCTGTCTCGTGCACGACGGAGTGGTCGTCGCGGCGGCGGAAGAGGAACGCTTCAACAAAATCAAGCACGGCAAACGGCCGGTGCCGTTCAGCGCGTGGGAGCTACCGTTTCACGCGATCGATTTCTGTCTCGATCGCGCCCGCCTCACGCTCTGCGACGTGGCGCACGTTGCGTATTCCTTCGATCCGCGGGGTTTGCTCGGAGCACGGGCCGGCGACCCGACGATCGCGATCCCGCTGAATCCGGCCGCCTATCCCGAGAACGGCACGGAGGGGCCGTGGGACCCGCTCTTCCTCTCGCACGTTCTGAACGCGCCGCGCCAGCTCGTCGACGGCGTGCCGCTGCATTTGCGAAAACGGTTCAAGGGCGCATGCTGGGACTCACCGTACCGCTGGTACTTCGTCGAGCATCACGAGGCGCACGCTGCCAGCGCGTTTCTCGCCTCCCCGTTTGCCGACGCCGCCGTGCTCTGCCTCGACGGGCGCGGCGAGCGGGCGACGACGAGCTACTGGTACGGCCGCGACGCCACGCTCGATGCGCTCGGTACGGTGGACGTGCCGCATTCGCTCGGACTGCTCTACGAGGACGTCACGCATCATCTCGGCTTCCTGCGCTCGTCGGACGAGTACAAGGTGATGGCGCTCGCGTCGTACGGGGAACCGGCGTTCGTCGATCAGTTCCGGCGCGTGGTAAATGTGCGCGGCGACGGTACGTACACCATCGAACCGGCGGACTTCACCGCGCTGTTCGGCGAGGCGCGCGAGCGTGGTGGCCCGCTGGAGCAGCGGCACTTCGACGTCGCGCGCTCGCTGCAAGTCGTGCTCGAGGAAACGGTGGTTCGCCTCGCCAAGTGGTTGCGCCGCGCGACCGCGTCGCCGCGCCTCTGCATGGCCGGGGGCGTGGCGCTCAACTGCGTCATGAACGCCCGGGTGCGCGACGAGAAGATCTTCGACGAGGTCTGGGTGCAGCCGGCCGCCGGCGATGCTGGTACCGCGCTCGGCGCCGCGCTCCTCGTAGACGCGCGCGAACGAGGCGCGACGACACACTGGAACATGGAGCACGCCTACCTCGGTCCGGCCTACGCCGACGACGAGATCGAGGAATTTCTCAAGTGGTCCAAGTTGCCCTATCGCCGCGTCGACGACGTCGCGGAGAGCACTGCGGCGCTGCTCGCCGACAACAGAGTGATCGGCTGGTTTCAGGGCGGGATGGAATTTGGGCCGCGCGCGCTTGGCGCACGGTCGATTCTGGCGAGCCCCATCGATCCCGCCATGCAATCGCGGCTGAACGACATCAAGGATCGCGAAGACTTTCGTCCCGTTGCGCCGGTGATCAGGGAAGAGGATGCCGCCGAGTGGTTCGTGGAGGCCTCGAGCGCACCGTTCATGCTGTTCACGTTCGGCGTGCGGGAGGACAAGCAGCATCGAATCCCGGCGGTGCGCCATGTCGACGGAACGGCGCGCGTGCAGACGATCCGCCGCGACCAGCACGCGCGCTACTACGATCTGTTGAGCGCGTTCGAACGGAAAACCGGTGTGCCCGTGCTCGTGAACACGTCGTTCAACACCCGCGGCGAGCCGATCGTCTGCACGCCCCGCGACGCGATCGAGAGCTTTTGGACGTCGCCGCTCGACGCGCTGGTGATCGGTTCGTTCATCGTGGAAAAACCATTGGAAAAACCGATCGAAGTTCCGGCGGTTACGCCGCGGCTCGTGTGATGCGCATCTCCGTCGTTGTGCCGACGTATCGGCGGCCCGAGCTACTCGAGCGATGCCTGCGCGCATTGGTCAACCAATCTCTCTCGGCGTGGGAGTACGAGATCATCGTCGCCGACGATGCGGCGAGCGACGATACGCGCCAGCAGGTCCGATTCGCGGCGAGCGGTGGCCGGCCGGGAGCCACGCTCCACTACATCGAGGTTGAAGGCAAGGGTCACGGACCGTCGGTGGCGCGCAACATGGGCTGGCGCGCGGCGCAGGCGCCGGTCGTCGGCTTCACCGACGACGATACCATACCGGCGGCGGACTGGCTCGAACAAGCCGCGAAGCTGTTCGACGATCGGCGCGTCGATGCCGCGTGGGGACGCATCAGCGTGCCGCTATCCGGATTGCCGACGGATTACGAGCGCGACGCCGCTGGCCTCGAGAGCGCCGGCTTCGTGAGCGCAAACTGCTTCGTGCGCCGCGCGGTGCTCGAGCAGTTGGGCGGGTTCGACGAGGCGTTCGGTGCCGCGTGGCGCGAGGATAGCGATCTCTACTTTCGCCTGCTCGACGCGCGCCACTGGGTCGAATACGTACCGGAGGCCGTCGTGGTCCATCCGGTGCGCCGCGCGGCGTGGGGAGTGAGCGTGCGCCAACAACAGAAGGCCACGTACGACGCCCTCCTATACAAAAAGCATCCCAAGCACTACGACGACTTCGTGCGGCCTGGGCGGCCGTGGAGCTACTACCCCATCGTCGCGGCGCTCGCCGGCATGGTCATCGGCGCAGTCACGGGAAACCCGAACGTGACGATGGTCTGCGCCGCGGTGTGGCTCGCGCTCACCCTGAATTTCACGTTACGCCGTCTACGGGGAACGTCGCGCACGCTGTCGCATCGCGCGGAGATGGTGATCACGTCGGCGCTCGTTCCGCCGGTGTCGGTGTTCTGGAGAGTGCAGGGAGCCGTGCGGCATCGCGTGTTGTTCTGGTAGGGCGCAAGAAAAGCGAGACCGCTCCGGTGGTGCACGGAGCGGTCTCGCTTGTCGCATGTCGTGTCAACGATTTACATCACTGGGGCGGTAGGACTCGAACCTACAACTTCCTGATTAACAGTCAGGCGATCTGCCAATTGATCTACACCCCATCACTTGGCCCTGCACCTTCACGTGCTCTTACAAAAAAGGCCCGCCGGTGAATCTGGCAGGCCTCGCGTCGTATCGATGAGCGCGTGCTAGCCAGATCTCCTCGAGGAGTTCCGATTATTCAGCCGATTGGAATTATTGGCGGGCGTCATCATGCACTGAACCTACGCCGCGCTCGCTCCGTGGTCAACTCTCGGCCGTTCGTACCGGGAATGACGCACGAAGGGCGGCGCCCGTCACGGCGCCCAGCGCCCAGCCCTAGTGCCTCAGTCGCTCCGCAGCGCCACCAGCGGATCCACCCGCGTCGCCCGGCGCGCCGGAATGAAGCAGGCGAACAGCCCCACGATCACGAGCACCAGCGCCACCCCGCCGAATACGGCGGGGTCCCGCGGTTGCACCTGGAAGAGCACGATCTTGAGCAGCTGCGAGATGCCGAGCGCCAACGCGAGGCCCAACGCCATGCCCACGCCGAGCTGCAGCGCGCCCTGCCCGAAGATCATGCGCACGACGTCGCGCCCCTGCGCGCCGAGCGCCATGCGGATGCCCACCTCGCGGGTGCGGCGGCTCACGGAGAAGGACATCACGGCGTAGAGCCCGACCGACGCGAGGAAGAGCGCGACGAACCCGAAGATCATGAACATCGTCCCGAACACGCGAATGAACCACAGCGATTGCGACACCGCTTCGTCGAGCGACTGGACCCAGTACAGGGGAATGTCGGCGTCGATCGATGCGACGGCGTCGCGCACGCTCTGCGCGATCGTGAGCGGCGGTCCGGCAGTCCGCGCCGAGATATACGCGAAGGACACATGAGCCTGCGCGAACGGTTGAAACATGGCCGGCGACATCGGCTCGTCCTGATTGCCGCTGAACATGTCGCCCACCACGCCCACGACCGTGCGCCACGGTGTCGTGCTGTTCGCTCCGCCGAGGCGAATGCGCCGGCCGATCGGGCTCACGTTCTTGAAGTACTTGTTCGCGAACGCCCGGTTGACGACGGTGACTTGCAAGCCGTCGGCACGATCCGACGAATTGAAGACACGCCCTTCGACGAGCGGCACCCGCAGCGTCGCGAAGAAGCTGGGGCTCACGATGAGCCAGCTCGTCGTGGGGTAGTCCTTGTCCTTGAGATACGTCTGGCCGTCCACGGCGAAGCGGTTGCCGCTGTAACCCTGTCTCGCACCGGGCAATCCGCTGCTGATCGCGGCCGACTGCACGCCGGGCAGCGCGCTCACGCGCTCGAGCGCCTGATCGAAGAAGCGCCACTCGGCGACGGTATCGGTGTACGCCGCGGGAAATCCGAGGCGCGCCGTAAAGACGTTCGCCGCGGTGTAGCCCGGATCCATCGTCTTCATCTTCGTCACGCTCTTGATCATCAGGCCGGCCGCGACAAGCAGCCCGCACGACAGCGCGATCTCGAACACCACGAGCGCCTTGCTGATGCGCCCGATCTTGAAGCTCGACGCGCCGCGCGATTCGTCCTTGAGAATCGCGTTGATGTCGGCACGCGACGACTGGATCGCCGGAATGGCGCCCGAGATCAACGTCGTCAGGAATGCCACGGCGATCGTGAAGAGCAGGACCGGCGGATGGAGGCGAATGTCGATGAACGAGGGAACCTGCGTGACCGTGATTGCCCGGTTGAACAGCAGCACGCCGAAGTGCGCGACGATCACGCCGCACACCGTCGCGGCGAGAGAGAGCACGAGCGCTTCGGCGAGGAATTGGCGCACCACCGCCGAACGCGAAGCGCCGAGCGCCGTGCGGATGCCGACCTCCTTCGTGCGATGCGCCGCGCGATCGAGCAGCAGGTTGGCCACGTTCGCGCAGGCGATGAGCAGCACGAAGAACACGGCGCCGAGCATCGTGAAGAGGAGCTGCCGCGGCTCCTTGCCGATGTAGTTGTCGGTGAATTTCTGCGCCGAGGCGGTGAAGCCGTCGTTCGTCTCCTTGTACTCGCTCGCCAGCCGCTTGGAGATCGTCGCCAGGTCGACGTTCGCCTGATCGAGCGACACGCCCGGCTTGAGCTTGCCCACCGCCAGGACGGATTGTCCTTCGCCGCGCTTGGAGGCAAGGGGGTCGGTTTGCAGCGGAACCCAGATCTTGTCGTTGTTCGGAAAGGCGAAGCCGTCGGGCATGACGCCGACGACTGTGAACGGTACGCCATTTACGCGAATTTGCCTTCCGACAATGTTCTTATCGCCGCTGTAGCGCTCGGTCCACATGGAGTAGGCCAGGATCGCGACTTTTTCGCCCGACGGCGAGTCTTCGCCGGCGCGGAAATTCCGGCCGATCACCGGCCGAACGCCGACCATGTCGAACATGTTCGCCGTGATCCACGAGCCGTCGAAGCGCTCGGCTTTCTCGTCGCCGCTCACGTAGATCGTGCCCGACGTGACGGCGGCGAGCTCGCCGAAGCTCCGCTGCTGCGCTTTGAAATCGGCGTAGTCCTGGATCGGCAGCTCCTGCTGCTGAATGCCGCGACCCGGATTGGCGCGCTGCACCACCATGATGCGATCGCCGTCGGGGTAGGGCAGCCCCTTCATCAGCGCGCCGTATACGATGCTGAACATCGTCGTGGTGAGCCCGATGCCGAGCGTCAGCGCGAGTACCGCGACGATGGAGAGTCCGGGGCTCTTGAGCAGCGAGCGGATGCCGTAGCGCACATCGCGAAGCAGGGCGTGCATGCGAATCTCGATACGAGAGGGAAGCGTCGGACGGCGACTCGTGGGTGGTCGTACGCGAGCTCGGCGGTCGCGGTTTCAGCCACGCCGTTTCGCGGCGCGGCACCATGGCCGTCTAGATTTCGCCGAATGACGGCCGCGAACACACCGATCTGGGGCGTGCCCGATACGCTCACGCTGCACGAGCTGTCGGGCGACGTGAACGCCGACGTCTGCGTCGTGGGGCTCGGCGGCTCAGGCCTCGCTTGCGTGCACGCGCTGCTCGCCGCGGGCAAACGTGTCGTCGGCATCGACGCCGTGTCCGTCGCCGGCGGCGCGGCGGGCCGGAACGGCGGGTTCCTGCTCGGCGGGCTCGCGATGTTTCACCACGACGCCGTCACACGGCTCGGCCGCCGTGCGGCGACGGCGATTTATGAGCAAACGCTAAAGCAAATCCTCCGCATGGGCGAGGAGACGCCAGCCGCCGTGCGTCGCACCGGCACGCTCCGCATCGCGCTCTCCGAGGAGGAGGCCGGCGACTGCGCGCTGCAATACGAGGCGATGCGTCGCGACGCGCTGCCCGTGGAGCGCTACGCCGGTCCGGAAGGCCGCGGGTTGCTCTTTCCCGCCGACGCGGCGTTCGATCCGGCGCGCCGTTGCGCCTCGCTCGCCGAACAGGCGGTGGATCGGGGCGCGCGCCTCTTCGCTCGCTCACCGGCGCTGTCGATCGACGACGGATGGGTCGTCACGCCGCACGGCCGGGTACACACCGAGCACGTGGTCGTCGCGGTGGACGGACGCCTCGAGACGATCCTGCCGGAGCTCGCGCCGCGCGTGCGCACGGCGCGGCTGCAGATGCTCGCGACCGCGCCGGTGCCAAACGTCCACCTGCCGCGACCGGTGTACGCGCGCTGGGGCCTCGACTACTGGCAGCAGCGTCCCGATCGTCGCATCGTGCTCGGCGGCTTTCGCGACGTCGGCGGTGACGCGGAGTGGACGAGCGACTCGAGCCCGTCCGAGGCCGTACAAACCGCGCTCACGGCGTTCCTTCGCGACGAGCTGCAGGTGGACGCACCGGTGACGCACCGGTGGGGGGCTGCCGTGGGCTACACGCACACCGGCATGCCGATTCTCGAAGAGGTGCGGCCCGGCGTGTGGGCGATCGGCGCCTATTCAGGAACTGGAAACGTCGTCGGCGCGCTGTGCGGGCGTGCCGTGGCGGAACGGATCGTGGACGGGCGGTCGGAGTTGGCGGAGCTGCTGCGGGCCTGATCGTTCAGAAATCAGTGCCGACTCGCTCGATCCGCCGCCGGTCGCCGCGCCGACGCTCGCTCTCCGCAAGGTCGGCCGCACGCGTGTCGAGCGGCGCCACGTCGTCGGCGACCGGCGGACGCGCGACTTCGATCTCGCGATCGCTCCGCGGATAGCGAACGGTTCCCGCGTTTGACTCGCCACGGCGATCCGCAACGACGACCTTGGCGCCGCGCGCCTCTGCCGTCTCCGGCAGGTCGGCGGAATCCATGAGCACCACGCGCTTCGCACGGTCGATCTGCACGACACGGATTGGCACGAAGGTGTGGCGGTCGGTACCGGGAAGATCGACGTCGAGCAGAACGACTTCGCCGGCCTTGGCATCGACGAGCAGGTCGGCGACGCTGCCCAGCTGTCGCCCGCTCACGGTGCGGACGTCCCAGCCGCGGACGTCGGGTTCACCCTCCGACACCGTCCAGGAGCCGAGGGTGCTCAAGGCCACCAGCTGCTCGCGTTCTCGTGCATAGGGGCCGATGCCGGCGGCATCGCGGCTCTCACGGTCGTTGCGTTCCATGCAGTGCTCCTGCGTTCGGCTACGAGAAACGTTCGCGCTGGTCAGCCGTTCCGATATCAGCCGTTCCGATAGTAGAGGACGTAATAGCCGAGTCCGCCCACGACGACGACGAGCAGCAGGACCCATAACCACGTGAAGCTGCGACGTTTGGGCTCGACTCGGATCTCGGCCATTAAGAATCCCCCATGGGTGGACCCGGGTCTGGTGACGCCGGGTACGCCTACACAGTCTGCAAGCCGGGCGCCACCGTTCCGACTGGACAGCGGCGCCGTTCGGGTGAAAGGTTAGGAGGGAGGTCCCGTCATGCTCCGACGCGTCGTGCTCGCCATGATGGTGGTGGCCGCACAGACCGGCGCCCAACTGGCCCCGGCCGACTCGGCGTCTCGCTGGGTCGATTCCATCTTCGCGCCTTACGACTCTCGCCAGTCGCCGGGGTGCGCGGTGGCCGTGACCCAAAATGGCGTCGTGACGCTTGCGAAGGGGTACGGCATGGCCGACCTCGAGCACGACTCGCCGATCACGCGCGATACGCGTTTCTACATCGCGTCGATCTCCAAGCAGTTCACGGCGATGAGCATCGTGCTGCTGGAACAGCAGCATCTGCTGTCGCTGGACGACTCCATCCAGAAATGGGTGCCCGAGGTGCCGTCGTTCGGCGCGACGATCACGCTGCGCCACCTGCTGCATCATACCAGCGGACTGCGCGACTACTTCACCCTGCTGGCCGTCTCCGGCTGGCCGAGCGACGGGCATCTCACCGATCAGCAGTTCCTCAATCTCGTCGGCCGTCAGAAAAGTCTAAATTTTCAGCCGGGCGACGAATTCTTGTACAGCAACACCGGCTACGTCCTGCTGTCGATCGTCGTGAAGCGCGCGTCGGGCCAGTCGCTGCGCGACTTCGCGGCCGAGCGCATCTTCCAGCCGCTCGGCATGGCGCACACGGAGTTCCGCGACGATCACAACGCGCTCATTCCACAGCGCGCGCTCGGCTACCAGCCGAATGGGTCGACGTATCGCATCAGCCAGCCCGAGTTCGACGTGGTGGGCGACGGCGGGGTGTACTCGACCGTGGAGGATCTGGCGACGTGGGACGCGAACTTTCGCAGCGGGCGCGTGGGCGGCAAGGAGGCGATCGCACTCCTCCAGGCACCGGGAGCGCTCAACGACGGTCAGATCATTCCGTACGCGCTCGCGCTCACTATCGGGCAATTTCGCGGGCTGAAGACCTATTCGCACGGCGGCTCCTACGGCGGCTATCAGAGCGCGCTGCTGCGCTTTCCCGATAAGGGGCTCTCGGTGATCACGCTGTGCAATACATCGATCGCGTCGTCGACGCTCGCCGAGCAGGTTGGCAGCGTGTTCCTCCGGTTGGCATCGCAGAAGCCGACCGTTGCGGCAATCGACCTTTCGACGAGTCTGCTCTCCGCTGGTGCACAGACGCAGACGGACTCGGTCGCGCCACTGCGCCCCGCCGCGCAGCTCGCGCAGCTCGTGGGCAACTACTACAGCGACGAGCTGGACATGCCGGTGACGCTGGTCGCGCGCGACGGAATTCTCGTCATCCAGCGGCGCCGGGCCGCCGACCTTCGATTCATCCCGCTGGCAACGGATTTATATACAAATAGCGACAAAATGCTATTGCGCGTGATGCGGGCGGACGGCGGGACGGTGACGGGATTCACGCTGACGATCAGCCGGGTGCGCGACCTACAATTCGTGCGGCGCGAGTAACGGCAGCGAACGCCGGCATCATCGCGGTGTCATCGCGGTGTCATCCCGCGCTCCCGAGACTCACCCCCGCGGCTTCGCCCGGCGCGTGGGCGTGGCCTCGAGCGGATTCTCCGGCCACTCGTGCTTCGGATACCGCCCGCGCAAATCCTTTCGCACGTCGAAATAGCTCGTTCGCCAGAAGCCGGCGAGATCCTGGGTGACCTGCACCGGGCGCTGTGCCGGCGAGAGGAGGTGCATCGTCACCGGCACGCGCCCGTTCACCAGCCGTGGTGATTCCGTGAGGCCGAACACTTCCTGAATGCGCACCGCGAGCACGGGCGCACTTGGGTTCGTGTAGTCGACCCGAATGTGCGAGCCGCTTGGCACTTCGATGTGCGTGGGCGCGAGCTCGTCGAGGGCGCGGCGCTGCTTCCAATCGAGCCGCTCGAGCAGCGCGGAAACGAGGTCGACGCGTGCGAGATCGCTCAGACGACGGACGCCCGTGACGAGTGGCCCGAGCCACTCGCCGAGCGTGGCAACGAGCGCCTCATCGCTCACGTCGGGCCACGACGCGTCGTGGCGCGCCACGAACGCCATGCGCTCGCGAAGCGCGCGTGCCGCATCGGACCACGGCAGCGAAGCGATGCCGCGGCGGCGCACCGCGCCGACGAGGGCGTCGGCGATCGACGCGGGATTTGGCTCGGCGAGCGAAACATCGCGCAGGACGATCGCGCCAAGCCGCTCGCGGCGGCGCGCCACGACGGCGGACGAGGTGTCGTCGAACTCCACGACGTCCTCGCTCACGATCTGGTCGCCGAACGCGGCGCGGATCTCATCGATCGTGACTGCCGCGGCGAGAAAGACGCGACTCTCCGGACGTTGGTCGTCGAGCTCGGCCGCCACGATGTACGGAGATTCCGAGAGTGACTGCGCTCCAGTGAGCTCGGCGCCGCGTCCGTTGCGCAGCACGTACCGCGGGCGCGCGCCGGTGCGGCGTTGCGCGACGCGATCCGGGTACGCGAGCGCCAGCAACACGCCGAGCATGTCGAGCGACGGCTGCGGCGTGGTGCGCTCCGCGCCGAGCTGTCGCGCGAGACGATCGGCTTCGGTGCGTGCTCGGCGCATGGCGTCGCGATCGACTTCCGCGCCCAGCGGGAGTGCGTCGCCGGCCGCGCGCAGCGCGAGCACGCGATAGCCGACGTCGGCGTCGATCGGTCCCGCGATGCCGCGCAGTATGTCGCGCTCGGACAGCAGCGCCGCGAGGTCGCAGGCGAGCGCCGTCGCGCCGAGGTCGCGGGCGCGCAGCAGCATGTGGCCGAGCCGAGGATGCACGGGCAGCGCGTTCATTTCCCGGCCGTGGGCCGTGAGGCGCGACGATGCATCCACGGCGTCGAGCTCGCGCAACAGCTCGAGCGCCTGCGCGTAGGCCGCGGGCGCGGGCGGGTCGATCCAGTCGAGCTCCAGCGGGTCGCTCACACCGGCCGCGACGAGATCGAGCGCGAGCGGCGCGAGGTCGGCGCTCGTGATCTCGGGCGGCGTGTTGGCGAGCAGGTGCAGATTTTCATGCTCCGGCCACAGCCGATAACACACGCCCGGGCCAAGGCGTCCCGCGCGCCCGCGACGCTGGTCTGCCGAGGCGCGCGACACGCGCATGGTCTCGAGACGCGTCATGCCGGTGCGCGGCGAAAAGCGCGGCGCGCGCGACAGCCCCGAGTCGATCACGATGCGCACGCCTTCGATCGTGAGGCTCGTCTCGGCGATCGACGTCGACAGCACGATCTTGCGCCGGCCTGTTGGATCGGGACGGAGCGCGCGGTCCTGCGCATCCGGAATCATCGCGCCGTAAAGCGTCAGCACGGCTGCGCCCTGAAGATCGCGGTCGGCGAGCAGCGACTCGACACGGCGGATCTCGCCGGCGCCGGGGAGAAAGACCAGGACGTCACCGTCGTCGGAGCGGATCGCTTCAGCGACCGTCGCGCTCACCGCGGTCTCGGTGCGAGTTCCTGAACGCGGCGCGATGTACCGCGTGTCGACGGGAAACATGCGCCCTTCGCTGGCGATGACCGGCGCGCCGCCGAGCAGGCGTGCGACGGCGTCGACGTCGAGCGTGGCCGACATCACGAGCAAACGCAGGTCGTCGCGCACGAGCGCTTGCGTTCGACGTGTGAGCGCCAGGCCGAGATCGGCGTGGAGGCTGCGCTCGTGAAACTCGTCGAAGATGACGAGGCCGACTCCGTCGAGCGTGGGATCGCGCTGCAGGCGGCGCGTGAGAATTCCCTCCGTCACCACCTCGATCCGCGTGCGCGGACCGACACGGCTGTCGCCTCGCATGCGATAGCCCACCGTGCCGCCGATCTGCTCGCCGTGCAACTCGGCAATTCGATGCGCCGCGGCGCGCGTCGCAAGGCGGCGCGGCTCGAGCATGACGATGGTTTTGTCGCGGAGCCAGGCCGAGTCGAGCAGCGCGAGTGGAACGAGCGTCGTTTTGCCCGCGCCAGGAGGGGCCTGCACCACCGCGGCCCGATGCGACTCCAGCGTCTTCCTTATGTCGGGAAGAACAGCCTCAATCGGAAGGGACGGAGAGCTAGACCGCGTAGTACTCTTGGATGCACCGGCTGATCAGCTCTTGCAGCAAGGCGTTCTCGGCGGTGGACGACTGGGCCTTGGCGACTTCGGGCAGCGAGTACCACACGTCCTTGAGGATGACCAGCAGCCGCTCGGCTTGAATCCCTTTCTCGCGCGCTTCGGCGGCCGCCGTACAGAGCAGGTCGCGCAAACTGTCGGCGTGGTTGCCCTGCGCGACCGATGTGGTCAACACCGCCCGGATCGCTTCGACCGTCTTGGGGTCGAGGTTGGGAAGGGACGGCGTGCGGTCGAATGCCATCATGCGGGGACGACTCCGCGAGGTGATGCGATTAAGATTGATCGTCGGCTCAGGCCGGCATGCTGAATCTCTCCCGCCGTTTCGTGGCAGTCAAGACGGTTGGTTCAGTGCTTGCGACATTTCCACCCAATGTCTATCGGATTCGAGGCGAACCCGCCGACGCACCCCGACTCCATGATCCTGATTCTTTCCGCTGACGCGGTAGCCGCGGCGCTCCTGGGGGCGCTCATCGAAACGCTCGGCTATCCCGTGCGGTTCGCTCGGCCCCCGGAAAACACCGACCAGACGATTCGCCGCGTTCGGCCGAAGGTCTGTCTACTCGACTGCGTCGATCCGGGATCATGCAACGACGAGGTCCTCGGGCGCGCGGCCATGCGTGGCATTTCTGTCGTGATTTTCGGCACAAGCGCCGCGCTCGACCGGGTTCGTGCATTGGCGCTGGAGCACGACATCGACATGCTGCTCGTTCCGCCGGATCCCGCCGAGCTCGACGAAACGATCAAGCGGGCGATCAGGAAAGCCGGATGATCGCCCGCTTCGTCAATCGCCTCGTCGGACGTCTCGTCAGGACTTGACGATGATCAGAAACTTCGACGGCTCCCAGAAGCGCTCGGGCTGATCGACGCGAAGGCCGCCGGAGAACTTGCCATCCTTGGCGGAGAACGGCGAGGCGAACGCGGGATTCTGGCGCGTGACGATGGTGTACTCGCCGGCGGGGAAGGTAATCGTGCGATCGCGCAGACGGTCGATCTTCGTGAACTTCGCCGGATCGAGCTCGCGTGCCGGCGTCAGCGAGCGGCCGCCGACCAGGACGAAGCGCTTGTGGCCTTCCTCGACGAGCACGCCCTGTTTCACGAGCTCGTCCTTGGTGCCGATCACGTAGTACGCGGTGTTCTTCTCCGAGACGAGGTTGCTCACCGTGTCGATGAGCGCTGTCTTCTCGCCCGACAGGCGGACATTGTCTTTGGTGACGGTATCCACCTTGGAGTTGAGCGACGCGATCTGCGTATTCTGCCGCGCGATCGTGGCCTCGTACTCCGCCTTCTGCTGCGCCACCGTCTGTCGGAGCGCGGTGATCGTCTTCTCATACTCGGCAACCTGCGACACGAGCGACGAGTCCTGCTTCGAAAGCTTCGAGGCGCGGGAACGCAGCGACGCGACGCGCGCCTCGCTCGAGTCGAGCCGCGCGACGAGCTGGCGAATGCGCGTGACCACCGCCGTGCGCTCGTCCTTCATCGACGCGACGTCCGACTCGCTCGTCAGCCGGGCGCTCAACGTCGCCGCCTTGCGCGACTTGAGCTTCGTCATCTCGGTGTTGATGTCGTTCACGAACTGCGTCGAGGTCATGACCTCGTTCAGCAGGTCGTTCTTGATCGACACGAGCGAATCGGTGCGGAGCGAATCGGCGTGAGCGAGACTGCGGAGCTGTTCCTTGGCCTTGGTGTCGCAGGCGCCGAGCAGCACGAGGCAGGGAAGCAACAGGCGGGAGACGCGCATTAGGACGGTGCCGTTCTGGAGAGAGTTAGAAGCCCTGGCCCGTCGGGACTCGCCCCGCCGGCAGGGAGTACAACAATCGGATGGTCTCGCGATCGGGAGCGCTCAACCCGTCGACGCGCACCAGCGACGCCATGATGTCGTGCGGATCCGTGCTGTGGCTCAGGCCAAGCGAGTGCCCGACTTCGTGCAGCGCAATGGCGCGCATGCCGCGGCCGTCCAATGCGTGGCCGTCGCTGATGTGCGTGGCGAGCGTGATGTCGCCGCTCACCAGCCAGCCCTGTCGATCGGTGCGCCAGGTGGTCGAGCCGGTCTTGCGGTCGAGATGGTCGGTCCAGCGCACCCGCACGTCGGCGTCGCGCGCTGACGTCACGTACGCGAAGCGGAGGGGAATGCCAGTGCCGGCCCACTCGGCGAACGCGGCGCGGATTGCCGCAGGAAAGGTCGCCTGCGCGCCGCCGATCGTCGACGACGAATCGATCCACACGCGGAGTGGCCGCCCGTTGAAGTCCGGCCAGCGCTCGATCGTGGAATCGCGCTCGGCAAGGAGGCGGCCGATGTACGTGGTGTTGGCGCCCACGGCGAGCAACTCGCCGACACTGCGGCGGGCGTGGGTGACCGCGGCTGGGGTGCGCGCGGACGGAGTCGACAGGGTAGTGCTCAGCGTTCCGTCGTGCGCGCCGGAGGGATACGTGGCGCAGTCGACGATGCCCGATGCGACGACTGCCGCCGCAAGCAGGGTAAATGCGCGTCCCGCGAAGGGGAGAGACTTGCGATTCGGCATGAACTACGAGGAGGGAGGAAACTTGCCGAGGAGGGGGTCGTGCCGCAGTCCGAGATGCGCCGGGGAGGCGCTCTGTCAAACGGTCATACCCGCGGCCGCTACAAAGGTTCAGACGAGTAGCGACCGGGTAGAGCAACCGTATTGTAGCGTATTGTAATGGGAATCACCGTCGCCCGCCCAGTGGCGGACGAGGCTGCCGTCCACGCCGCTCCTTACTCCAGAATCGCCCCCCAGATCAGCGGATAGGTCGACATCGACTGCCCACGGTACTGCGGCCGGAAGCCGTAGAGCACGACGTGTCCCTTGCCGTGCCGCACGTCCACCAGCGCGGCCTTCCCGTTCAGCTTGGATCCGCCAAGTAGCCACCCGGAGAGGAGCGGATTGCCCGCCGCCGGATAGGTTGCCACCGCGGTGGCTTGCGACGGATCAGAGATCTCGAATGCCGGCCCGTTCTCGAACCAGACGGCTGGCACCGTGGCCGTGAAGCCGCGCGCCAACGGGCTGTCGCGCTTGATCTCCACGCCGAGGATGGAGCCCGGCGCGTAGAAGTCGGCGTTGCGCACGCCGCCGAGCACGTTCTTCACCGGCAGCTTGAGGCCGTCGATCATCGCGGTCGAGGCGCTGTTGAAGGCCAGGATCGTTCCGCCGTTCGTCGCGAACGCGTCGAGCGACGGGAAGACATCGCCTCCGCTCGCCGCGCCCCCGCGGCCGCCACGTCCGCCGCCACCGCCGCCGATTCCGCCCTCGGGGAAGACGATCGCGTCGAACCGGTCGTTGAGTGAACCGGCCGCCAGGTCCTTCTCGGTGATCGTGGTGAACGGAATCTTGTAGGTGTCGAACACCCAGTTCGTCCAGCCGTTGTCGATCGGCTGATTGGTGCTCGGGCGGTAGATCGCGATGCGCTTCGCTGTCTTCCCGGTGAGCGCCGAGGTGTACGTGGGCTCGGCGATCTCCTTCAACACTCCGCCGGTGGCCGGCGCGGCGCTCGCGACGTGCGCCACGTCCACGCCGAAAATCAGGGGCAGTGTGTGCGCGGTAACGTCGTACGGACGCTTCGGCGGACCGCCCGGATAGTCGAACAGATCGGGATACTGCTGCCGCTCGAGCAGCGTCTTGGCGTAGCCGCCGAACGGTTGCTTGGTGAGCACCACGTAGCTGCCGGCGGGATAGCTCTTTCCGTCGACCGTCACCGGCGCGGTGGACTCGCGAATCTCCACCTGCCCGTGCTGCAGCGTCCAGATCATGCGGCTGAGCGCCTGCGTGTCTGGCTGCGTCTTCGGGATGACGATGGCCGTGGGCCACGCGTCGCGTCCCCACGCCGGCAGCGCACCGAGGGCGCGGTCGCCCTGCGTGGCGTAGCCTTCGAGCCACGCGCGGCGATTCTGTGCGGCGTCGAGGAAGAGCGCCCAGCTCGCGGCGGTCTGGTAGCGCACGATGTCGCCGTAAGTCCAATGCCCGCCCGGCCAGACCGAGGGGAAGTTCCACGTCGCCGTCTTGGGCTCGTAGCCGCGCGCGGGGCGGAGCTGGTCGAACGGAATGTCGATCGGCGTCGCCAGGCGGGCGCTCGCTGTTTCGGTGAGCAACCGCGCGCCGCGATGGTAGAGCGAGTACTGCCGCGCCGGCGACCACTGGTCGTACGCCGCGTTGCTGCCAATGCCGGTGAAGCCCTGATTCGTCATGCGCCACACGATCGACATGCCGAGGCCGTTCGTGGCCGCGGTGAGAATGGGATCGATGTTGGGCTCGACCGGGTCCATGTACGGCGGAATGAAGATGCGTCCGGCGTCGGAGCCCTGCTGGTGGATGTCGTTGACGATCTCCGGATCCCACGGCGTGTAGAGCGAGTCGACGGTGTAGCGCGTCTCGACCTGTGTGAACGCGTACCAGTCGCGGTTGTCGTCGTGGCCGACGTACTTGTGGTAGAGGTCCGGCGGGTCGCGTCCCTCATTCGGCGTGCCGAGCGTGGAGCGGTAGTAGTCGCCCACGATGTCAACGCCGTCGGGATTCTGCGACGGCACGACCATGATGATCGTGTTCGCGAGAATGGCGCGCGCTTCGGGGTCGGCGGCGCGCGCCAGACGGTCGGCGAAGACGATTGGAGTAGTAAAGCCGCCCGATTCATTCGAGTGAATCGCCGACGTGACGAGGATGATGTTCTTCCCCTCGTCGAGCAGCTTGGCGCGCTCGCCTGGCGCTTGGAGGCGCGGGTCCATCAGCTTGCGCTGGATCTGCCGGTAGTGCTCGAGGTTCGCGAGGTTCGCCGAATCGGAGATGAAGGCGACGATGAACGGCCGGCCGAGCGTCGTCTTGCCGAGCGTGCGCACGCTGACGCGCGGGCTCGCCTTGTCGAGCGCCGTGAAGTAGTCGACGATCTGCTTCCAGCTTGGCAGATGGCGATCGGCGCCCGGCTCGAAACCGAGGATGGAGGCCGGCGTGGGAATGCCTCGCTGAGCGAGGACGGGGCGCGGTGCCGCGGCGATGGCGGCGGCAACCGCAAGGAGACTGACGGTGCGGAGTCGTGGCGTAGCAAACATGTGTCGTGGCGTCGAGGCGAGGGTCGGCGCCGCAAATCCAACGTGGGCGCGCGACGGAGAATATCGCGCGCCACGAAGGGGCGGAAGGCGTCACGACGTTGGAGCGACCTACGGCGTCACCACCACCGCCGGCTTGTTGTCTTGTTGCGCGCGCAGCCGCGCGAGGTCGGCCGTGTGCTGGCGCAGGAACTCGGCGTTCTTCGCGAGCGCCGGCGTGGGCGGCGCGGCCTTGGGGTCGTTCATGAACTGCGACGCGTCCGCAATGGCGATCGCCTCGACGAAGTAGTCGCGCGGCGAGATGCCCGCGCTGCTGATCGCCTTGCTCACCGCGTCGTTCGACTCCAGATACTTGAGGCCCGCATCCGCGTCAGTGGATCCGGCGTCGGTCAGGTTCGCGGTCAAATACGTATGGGCTGCCGCATCGCGCCCCTGGAGCGCGACGAGGCTATCGGCCGCGGCGACAAAGGCGGTGAAGTTCTGCGGCGTCAGCTCCAACCCCGTGGCCTTCGACGCGCTACTTGCGTCGGTACGCGTGACGTGAACGCCCGGGCCGACCGCCTGCGTCACGGCACTCGTGTGCAGGGTGGCGGTATCCACCGTCCCGGCCGATTCGCCGGCGGGCTTCTTCGAGCACGCCGAGAGAAGGGCGGCGGCCGCGGCGCCGGCCAACACGGCGCGGTGAATCTGCGTACTGTTCAGCATGGTGAGCGCTCTCATGGTGAGTCCATCCATGGGGAGCGCAACGGCCGTGCCCGCAGCATCCAGTCCACCCCGATCGAGGTTCATCGTTCATGCGCGTTCGTCATCTAGCGGCGGTCACCGTTCTCGCGGCAGCCGGCGTACTCCAAGCTCAACAACAGCGCGCCGCATCGGGCGCGCAAATTTCGGTCATGCTCCCGAGCGTCGACACGACGCTGTTGCACGGTCTCCGTTTCCGGAACGTCGGCCCGCCGCGTGGCGGACGTGTCACCACGGTGACCGGCGTCCCGTCGCAACCGCGCACCTTCTACATGGGCGTTGCGAGCGGCGGATTGTTCAAGACGACCGACGCGGGCGCGTCGTGGCTTCCGATCACCGACGGCAAACTGCCGGTCGCGTCGACCGGCGCTGTCGAGGTCTCCGAGTCCGATCCGAACATCATCTACCTCGGCACCGGCTCGGACGACATTCGCAGCAACGTCTCCACCGGCCGTGGCATCTACAAGTCGACCGACGCCGGGCAAAGCTGGAGCTTCGCGGGACTGTACGACGCCGGCCAGATTGGCGGCGTGCGCATTCATCCGAGCAATCCGAACGTGGCGTGGGTCGCGGCGGTGGGCAACGCGTTCAAGCCGAACCACGAGCGCGGCGTGTTCAAGACGACCGACGGCGGCAAGACCTGGCGCAACGTGCTCTTCATCTCCGACAGCACGGGCGCCGCGGACATCGAGCTCAACCCCGCGAACCCGGACGTGGTCTACGTCTGGATGTGGCACGGCCAACGCAAGCCGTGGACGATCATCAGCGGCGCGCGCGAGGGCGGCTTCTACAAGAGCACCGACGGCGGCGAGCACTTCACCAAGATCACGAACGGCCTTCCGACGGAGCTCGTGGGAAAGGCGAACCTCGCCGTGACGGCGGCCAACCCGAATCGCGTCTACGCGCTGATCGAAGCGAAGCCCGGCAGCGGACTGTATCGCTCCGAGGACGCGGGCCAGTCGTGGAAGTTGATCAGCACCTTCGGGCAGCTGACGACGCGCCCGTTCTACTACGTGGCGCTCGCGGCCGATCCGACGAACGCCGACATCGTCTACGGCGGCGCGGAGAATTTCTACAAGTCCATCGACGGCGGCGCAAACTGGACGACGCTGCGCACGCCGCACGGTGACAATCACGACATGTGGATCAACCCGAAGGACGGGAAGATCATGATCCAGTCGAACGACGGCGGCGCGAACGTCTCACAGGACGGCGGACGCACGTGGTCGACGCAGATGAATCAGCCCACCGCCGAGATCTACGGCGTGTGGATGGACGAACAATTCCCGTATCGCATTTACGGGGCGCAGCAGGACGACGCCACGATCATCGCGCCGAGTGCGCCGGTGCCGGGACAGACGGAGCCCTTCGAAGGCGGCCCGGGGTGCGAGACGGGACCGATCATTCCGCATCCGAAGAATCCCGCGGTCGTGTACGGCGCCTGCAAGGGCCAGTTCAGTCGCATGTTCATGAACACGCGGCAGGAGCAGAGCTACTGGGTCGGCGGCCAGTCGCTGTACGGCAACGACGCGAAGGACCTGATCTATCGCTTCCAGCGCGTGTCGCCGATGGAAGTCTCCTTCCACGATACGAGCGTCGTCTACTACGGCTCGCAGTTCGTGCACCGCTCGCGCGACGGCGGCGTGCACTGGGAAAAGATCTCGCCCGATCTGACCGCCAATCCCCTCGAGGGGCAAGGCGGGAGCGGCGAGCCGATCACGCGCGACGTGACGGGCGAGGAGTTCTACAGCACGATCTACGCGATCAGCGAGTCGAAGCTCGAGCCGGGCGTCATCTGGACGGGCTCGAACGACGGTCCGTTCTACATCACGCGCGACAACGGCAAGTCGTGGAAGAACGTCACGCCCAAGGATCTGCCGAAGGGCGGCCGCGTGCAGTACATCGAGACGTCGCCGCACCGCAAAGGTTCCGCGTACTACGCGGTCTATCGCTATTTGCTCGGCGACTTCGAGCCGTACATCTACAAGACCGACGACTACGGCGCCACGTGGAAGCGTCTGACTGACGGCAAGAACGGCATTCCCATGGACTGGCCGACCAGAGTCGTGCGTGAAGATCCCACGCGAGAGGGGCTGCTCTATGCCGGCACCGAGTTCGGGATGTTCATTTCGTACGACAACGGGTCGCATTGGCAGAAGTTCGACCTGAACATGCCGGTGGTTCCGATCACGGACATCAAGGTGCACCACAACGATCTCGTCGTGTCCACGCAGGGTCGCTCGATCTGGGTGCTCGACGACATCACGCCGCTCCAGCAGATCGCGCAGCAGACCGCCGCGAGCGCGGCGGTGCTGTTCAAGCCGCGCGAAGCGATTCGTGCGCGGCTGGGCGGAGGCCGCGGTGGATTCGGCGGCGGCGGACCGGCGCTGTCCGGCCAACCGCAGTTCGCGCCGAACGGCGCGTCGGTGAACTACTTCCTCGGCAGAGGACAGAGCGGACCGGTGACGATCGAGATTCTCGACGCCGCAGGCAAGTCCGTTCGCAAGTACTCGAGCGAAGCCGCGACCGCTACGGCCGCGGAGGATACGCCCGCCGCACCGAGCGATGACGAAGCGCCGGTCGCGCGTCGTGCGCCGCCGCCGGTGCGTCTCACCACGAACGGGGGCATGAACCGCGTGACGTGGGACTACAACGACGGTGCGGGCCTGATGGTGCCGCCGGGCGCGTATCGTGTGAAGATGACCGCGGGCAGCTGGACGGACACGCAGCCGCTCGCGCTGCGCATGGACCCGCGCCTCGGAGCCGACGGCGTTACCGCGGCCGACCTGAAGGAGCAGTACGACCACAACGTGCGCATGCGCGAGATGGTGGCGGAGACCAACCGCTACGCGAACCGAGTCCGCCAGGCACGCACCCGTCTGCGGAACGGCGGCAACGCCGACTCACTCGCCAAGGTCAACGCGTTGGCCACGACGATCTTCGGCGCGGGCGAAGGAATTCGCTACGGCCAGCCCGGCCTGCAGACGCAGATCACCTATCTCTCGGGCATGACGGGAAGAGCCGATCAGAGAATTGGCCGGGACGCCGTCGAGCGATACTCGGTGCTGCGGAAAGATCTGGATGCGTTCGAGAAGGAGGTCAATCGGGTGTTGGGACCGGAGCATCCGCTGGTTCCGTGAGGCTCGATCTGAACCGATTTGCTTGACCGGCCGCTACTCCAAGAGGATTCCGTCGTTTTCACACGGATGACGCGGATGACGCGGGAAAAGCCGGATCGCTCCTCTCGATAGAAAAGTCCCGGCCCAACGAGCCGGGACTTTTCCTTTGGAAAAACAGAGACGCTCGGGACGCCAGTAGCGGCGTCCCGAGCGTCAGTTCCAGAGAAAAAGCTCGTCCGGGCTCGTTGCGCTCGGAGACTCGAATGCGCATGGAGCGATCCGGCCTTTTCCGCCGCAGTTTCCGCGTCATCCGCGAACAAAATGACGGAGTCTTCCCGGTGTAGCGGCCAGTCAAGCTCAGAAAACTCTAACGTACCGTTCCCGCAGCAACGTCCGGCGCAAATCGCCCAGATCGTTTCCGGGCTTGATTCGTCGCAACCCGAATGGATCATTCCATTTCCAATTCATCCGACCTTTTCCGCGAACCGCGCAACGGTACCCGGCTTCTTCGGCCATTCGCCGGATCGCCCGATTTTGGTTGCTGAACGGATACGCAACGACATCGGGAGCACGGCCGAGCACCGCAGTGAGCGTCGCACGAGATTTTTTCAATTCATCGAGGGCGCGCGCCTCAGGGATCCTCGCCAACGCCGCATGGTTGTAGCTGTGCGACCCGAAGTGCACGCCTTCGCCCTGTAGTTGGCGGATGCGCGGTGCGTCCAGCAGCGGTTCCTGCTTCTCTTCGCGATCCCAGGCGTTCGTGCCGCCAATCTGGCCGGCGACGAGGAACACCGTCGCGCCCATGCCGCGTGCCTTGAGCACCGGCCACGCGTTGCGGTCGAAGCAGGTGTAGCCGTCGTCGAAGGTGACGATCAGCGGCTTCTCGGGAAGGTCGGTGGCGCGTCCGTCGCGGTAATCGAGCCACCGGTCGAAGCGGATCGTGCGATACCCCCACATCAGGAGCGCGTCCATCTGTCGCGCGAACTGAGCGGGAGTGACGTAGTTGCCGGGGTAGCGAACGCTGGGGGTGAGCTCGTCGATCTTGTGATACATCAGGATCGTGAGCTTCATGCGTTCGGCGACTGGCTCCTGGCAAAGAGAAAGGCGTACTTCAGGAACGCCGCGAAGGCGCTCAGCGCGGCCGCGACGAAACCAACGGCTCCGTCGCGCCACCCGGAGAAGACAACGTAATCACGGACGAACCGCCATGCCGGACGCGCCGTCAGCTCCCACACCCCGGCGCGCCGTCCGCGCGCGTGCAGATCGTCCGCGCCCCATCGCGAGTACTTCACGATCTTCGTCACGTGGTGGGAGAGATCGCGATACGGGTTGTGGATGATCGGGCCCGTGAGCGTACCCACGTCGTCGATCGCCTCGAGGTGCTCGTGGACGCGATGGCACACGTACCGGCGGTCGCGCGAAAACAGCCGCACGTGCCAGTCGCGGCCCCACGGTCCGTGCCGAAGCTCGCGTCCCAGGTAGTGGTTCCGGAATTTCATCCGGTAGGCCGCGTGGGTGGGATTGCGGCCGGCCACCACCTGTCCGAGCTCGGCACGGAGCTGTGGGCTCACGCGCTCGTCGGCGTCGAGGGCCAGGACCCAGGCGTTGCGCGCGCTGGCGATGCCCGCGTTCCGTTGCGCGGCGATCGTCTCCCCGCGCACGACGATCACGCGGGCGCCGGCCGCCTCGGCGAGCGCCGCAGTGTTGTCCGTCGAGCCGCCGTCGATCACCACGACCTCGTCGGCCCACGACAGGTCCCCGACAGCTTGGCCGATTTGCGCGGCCTCGTTGAGCGTCGGAATGACCACGCTCACGGCGACGCGCTGACCGGCGCGGGGGGCCGCGTCGCGTTGCGGGTCGTCGCCGCCGGGAAAAGTTAGAGGGACTGCAGCGGACATCGGTGGGCTCATGCGAGGGCGTACGACTGCTTGACGACTCAGCCGTTGTTGCGTTCCGGCCTGCCAACGACGCATTTATAGTTGCAGAGCCTCAGATCAATATCAGACGGCACGACACGGCCCTACACGGCTCCATGACGCTACGGCTGCGCACCTTCGGAAGTGTCTACCTGAGCAAAGACGGCGAGCTCCTCTCCGGAGCCGCCGGCCAGCGGCGCCTGCTCGCGATCCTCAGCGTGCTCGCGACCGCAGGCTCCCGAGCAGGTGGAGGAGGCGTGTCACGAGACAAGCTACTCGCCCTGCTCTGGTCCGAGGGCGATCCCGACAAGTCTCGCCATGCGCTCACCCAATCCCTGTACCATATACGCCGCGCGCTCGGCGTCGAACAAATCTTTCTTCAAGGCGCCGATCTCCGCCTGAATCCGGTCGTGATCGCGTCGGACGTGGGGGATTTTCAAAGTGCGTTGCACGAGGGCCGCCTTGCTGACGCGGCGGAGGCGTACGGCGGGCCGTTTCTCGATGGGTTCTACCTCAACGGGGGCCCCGAATTCGATTTCTGGGTCTCCGTCGAGCGAGATCGGTTGTCGCGTGCGTACGCCGACGTACTGAAGACGCTCGCGGAGTCGTGTGCCCGCGCCGGTGACACGGAGTCCGAGCTTCGATGGCGGTCGCGACTGGCGGATCACGATCCGCTCGACGGCGCTGCCGTCGCGCAGCTCATGACCTGCATGATGGCCGCCGGAGACGCAGCCGGCGCGTTGCAGCGGGCCCGCGCTCACGAATCGCGCATGCGCGAAGAACTCGATCTTCCCCCCGATCGGGCAGTCGTCGCGTTGGTCGCACGGCTCAGGGAGCAGCCGCCAATCGCCGCCATCGTCGCGGACGCGCCAGTTCGCGACGCCGCCGCGCCCGATCGCCACGACAGCGCGCTGGACGGCGCGGAGTCCGTCGGCGCCCAGGTCGCGCCCGTTTCCGTCGAAGCTCCAACGGCGACACACGCGGTCGCGCGGCGACGGAGATTGAGCGGGGGAGCGCGCTGGGCACTCGCCGCAGCCGCACTCGTCGGCGTCGCCGCCGCGCTCGGGGGCGTGGTGTCGCGGCTCGCGAACGCGCGCGCGGCGGTGCAGGCGTCCACCATCATGGTCGCGCCGTTTCACGTCGCCGACACCGACCCGGCCACGGCCTATCTCCGCGAAGGGTTGCTCGACCTCCTCACCACGCGGATCGCCGATGCCGACACGAAGCGCGCCGCCGATCCGGCGCGCGTGCTGCAGGCCTGGCGGCGCGCCGGCTACGGCCGCGACAGCGCGGTGTCGGTGATCGATGCATCGCGCGTCGCGCGCGATCTCGACGCCGGCGAAGTCGTCATCGGCTCCGTCGAGAGCTCACCCGCCGGCGTGATCGTGCACGTGTCCCTCGTCGACGCCATTCGTGCGCGCGTCAAGGCAAAAGCCGACGTGCGCGGCTCGCCCGACAGCCTGATCGTCCTCACCGATCGCATCATCAGCGGATTGATCCTCACCGAGGCGGGCGATCGTGTTGGATCGCTGCCGCCCACGGAGAGTATCTCGCCGGCCGGACTGCGCGCCTATCTCGCCGGACGGTCGGCCTACCGGCGCGCCGACTATTACGGGGCGTCGCGCTCCTACGAGCAGGCGCTCGCGCAGGACCAGGGATTCGCGCTCGCGGCGCTCGGCCTCGCGATGGCCGCGGATCGCGCCAACGCCGCCGAGCAACACGATCGCGGGCTTGCGCTGGCGTGGGCTCGCCAGGCGGATCTGCCGCCCGCCGATCGCGCATATCTTCGCGCGTTCGCCGGACCGCGCTATCCCGAGCCGTCGTCGGCCGCCGAGGCGCTCGCCGCGTGGGAGCGCGTCGTTCGCGTGGCGCCCGATCGCGCCGAGGGGTGGCACGAGCTCGGCGAAAGTTTCTACTACGATGCCGAAGTCCTGGGTATGCACGACGGCCCGGTGCGCGCCGAGGACTCGTTCCGGCACGCCCTGCAGCTCGATCCCACCTTCGCGCCGTCGCGGCGGATGCTCTCGCTGCTCCTCGCGCGCCAACGCGACACCGCGGCGCTGCGACGGCTGATCGCCGACGATCAAACGCCCGACACCGCCGACGCGATGAGCGTGTTCGTTCGCTGGCGCGCGGCAAACGCGCTGGGGGACACGCGTGAGCTATCGCGCGTGCGCCGCGCGTTCGACGGCGCACCGAACGGTGCATTGCGCGCGATCGCCATGACGAGCCAGTTCGACGGCGTCTCGATCGACGACGGCGACCGTGCGCTCGAGATTCTGCGCCGCCGTCAATTGAGCGACGCCGAGGAAGTGGACGTCGCGCTGGCGCGACACAGCCGCGCACTCAACAGCGGCGACTTCGCGTCCGCCCTCGCCATCACGAGCGACGTCGGCGCCCGGCAACCGGCGCTGCACCCGCAGCTTCGGCTGCGCGTGCTCGACGCGCTGTACTCGAACGGCGACTATAGCGCCGCGCTCGCCGCCGCTGCGCAGCTCGAGCGATTCGTGGACGGCGCGACGCCGGGGGCGCGCGCCGACAGCGCGGTGCGGTTGGCGGACGCCTGCGTGGTGGGCCAGTGGCGGCTGTCGGTCCGCGACACATCGGGCGCGCGCGCCGCGCTCCGCGTGCTCCGCACCGGAGGCGTGCTGCGCTTCACTGTGCCGGTCGGCGCGAATCCGTCCGCCTGCGCCGAGCTGCTCGATGCGTCGCTCGCGATCGCCGAGCGCGGCGCGGCGGCGCACGATCGTCTCGCGCATTTGGATTCTCTGATGTTGAGCGGACCGGCGGTGAGCGACGCGATGCGCTACGCGAATCTCGTGGTCGCGCGCGAGTATCAGTCGATCGGCGACCCGCGGCATGCGGCCGCGGCGTTGCAACGCCGGTCGTACATGCGCGGATGGCCGCGCTATCGCGCGACGGGCCTCGAGCTGCTGACGGAGCTGTCGTTGGCTCTCGGCGACACCGCCACCGCGCGCTCGGCCACCGAGCGTTTGATGGCCACCAAGCGGCATCCGGTCTTGGCCGACGCCGCGCCGCCGACGATGGCGAAGCGCTTCCGCTTTTTCTCGCGGCGACTGGTGCACTGACCCGTTCGCGCGGCGAAACGAGGATTTGCTCAATCCCGTGTTCGCCGCGGAACCGCGCAACGCTCTCTAGCGCAGACGTACGGATTGGATACTATATGCGTCAACTATTTGTATCCGCCTAGTGACGAAAGAGTATGGGAGGGGGTTAATTGGGTATCGCGGAATGACCTCCGCGCCCGTTGTCCGTACCACACGTCTCACCCGTACCACGTGCCGCAGGTCCGAGGCCGGACCAATGTGATGGGTTCACGCGCCATCGTTCCGCCGACTGCCATTCCGATTCCAGCCTCGAGCTGATCGAGCAGCGGCGCTGCACCACCGACAACCGATCGTTTGACCTGCCGACCCACTCTCGTTTCCGGCAGCGCAGGCGTTGTCTCGTTGCTTGGTCGTTCGTGCATGCGTAGCGGTGTTGTTGGTGTCCTCGCCGGCGCTCGCCGGAAATGCGCGGCTTCCCCAGTCGCGCGTTCCCGCCGCGTCGCCGGTCTCCCGTCCCACAGCCATCTGGCTCCCTGGAGGAGGCATGGCACTCTCGGTTCGCCGTACTCTCGCCTGTATAGGCGCGTTCTCGCTGCTCCCCGTGATCGCAGCGGCTCAGGAATCCGCAACTATCACGGGGCGCGTCACGGGTGAGGGCGGAGTTCGCCTCGCCGCGGTCACCATCTCCATTCCCGAGCTCGGGCTCGGCTCCACGACTCGAGACGACGGCACGTACACCATCCTCGTGCCGAGTGCACGCGTGAATCGCCAGGCGGTCACCATCGCCGCCAAGCGCGTCGGCTACAAGCCGAAGAGCGCGCGCGTCATCGTCACGCCCGGGTCGTCCACGCAGGACTTCCTGCTCGAGGCCAACCCGTTGCAGCTCGGCGAAGTAGTGGTCACCGGCGCGGGCACGGCGACCGAAGTCGAGAAGCTCGGCAACGTGCGCAACGCCGTTTCGCCAGAGCTGATCGAAAAGTCGAACGAATCGAACGTGGTGCAGGCGCTCGCCGGCAAGGCGCCGAACGTGCAGATCTCGCAGTCGTCGGGCGATCCCGGCGCGGGATCGAAGATCACGATTCGCGGACTGCGCACGCTCAACGGATCGGTGGAGCCGCTGTTCATCATCGACGGCGTGCCGGTGAACAACACCACCTTCTCGACGACGAACTTCAATCCGATCGACGCCGGCTCCACGACGGGTGTGGGCGGGCAGGACGTGGGCGGCGAGCTCGAGGGCACCTCGGCGCCGAACCGCATGATGGATCTCAATCCGAACGACATCGAGAACATCGAGATCCTCAAGGGCGCGGCGGCCGCGGCGATCTACGGTTCGCGCGCGGCGAACGGCGTCATCCTGATCACGACGAAGCGCGGCAAGTCCGGCCAAACGCGGTACGGGCTGCGCAGCTCCCTCTCGAACGACCAGGTGACGAAGTTCTACCCGCTACAGCGCACGTTCGGCCAGGGGCTCCTCGGTGTGAACAATCTCGTGACGCGGAGTTGGGGGGCGGTGATCAGCGGTGCCACCTACGATCACGCGCACGAAGCGTTCGACACCGGCCACCAAGCCGACAACACGTTGAACGTTTCGGGCGGCAACGACCGCACCACGTTCTATCTGTCGGGCAACTACAACAGCAACAACGGCGTGTTCGTGGGCCCGAACAATTACTTCGATCGCGCCACGGCCCGGCTCAACGCTTCACATCACCTCACCGACGGCATCACGGTCGGCGGCAACTTCTCCTTTGCCGACACGCGCGGCCATCTCACGCAGCGCGGCAACAACGTGAACGGCCTGTTGCTCGGGCTGTTCCGCACGCCGCCGGGGTTCAACAACTTCCCGTATCTCGACACGCTTTCGGGGTTGCACCGATCGTACATGGTGCCGAACGCCACGCCGGCCACGGCGGGGAAGACGCGCATCTTCGACAACCCGTTCTTCGTGTTGAACCAGGAGCTGAACGATCAGAAGGCGAACCGCGCGTTCGGCAACATCAACGCCGAGTACATCGCCAATGCGTGGCTCAAGTTCAACTACACCCTTGGCGCCGACTACTCGAACGACGAGCGCGTCGAAGGCTGTCCGGCGGAATGCTCGGACGTGGCCACGGGTGGGCGCATCACGGAAGGCCGGCTGACCGACTACCAGCTCGACCACAACCTCACCGGTACCGCGGCATGGCACTACAACACGAACTTGGGCGGCACGGTCACGCTGGGACAGAATCTCAACTCGCGCAACTACCGCACTTTCTCCGTGGTGGGGCGCACGCTCATCGCACCGCAGCCGTTCAGCATCATCAATACGCTGTCGCGCGATCCGGCGAGCGATTACCAGACCGAGATCCACAACGAGTCGTACTTCGGCCAGGCGACGTTCGACATCTACAACCAGTTCTATCTCACGGGCGCGCTGCGCGACGACGGCTCGACGACCTTCGGCCAGCAGAACGAGCGCAGCCTGTTCCCCAAGGCGAGCGCCGCGTGGACGTTCACCAACGCCTACAAGCCGAAGTTCCTGACGTTCGGTAAGATGCGCATCTCGTACGGCGAGGCGGGCCAGGAGCCGCAGCCCTATTTGACGTCGGCGACGTACAGCGGCACCAATCTCGTCGGCGGCATCTCGCAGGGCACCGGCTTCACGCCGACACAGAGTGGGCTCGGCGGTCTGTTCACGAACTTCACCAAGCCGGCCACCGCGCTCCACCCCGAGCGCACGAAGGAGCTCGAGGGCGGTTTCGACCTCGGCTTCTGGGGCGAGAAGGCGGACTTCAGCGCCACGGTGTATCGCTCGAAGACGAGCGACGTGATCCTCGTGCTCCCGGTGGCGCCGTCCACCGGCTACTCGAGCGAAGCGAAGAACGGCGGCGTGTTCTCGAACAGCGGCACCGAGCTGTCGCTCAACCTGCGTCCGCTGACCCGTCCCAACTATTCGTGGGATCTCGGGATCGGCTGGGGACGCAACCTGTCGAACGTCGACACGTTGGCGGGCGCGCAGTTCCTGCTCACCGACAACACGTTGATCAAGACGGTGGCGCAGCAGGGGTATCCGCTGGGCTCCATCCGCAGTCTGGGCTGGGTGCGTTGCGGCGAGAGCGCCAACGACGCCATTCCGGGAGTCGATCTGGCATCGGCGTGCAACGGCAAGACCAAGGGTACGCTCTACCTCGACGACGGCACGCACGACGGCTGCGGCGACAAGGGCATGCCGTGCGTGGACAATACCGAGCGCATCATCGGCAACCCGAACCCGAGATGGACCGGCAACGCGCACACGAGCTTCCGTTATCGCAAGTTCGAGTTCTCCGGTCTCGTCGACGTCAAGAAGGGCGGCGACGTCTGGAACGGCACCAAGGGCGCGCTGTACAGCTACGGCACGCACAAGGACACCGAGAACCGCGCGACGTGCACCACGGCGTCGACGGCGAGCTGCTCGGGCAACCTGCACGCGTTCGGCGAGGCGGGCTTCTATCCGGGCCCGGTCACCGGTCCGGGCGCGAATGTCCAGCTGCCGATTGGCGAGAACTGGTATCGGACGAGCGGGCTGGCTGCCTGTCCGTTCACCGGTATCGACGATCCGTGCATCGAGGACGGCGGCTACGTGAAGCTGCGCGAGGTGTCGATCGGCTACACCTTCGATTCGCCGTGGGTGTCGCGCTCGCTCGGCATGGGCTCGGTCGAGGTGCGCGTGGCGGGGCGGAACCTGAAGACCTGGACGCGCTACACCGGCCTCGATCCCGAGACGTCCGTTGGCGGATCGACGGCCCGCGTCGGCGGCACCGATTACTTCAATCTGCCGCTCACGCGCTCGTTCGTCGTGACCGTCAACATCTCCCGCTGACCTCGAGAGGATATTCCAATGAGGAAATCATCAATCGCGGCCGCGGCGCTCTGTCTGAGTGTGCTCGGCGGCTGTAAGGACTTTTTGAACTCGCCCAAGGCCGTCGCCGATCCCAACGCGCCCACCGTGGCGACGCGGAACCAGCTGTTCGTCGGCACGCTCGCCAACGTCTTCGCCAACGAGGAAGGCGGCGTGGCGATGCTCATCTGCGAATGGGTACAGCAGTGCGCGGGGATCAACGGGCGGTTCGTCGATACCCAGGGCACCTACACGATCGACGCGTCGAGCTTCGACATTCCGTTCGAGAACATCTTCAACGGCGGTGGATTGGTCGGGTTGCGCGCCGTCCAGGCGAGCGCGTCCGCCGACGGCGATAAGCTGTATCTCGGCATCGCCGAGGTCCTCGAGGCGATGGACATCGGCTTCGCCGCCGACGTCTGGGGTGACATTCCCTATGCCGACGCGGTCGGCGCCAACACGACGCCCGCGTTCGAGGGGCAGATGCAGGTCTACGCCGACCTGCTGAAGCTGCTCGACAAAGCGATCGCCGATATCGCCGGTGGTGGCACAGGGCCCGGTGCCTACGATCTGGTGTACGGCGGCAACGCGGCGAAGTGGACCGAAGCCGCGCATACGCTGAAGGCGCGCATCTATCTGCACCAGGTCGAGAAGCTCGGCAACACGCAGTACACCAGCGCGCTCGCCGAGGCGCGCAAGGGCATCAGCGCTCCGGCCAACGACTGGAAGACGGCACACACCAGCGCCACGTCGGAGCGCAACATGTGGGCACAGTTCCAAACGTCGTCGTTCGGCAACGACCTCGTCGCCGGGTCGGCGCTCGCCAGCATCATGGTCGCGCAGAGCGACCCGCGTCTCGCTGAATACTTCGGAAAGAATCCCCAGGGCGCATTCGGCGGTTACGACGTGAGCACCGGAAGCACCAATCCGTTGACGATCTCTCAGATCAGCGGCTCCGGCCGCACGAGCGATCCCACCTTCCGTCAGCCGATCATCACGTACGACGAGAACCAGCTCATCATCGCCGAGGCCGCGTTCCAGACGGGTGACGTGCCCACGGCAGCGGCGGCGCTCAACATCGTGCGCGCGCGGTACGGCAAGGCGGCGATCGCCGCGCCGACGTTGAACGACATCATGACGTCCAAGTACATCGCGCTCTTTCAGAATCCCGAGGCCTGGAACGACTACAAGCGCACCTGCCTGCCGGTGCTAAAGCCGGCGCGTGGCAAGTCGCGCATTCCGGGACGCATCTACTACGGCCTCACCGAAGAGCAGACCAACCCCAACACGCCGGCGAGCGGCGCCCAGAATTTGTTCACCGTACGCAACGCGAACGATCCGAACGCCTGTCAGTAGATCGTTCAGTAGATTATCATGACGCCCGGCCGGCGCACACACGGTGTGCGCGCCGGCCGGGCGTGTAGTTTCTCTCCATGATCATGCCCCGCAGAACTTTGCTGCTCCCGATGCTTCCGGTGCTCGCCGTGTTCGGTGGATGCTACGGTTACTATCCGGTCAGGGCGGCCGCGCCGACAGGCCGCGACGTTCAGGTGACGCTCACCGACTCGGGTTCGGTGATTCTCGCGCCGCGCATCGGCCCGTCCGCCGAGGTGGTGTACGGCCATGTCGCCGGCGATTCGGCGAGCGCCATGCTGTTGGCGCTCACCGCGGTGCGTCAACGCGACGGCAACGAAGTGGATTGGAAGGGGGAGCACGTCGCCATCGGTCGTCCGCTCATCGCACGGGTGGACGAGCGCCGCTTCTCACGCACGCGGACCGTGCTGTTCAGCGGCGCCATTGCCGTCGCGCTGATCGCCATTCGGCAGGGCTTCCAGGGCAACGGCTTCGGTTTCGGCGGCGGAAAGAACAGCCAGGGCTCGGCGAAATAGACTTTCAGTGGATCTCGATGTGCGAGCGCGCGAGATCAGTCTCGAGCGTCCAGTCCACGGTGTCGCCGGCCGAGACGTGCAGCAGCTCACTCGTCACGCCCCGCGTCGCACCAACGGGATCGGCGTACAGCTGCAGCTCGCCGCCAACCATCCGTCGCAGATGCAGCCGGAACGACATGCTCGACGCCGACGTGACGTCGCCGAGCCGGTCACGGTGCCCCTGCACGACGTTGAAAACGACGACGTTGAGAAGATGGTGATTCACGACGTTCACGGTGACGACGTCCGTCTCATCGTCCGCCGGGACCGAGGAACGCATGCGCGTACACGCCAAAACAATCAGAGCGAATACCGCGATAACTGAACGCGTGAGCCGGGCGGGGCGCATGGATGACGTATAGCAGAAAGGCATTGGGTGAGCAAGCCGCTGTGGCGTTGCGCGCCGGCTTGCGGCTCTGCCGGGAGGATTCCGTCGTTTTGTTCACGGATGACGCGGATGGTGCGGAAACGGCCGGATTGCTCCGAGCGCATTGACGATTCCGTACGCAACGAGCCCGGACGAACTTTTTCTTTGGCACAGCCGCTCGGGACGTTTCGAGCGGCGTCCCGAGCGTCTCTTCCAAAGAAAAAATCGTCCGGGCTCGTTGCGAGAGGGCCCGTCGCTCCTCACGGAGCGATCCGGCCGTTTCCGCGGCAGTTTCCGCGTCATCCGTGAACAAAACGACGGAATCCTCCCGGCAGAGCGGCCGGCCGTGCCGAAACGAAACCCCCTACCTCCGACGAATCGACACTCCACCGTTCGTCGTCGTTGCCCGAATCATCGCCCCACCGTTTCCCAACTGGGTGCTGAATCGCCGCCCAAGAGTTCCCTGAACAGTTATCGGAAATCCAATGTCCATTCCGCCATTCACCGTTCCAGTTTCCAGCTGTGCCGAGTAGTTGCTCGGCAGCGTGAGATGCACGCCGCCGTTCGACGTTTTCAGGTCGAGCCCGGAGCCCACCCACCGGTCGCCGGAAAGATCGGCCGTAATCCCGCCGTTCACCGTGGTGCCGCGGACATCGCCGGCGACGTCGGCCAGCGACAGCCCGCCGTTCACCGTTTCGAGATCCATTCGCGACGCGATGCCGTCCACCGAGAGCCCGCCGTTGCTCGCGCTCAGCGATAGATCGGTCTGGCGCGGCGCCCAGATCTCATAGCTCACCGACCACGACTCGCGCCGGCCGTTCATGCTCGGGCCGGTGGCGCGAACGTCGGCGCCGTTCGTCGCGATCGAGATTTGTTTCGCGATGCTGGCCGCGTCGGACACGCTCAGCGCCTGCGCCTGGATCATTGCGACCACCTTCGTCTCGGCGCGATCCCAACCGTGCACCGTGATGCCGCCGTTCTCGCGGCCGTCCACCGTGAGCGACTTGCCCGCCGCGAGCGTGAAGTCGCGCGTCTCGCAGAACTGCTCGTTGTCGCTTCGGTTGCGCTGGCAGTTCTCCATGAAGCGGGCCGCGCGGTCGGATTGCGCGGCTGCCGCGGCGGCGGCGCTCACCATGAGGGCGGCAGCGAGAAGGGCGCGGGTCGGTAGCGGGCGGCTCATAGGGATCTCCGGTGTCTCCAGACGGATCGAACGATGGATTCGCTACTCCTGTGACAGCGCTGGACTCTCGATGGTTGGAACCCGAGCGGCCGCGTATATTCACCCCGCCAATTCCCCCTTCCGACGACCACACTCATGCTTCGATCCTTCGTCCGCCGGTTCCTCCACCTAGGCGCCCTCGCGGCGTGCGTCGGCCTTCCGTGCGTCGCCCCGGCCCAGGCGTCGCTCACGGAGCGCCAGCGCGCCGATGCCAACCGGCTGATCGACGCGGCACTTCGGGACTCGGCCGGCTATGCGCGGCTCGCCACCTTGACCGACAAGTTCGGTAGCCGGCTGAGCGGATCGCCGTCGTTGGAGAACGCCATCAGCTGGATCCTCGATCAGATGCGCGCCGACGGCATGGCCAACGTGCGCGGCGAGCCGGTGATGGTGCCGCACTGGGTGCGCGGGGACGAGTCCGCCGCTCTCGTGTCGCCGCGCGCCGTTCCGTTGCACATGCTCGGCCTCGGCGGCAGCGTTGGAACGCCGGCGGGCGGCATCACGGCACCGGTGCTCGTCGTCAACAGCTTCGAGGATCTCCAGCAGCACGCCGCGCAGGCAAAGGGCAAGATCGTGCTGTTCGATCACCCGTTTCCGACAAACGTTTCGCCCATGGAGGGATACCGCGCCGCGAACGTCTATCGCGGAGGATCGCCGGCCGCCGCGGCGAAAGTCGGCGCGGTTGCGACATTGATCCGCTCGATCGAATCATTCTCGATCCAGAGCCCGCACACGGGCGGCACGCGGTACGACAGCACGACGGCGAAGATTCCGGCCGCGGCGTTGAGCATCGAGGACGCCGAGATGCTGCACCGCATGCAGGACCGCGGCGAGCAGGTCGTCGTGACGCTCCGGATGAATGCGCAGACGCTCCCCGACGCGCCGTCGCGCAACGTCGTCGCCGAGCTGCGTGGCACCGACAAGGCCGACGAAGTCGTCGTGCTCGGCGGACACATCGACTCGTGGGACGTTGGACAGGGCGCGATGGACGACGGCGGCTGCAGCGTCGCCGCGTGGCAGGCGGTGAAATTGATGAAGCAGCTCGGGCTCGAGCCGCGCCGCACGGTGCGCGTAGTGCTCTGGACCAACGAAGAGAACGGCGGCCGCGGTGGACGCGGCTATCGCGATGCGCACGAGAGCGAGCTCGCGAAGCACAGCGTCGCGATGGAGTGCGACAACGGGGTGTTCCGGCCGTACGGATTTCGCTTTCAAGGATCGGATGCGGGACTGGCGTTCACGAAACAGGTGGGCACGGTGCTCGATCGCATCGGCGCGGCGCGCGTCGAGCGCGGCGACGGCGAAGCCGACGTCGGCCCAATCCTGCAGCGCGGCGTGCCCGGACTCGCGCTCGACGTCGACGACACGAAGTACTTCTGGTATCACCATTCGTGGGGCGACATGATGACGGTGATCGACCGCGCCGACTTCGCGAAATGCATCGCGACCATGGCGGTGATGGCGTACCTCCTCGCCGACGTCGACGGCAGCGTGCCGCGCTGATTCGCACACCACGGCAGTCGCATGGCGCTTCGGCTCGCCGCCAAGGTGCTGGCTTTCTGCTCTCAGACGTTAGACTTCACGGACGGAACGCGCCGGTGGGCCGCGGCGCCCATCCGCAATCGATCTCACCCGGGAAAAACGAACTATGCGACGTGTTCTAGCGATGTCGGCCGCGGCAGCACTCTCGATTCCGGCGCTCCTGGCCGCGCAGGGCACTGCGGCAGGGAAGTGCGCGCCCGACAACGTGGGGATCAAAGTTCCGGCTGGCTTCTGCGTTACGCTCTTCGCCGACTCGATTCCGGGAGTGCGGAGCTTGGCGGTCGCGCCGAACGGCGACGTGTTCGCCGCCGTTCAGGGTCGCACGGGAGCTGGCGTGGTGGCGCTCCGCGATGCGGGAAACACCGGCCACGCCACGACGAAGCAGCAATTCGCGTCGGGTTTTACGTCGAGCCAGATCGCCTTGTTCGACAGGCACGTCTACACGGAAGCGGCACAGACACGGCCTCAGGGCGCCAACGCGAGTGCGCCTGCGCCGACCATTGCGATCGTTCGCTTTCCGCTCAAGGCGGGTGAGCTGACACCGAGCGGTCCGGCCGACACCATCGTGTCGGGGCTTCCGGGCGCTCCCGGCCACGTCTCGAGGAATTTCACGATCACGCCCGACGGCGTGCTCTACGTGAACGTCGGCTCGCCGACGAACTCCTGTCAGAGTCCGGATCGCAAGGCGGGCGCGCCGGGCGCGAATCCGTGTACGGAGCTCGACACGCGCGCCGGCATCTGGAAGTTCGACGCACGCAAGAAGAATCAGACGCAGGTCACGGGCGTGCATTTCGCGCGCGGCATCCGCAACGCGGTGGGCGTCGCGATCAGCCCGGTGGACGGCAAGCTTTGGGCGATGCAGCATGGCCGCGACCAGCTCTCCGACTGGCGCGACAAGCTCGGCCTCGACTCGGCGGCCGCTGCCAGGTACAGCGCCGAGAATCCGGCGGAGCAGCTCATGCAGGTGAACCAGGGCGAAGACTACGGCTGGCCGTACTGCTACTACGCCGCGGACCAGCATCACCTCGTGCTCGCGCCGGAATACGGCGGCGATGGCAAGAAGACCGCGCAGTGCGCGCAGAAGCATGAACCGGTCGCGACCTTTCCCGGGCACTGGGCGCCGAACGCTCTCTTCTTCTATACAGGCTCGTCGTTCCCAGCGCGGTACAAGAACGGCGCGTTCATCGCGTTCCACGGATCGTGGAACCGCGCACCGGAGCCGCAGGCCGGCTACAACGTCGTCTTCCAGCCGCTCAAGGGAACCGCAACCGCGGGCAAGTACGAAGTGTTCGCCGAAGGGTTTTCACCCTCCGGGAGCGCCGGCCGCGCGAGTGCAGCCGGCGGCTATCATCGTCCCACCGGCTTGGCGCAGGCGGCGGACGGGTCGCTCTACGTGGCCGACGACACGGGCGGCCGCATCTACAAGATCGTATACACCGGGAAGTAGGCACGCTAGCTTGTCACGTCTGTCCTCGATCGCGCGAGTCGCACAATGAGCAAGAATCCGCTTCAACTCCTACACGACGCCGGTCAGTCGATCTGGCTCGACTATATCGATCGCACGATCCTGCGAAACGGTGATTTGCAGCGCCGCATTCGCGACGACGCGCTCACCGGTATGACGTCGAACCCGTCCATCTTCGAGAAGGCGTTGGCCGAAGGAACGGCGTACGACGACCAGCTGCGCGCGGCGCCGAACGAGATCACCGCGCTGGAGCTGTTCGAGCTCATCGCCACGAGCGACGTGCGTGACGCGTGCGACATCTTCCGTCCGGTGTTCGACCAGGCGAAGGGTGCGGACGGCTACGTCTCGATCGAGGTCTCGCCGGGTGCTGCGCACGACGCACAGGCGACCGTCTCCGAGGCCTCGCGCCTCTGGGCGACGGTCGACCGGCCGAACGTGATGATCAAGATTCCGGGCACGGTCGAAGGCGCGAAGGCGGTGCGCCAATCGATCGCCAACGGGCTGAACGTGAACATCACGCTCCTCTTCTCGATCGACGCGCACAAGTCGATCATCGACGCCTACATGTCGGGGCTCGAAGACCGCGTCGCCGCGGGCAAGGACATTTCGGCGATCCACTCCGTGGCGAGCTTCTTCGTGAGCCGCGTCGACTCGGAGGTCGACAAGCGGCTGGACGCGATCGCGCCGAGCGCGTCGGTCGATGAGCAAACGCTCAAGTCGTTGCATGGCAAGGCGGCGATCGCCAACGCCAAGCTCGCGTACAAGCTGTTCCAGGACGAGTTCGCGATGCCGCGCTGGAAGGCGTTGGCCGCGAAGGGCGGAAACGTGCAGCGGCCGCTCTGGGCCAGCACGAGCACGAAGAACCCCGCCTACCGCGACGTCATGTACGTCGAGGAGCTCATCGGCCCCGACACGGTCAACACCATGCCGGTGGCCACGATCGAGGCGTTCCGCGATCACGGTGTGGTGAAGCGCACGGTCGACGCGAACGTCGACGAGGCGCAGCGTGCGATCGAGACGCTCGAGTCGATCGGCATCTCGATGAAGGACGTGACGGACAAGCTCCTCGTCGAGGGACTGGCGAGCTTCCAGAAGTCGTTCGACACGCTGCTCGCCGGATTGGCGAAGAAGACCAAGGCGCTGGGCAAGGAGCTCGTCGCGGCTCGCTAACTCCGCCGGTGCGGGTGACAACTCCAACGAACCTCTCTTGCGTTACTGCCGAACGAAGATCGTCTGCACCTTGGGCCCGTCGAGCTCGACGCGCGAAGCGCTGAAGAGTCTCATGGAGGCGGGCCTCAACGTCGCCCGCATCAACTTCTCCCACGGAACGCACCAGCAGCACGCGGCCACCATCGCTCTCGTTCGCGAGGTCGCGGAGCAGATGGGTCGCCCGGTCGCGATCCTCGGCGACCTGCAGGGGCCGCGCATCCGCATCGGCGACCTGCCCGCGCCGCGCGAGCTGGCCGACGGCAGCGACGTCGTGTTCACGCCCGAGGGGCTCGAGGAGGGCGACGAGATTCCCGTCACCTACGAGAATCTCTGCAACGACGTCCACGTGGGCGATCGCATCCTGGTCAACGACGGGCTGATCGAGCTCGTCGTGCTCGACGTGAATGGATGCCGCGTCACGGCGCGCGTGCTGCACGGCGGCCTGCTGTCGAGCCACAAGGGAATCAACCTCCCCGGCGTGCAAGTCTCCGCGCCCTCGATTACCGACAAGGACCGTGAGGACGTGGCGTTCGCCGTGGCGCAGGAGCTCGAGTACGTGGCGTTGAGCTTCGTGCGGCGCGCGGCGGACATCGAGGAGCTGCGCACCTTGATCCCCAAGTCGATGCTCGCCATCGCCAAGATCGAAAAGGACTCGGCGCTGGAGAACATCGAGTCGATCGTGAGCGCGTCCGATGCGGTGATGGTGGCCCGCGGGGATCTTGGCGTGGAGCTGCCGTTCGAGGAAGTGCCGTACGCGCAGAAGCGGATCATCGCGCTGTGCAACCGCCTCGGACGCCCGGTGATCACGGCGACACAGATGCTCGAGTCGATGATCACGCATCCTCGCCCAACGCGCGCCGAAGCGAGCGACGTGGCCAACGCGATTCTCGACGGCACCGACGCCGTCATGCTCTCCGCCGAAACCGCCGCGGGGCAGTACCCGCGCCTCGCGGTGGAGGCGATGAGCCGCATCATCCACGAGATCGAGAGCAAGCCGCAGCACTGGCGACGCGATTCCCGCCGGCAGACCGACGTGGCGATGTCCACCGAGTTCGCCATCGCGGCGGCCGGGGCCGCGGCGGTGACGATGCTCAACGCCCCGGCGCTCATCGTCTTCACGAAGAGCGGATTCAGCGCGCGCGTGGTGGCGTCGCACCGGCCGAGCGTGCCGATCCTCGTGCTCACCGACATTCCGCGCACCTTTCGGCAGCTCGCGCTCGTGTGGGGCGTGATTCCCGAGCTCGTGCCGCACTGCAACACCTACGACGAGATGATGCGTCTCGCGCTCGAGGCCGTGGAGCGCCGCGAGCTCGCACGCCCCGGCGACCGCGTTGTCGTCACGGCCGGCGTGCCCTTCGACGTGCCGGGCACCACCAATCTGCTCAAGGTCGAAACGGTGTGAAGCTCACCTTCCTCGGCACGGGAACGAGCTTCGGCGTTCCCCAGCTCGGCTGCGGGTGTGCCGTGTGCCGGTCTCCCGATCCGCGCGACAAGCGGACCCGCGTGGGAGCGGTGGTGGAGAGCGATGGGGGAACGCGCGTGTTGATCGACACGCCGCCCGAGCTGCGGCTGCAGCTGATCGCGGCGGGCATCGATCGCGTGGACGCCGTGCTCTACACGCACCAGCACGCCGATCACACCCACGGCATCGACGATCTGCGCGCGATCACAGTCCGGCGAAACACCCCGCTGCCGATCTACGGTCCCGCCGAAACGCTCGCCGATTTGGCCACCAAGTTTCGCTACATCTTCGACGATGCCATGCGGCCGCTTCCGGGTACGTCGAAGCCGGAAGGGAGAGCGATGGCGGTGGAGGCGGGAACGACCTTCACCGTGGGTGACCTCGACATCACGCCGGTGCGCGTGCCGCACGGGCCTGTCACGGTCTTTGCGTACCGGATTGGACCGTTGGCGTACGTGACCGACGCGAAGTCGCTGCCGCCGGATGCGCTCGACCTGCTGCGCGGCGCGCGCGTGCTGGTGATCAACGCGCTCTTCCGCCGGGAGCATCCCACGCACCTCAGCATTCCCGAAGCCGTGAATGCGGCGCGCGAGATCGGCGCGGAGCGAACGTATCTGACGCATCTCACGCACGACAACTTCCACGCGGATCTGGAGGCGGAGCTGCCCCCAGGCGTGTTCCCGGCGTTCGATGGTCTCACCATCCGCATCGACTGATCGACCATGAGTCAACCGACATGACGCTTCGCATCGACTACACCAACATGATGGGCGACGTCGTAAACGGCGGCGTGTCGGCGGCGGACTGGGCGAGCGCGCCGGACGCATTGCGCCGAGCGCACGCGGGGCTCGAACGCCGCCGAAGCGCGGGCGAGCTCGGATTCCTCGAGTTGCCCGCCGACGAAGCGCTGCACGAGCAGTCCACCGATTTCGCCGCGAAGGCGCGCGGAAAGTTCGACGACGTCGTGGTGCTCGGGATCGGCGGCTCGGCGCTTGGGCCCATCGCGTTGCGTACGGCGCTTCTCGCGCCGTCGTGGAACGCGCTCTCCAAGGAGAAGCGCGGCGGACAACCGCGCATGCACGTGTTGGACAACGTCGATCCGCACACGATCTCCGCGTTGCTCGGCCGGCTCTCGCTCGACCGCACGGTGTTCGTGGTGACGTCGAAGTCCGGCGGCACCGCCGAGACGATGTCGCAGTACCTCATCGTCCGCGAGAAGCTGCAACAGGCCGGCGCCGCGGCGAAGGAGCACATCGTCTTCGTGACGGATCCGAAGAAGGGCGCGCTGAGAGAGATTGCCAACCGCGAGGGAATTCCCGCGTTGGACATTCCGTCGGCTGTGGGCGGACGGTTCAGCATCCTCACGCCGGTGGGCATTCTCCCGGCGGCGCTGGTCGGCATCGACACCGCGCAGCTCCTGGCCGGCGCGCGCGACATCGCCGGTCGGTGCAAAACCGACGTGCTCGCGCAGAATCCGGCGGGCGTATTCGCGACGCTTCAGTATCTGGCGGACACCAAGCTCGGTCGGCACATCCAGGTGTTGATGCCCTACTCCGACCGGCTTCGGGACCTCGCCGACTGGTTCGTGCAGCTCTGGGCGGAGAGCCTCGGGAAGCATCGCGCCGCGGGCGACCCGGGCGTTGGCCCCACGCCGCTGGGCGCGCTCGGCGCCACGGACCAGCACAGCAAAGTGCAGTTGTTCATGGAGGGGCCGCCCGACAAAACGGTCACCTTCATCGCCGTGGAGGAGGTGGGCGTCGACATGACGATCCCCAAGCTCCATTCGGACATCAAGGAGCTCGGCTACTTGGGCGGGCATAGGCTCGGCGAGCTGCTCTCGATCGAGCAACGGGCCACGGCCGGAGCGTTGGCGCGCCGCGGGCGCCCCAACATGACGATGCACGTCGATCGAGTCGACGCCTGGCACCTGGGTGCCCTGTTCATGATCCTCGAAATCGCGACGATCTACGCCGGCGAGCTTTATGGGGTGAATCCGCTCGACCAGCCGGGTGTGGAGCTCGGAAAACAGTTCACCTACGCCATGCTCGGACGCCCGGACGCGGAGCAAGCTCGGCAGGAATGGAACCTGCTTCCAAAACCGGACGCGAAATACAGCATCTGAGCGGACTTGCCGGTGATTGCGGGGCGGGACAGCTTCCCAAACCGATGCCGTCACCCCGGACGGGGGAATCAGGTTTGGATCGATCCTTCGCGTTGCTCAGGATGACAACACGGCTCAGGATGACAACGACGACAATCTCTTGTGAACTTCTATGGATAAGATCGAAACCCTGAATTCTCTTTTCGGCGCCGACGTCACCGTCAAAGACGGTCGTGTATCGGTGGCCCGTGACACGGCCATCGCGTCCACGGCGATGGATCGCCTCGTGCGCGCCGCGGTCTTTGGCGACAACGACGAAAAGGATCATGCGCGCTGGCTGATCTGGGAGCTCGGCCAGGCGGTGGGGGTTCCCGCCGCGTCCATCCACGATCTGTACATGGCGCGCGGCCGCGGTGAGGTGCACGGGTTCACCGTGCCGGCCATGAACGTGCGCGGCATGTCGTACGACACGGCGCGGTCGATCTTCCGCACGGCCATCGCGATGAAGGCGGGAGCGTTCATTCTCGAGATCGCGCGGTCGGAGATCGCCTACACCGATCAGCGGCCGTCGGAGTACGTAGCCGTGATGCTCGCCGCGGCCCTCCGCGAGGGCTTTCGTGGTCCGGTCTTCATCCAGGGCGATCACTTCCAGGTGAGCGCGAAGAAGTACGCCGTCGATCCCGGACCGGAAGTCGAGGCGGTCAAGGCGCTGGCGCGCGAAGCGATCGCGGCCGGCTTCTACAACATCGACATCGACACGTCCACGCTCGTCGACATCTCGAAGCCCGCGCTCGACGAGCAGCAGCGCCTCAACTACGAGGTCGGCGTCGACATCCTGAAGACCGTGCGCGAGCTCGAGCCCAAGGGCGTCACCATCTCGGTGGGCGGAGAGATTGGCGAGGTCGGCACGGAGAATAGCACGGTCGAAGAGCTGCGCGCGTACATGAACGGCTTCAATGCCGCGCTACCGCGCGGCGTTGCGGGCCTATCGAAGATCAGCGTGCAGTCGGGCACGTCGCACGGCGGCGTGGTGCTCGCCGACGGCTCGATCGCCGACGTGAAACTCGATCTCGACACGCTCGAGCGGCTCTCGAAGGTGGCGCGCGACGAATACCATCTCGCCGGCGCCGTCCAGCACGGTGCGTCGACGCTGCCCGATACCGCGTTCCACAATTTCCCGAAGCGCGAGACGGCGGAGATCCACCTCGCCACGAACTTCCAGAACATGTTGTTCGACTACATGCCGGCGGAGCTGCGCGAGCAGATCTACGAGTGGCTGAAGACGAACGCCAAGGACGAGCGGAAGCCGACCGATACCGACGAGCAGTTTTTCTACAAGACCCGCAAGAAGGCGCTCGGACCCTTCAAGAAGCAGCTGTGGGATTTGCCAAGCGACGCGAAGGCCAAGCTGGCCAAGGCGTACGACGAGAAGTTCACGTTCCTGTTCAATCAGCTCGCGATCGGGAATACCGCCGCGATGGTGGCTAAGTTTGTACATGCGCCCGCGATTCACCGATTGGATCCGAGCGAAGCGGTGGCCGTCGCCGCGGCGCCCGATGACGCGGATCTGAGCGACTAACGGGTGGAGAGGGGACGGGACATGGGGCGGGCGACGGAAGGCACGAGCTCCGCGGTCACCGACGCGCTTTGGCTCGACACGCTGCACCGCATCTGCGCGCGTGCGGCGCACGAGCTGAAGGGCGCGTTGAACGGCGTGGCGGTGAATCTCGAAGTCGTGCGCTCGCGGGCCGAAAAGCCCGATGTGCCTGCGTCGAAGGTGAGCAAGTTCGCGAACGCCGCCGTCGACCAGCTTGGCGCGGTGATCACGATGACGGAAGCGCTGCTCGTACTGAGCCGACCGATGCGGGAGCCGGTGGAGCTCGGATCGCTCGTCGTGCGCGTCGGCGACCTCGTCGTGCCGGCGGCTCGCGCCGACGGCCGGCGTGTGACGTTCGAGGGCGAGTACGGCGATCTTGGCGTCACGTCGGCGAGCGGAAGTGCGGCGTGTCTGGCCGTTGGGTGGTGCCTGTTGGCGGCGGTCGACGCGTCGAGCAGCGTGCGGTGCAGCGCGGTGCTGGGCGAATCGGAGCCGGGAATACGTATCGAGATGCACGACGGCGACGCGCCGCCGATCGACCCGGAGATCGCGGCCGCGACGGCCGATGCTGGAATTCGTATCGTGGCGGAATCCTCCGCCATTTCCATTACTTTCCCTCGCTGACGAGGGATCGCAGAGAACGCATGAAGCAACAGAACGCGAAGGTCCTCATTGCGGATGACGAGGCGGCGATCACCGCCGGCTTGAGCGCCATCCTCTCGGACGAAGGCTACGACGTCGAGATCGCGCCCGACGGGCAGAAAGCGCTGGAGCGGCTCTCGGAAGAGCGCTTCGGCGTGGTGCTCGCCGACCTCAAGATGCCCAAGCTCGACGGCCTGAGCCTGCTGCGTGAGCTGCAGGCCAAGGAGATCCCGACCGAGTGCATCATCATCACCGGCCAGGCGACCGTCGACTCGGCCGTACAGGCGATGCAGCAGGGCGCGTACGACTACATCGAGAAGCCGCTCAACGCCGACAAGCTCAATCGTCTCAAGGCGCTCATTCCCAAGGCGATCGAGAAGTTCAACGTCCAGCAGAAGAATCGCGAGCTCACGTCACGGCTCGAGGGGCTCACGCATTACGGCGAGCTCACCGGCCAGTCCGACGTCATGCGCGAGGTCTATCAGGTCATCGACGCCGTCGCGGCATCCACGGCGAGCGTGCTGATCCTCGGCGAGTCGGGCACCGGCAAGGAGCTCGTCGCGCGCGCCGTGCACTCGAAGAGCGATCGTGCCAAGGGCCCCTTCTTCGCCCTCAACTGCGCGGCGTTGCCGAAGGAAATTCTCGAGAACGAGCTGTTCGGCCATGAGAAGGGCGCGTTCACGGGATCGACGAACGAGAAGCCGGGCGCGTTCGAGATGTCGAGTGGCGGAACGATCTTCCTCGACGAAGTCGCCGAGATGTCGCCGGACATCCAGGTCAAGCTGCTCCGCGCGCTCGAGACGCGGCAGGTTCGCCGCCTCGGCGGCAAGAAGGAAATTCAGGTCGACATTCGCATCGTTGCGGCGACAAATAAGGATTTGCAGAAGGCGCTCGCCGACGGCGAGCTCCGCGAGGACCTCTACTACCGCCTTGCGGTGGTTCAAATAGACTTGCCGCCCCTTCGCGAGCGGTCGCAGGACGTCCAGCTCCTGGCGACCGAGTTCCTCAGCCGCTACGCGGGGCAGAACAACAAACAGATCAGCGACTTCGACGCGCCGGCGTGGGATTGGCTGCTGTCGTATCACTGGCCCGGGAACGTGCGCGAGCTGAAGAACGCGGTGGAGCGGTCGGTGATCATGGCGCGCGGCGAGAAGATCAGCGTCACCGACATCATGCCGCGCCATCTGCGCAACAACACGGAGCTTGCGTCGTCGGTGACGATTCCGATCGGCGCCACGGTGTCCGACGCGCGCCGGCAGCTCGTGCTGCGCACCTTCTCGTCGACGGGCGGCGATCCGGTGCGCACGGCGAAGGTGCTCGGCGTGTCGGTGGACGAAGTGCGCCGCGACCTCGTGGCGATGATCAATGGGGAAGAGGTCGGTGGGTCGGCCAACGGCCAGGCGCCCGCGTTCGTCGAAGCGCCCGTCGAGAGCAGACCGGTTGCAGCCGCCGCCAAGAAGTCAGCCGCCAAGAAGCGCTGACGTCACGTTCCGCTCCAGGAGTCGAGCATGTCGCAGTATGAGTTCGAGGACGATGAACCGTACGTCGTGATCGAGAAGCACGATGCGCCGAGCATCGCGCCCTTCTTGATCGGGTTGGCCATGGGCGCCGGCGTGGCGCTGCTGCTCGCGCCGCGCTCCGGTGCGGCAACGCGCCGCGACATCAAGCGCCGCGCGCGCCGCGTGCAGCGTGCGGCGCAGCAAGTGGCGACCGACGTCACCGACGGCGTCGTTGGCACCTTCGAGGAAGCGCGGCGCCGCGTGGAAGAGCAGATCGACACGGCGCGCCAGGCGATCGATCTCAAGCGCCGCCAGGTGAACCGCGCCATGGAGGCGGGGCGCGTCGCCGCGCAGGAAGCGCGCGACGAGCTGGAACAGCGCATCGCGGAAACGAAGGCCGCCTACGGGGCGACCGCCACGGCATCGCGTGCCAGCCGAAGTGATGTCGCCGCCGACGAGCTCGACGAAGCCTGACGGTCCGTCGGACCCGGTACGGTCCGCGCGGATGGCCACACGGCCGTTTTACGTCAGCCTCGCCTGGACGCTGCGCGACTACGCCAAGCGCGTGTGGGACAACAGCGGCGAAGACAACGTGCTCTTTCTGGCCGGCGGGATCGCCTTCAACCTGATCCTCGCCGCGCTGCCGTTCCTGCTGTTGCTCGCGTACGGCGTGGCGTTCTTGCTTCCGCACCTCGTGCAGAACGTGCCGTCCAACTCCGCCGATGCGGTCATCGAGCTCGTCGATCGCCTCCTGCCGGCGCACAACCACGGGCCCACGTCGCCGATGGACAAGCTGATCGGCGACCTGATGAAGGCGCGCGGCTCGGTGACGATGTACAGCGCCATCGGCTTCGTCTGGTTCTCGACGCGGCTCTTCGGCTCGTTGCGCAGCGTTCTCGCGAGCGTGTTCGACATCGAGAACGAGCGCGGCATCATCGCCGGGAAAATTTTCGACGTGAAGATCACCGTCGTGTCGACCCTGCTGTTCGTCGCGTGGTTGACGGTGAGCACCTACGTGCTCCTCGGCACGAAGAGCGGCACGAACGCGCTCGTCGACGTGGGGCTGCGCAAGGACGTCATGGGCGGCGTACAATACTGGGTTGGCCGCGCGCTCGCGTTTTCGTTCATCGCGCTGATGTTCTTCGCGCTGTACAAATTTCTGCCGGTGCGCCGTGTCCGCGCACGCACGGCATGGGTCGCCGCCGCGTTCACGAGCGTCGCCTTCGAGGCGGCGCGGACGGCCTTTTCGTACTACACCGACACCTTCAACCCAGCGTCGCTCTACACCACGAGCCTGGCCGCGCTCATCATCGTGGTGGTCTGGTTCTACTACGCCGCGCTCATCTTCATCCTCGGCGGCGAGGTGGGGCAGGTGTACGAGTTGCGGCGTGTGCGGAAGCTGCAGAGGGAAGTGTTCACGTAACGCGGTTCACTCGATCAGAATGCAGCTGGCTGGCGGTCTCAACCGGTTTTTCGCCGTCCACCTCGCTTCTGGCCTCAAGGTTGCCCTTGAGTCGGGTACACCCAGAGGACAGGAGACCTCAATGCGCAGAACCAGCATGCTGTTCGTCGCCGGCGCTTTCGCGCTCGTAGGCGCCTGCAGCAAGACGGAAAATGGCGACGTGGTCGTCAAGAAACCGACGGTCGACGTCGGCACGACGACCGACACCCTGCATCCGCCGACGATCACCACGAAGACCGACACGATCAATACGCCGACGGTCGGAACCAAGAAGGACACGATCATCGTCGACAAACCGGTCGTAGGCATGAAGAAGACCGAAGTCAAGGTTCCGGTGATCAAGAAAAAGCCGTAATGGCGCGAGGAATACGGCCCCTGCCATATTCCTCGGCATGATCGATTTACGAAGCGATACCGTCACCAAGCCGACCCCCGCCATGCGCGCCGCAATCGCCGCGGCGGAGGTTGGCGACGACGAGCGAGACGGCGATCCAACCATGCGGCGACTCGAGGACCGGGTCGCCGCGTTGCTTGGCAAGGAAGCCGCCCTGTTTTTCCCCAGCGGCGTCATGGCCAACCAGGCCGCCGTATGGACTCAGGCGCCTCGTGGCACCGAGATCCTCCTCGACGTGGACGCGCACCTCGTGCACAGCGAGATCGGCGGCGTAGCCGCCCTCAGCGGCGTCCAGGTGCTCCCCGTGCACCCGGCCGGCCTCGTGATGAGCGCCGACGACCTCCGCGCCGCCCTGCGGCCGGTGTCGCGCTACTATCCCGCGGCGAGCCTGGTCTGCGTCGAAAACACGCACAACGGCGCCGGAGGGGTGATCACCCCGCTCGAGGAGCTCGAGGCGATTCGCGACGTCGCCGCCGAGCGCGGGCTACCGGTGCACATGGACGGCGCGCGGCTGTGGAACGCGAGCGTCGCCAGCGGCCTGCCGCTACGGCTGATCGCCGGTTGCGCCGACACAGTGATGGTGGCCTTTTCCAAGGGCCTCGGCGCGCCGATCGGCGCCGCGTTGGCCGGCTCCTACGAGCTGATCGAGCAGGCGTGGACCGCACGCAAGCTGTTCGGCGGCGCCATGCGGCAATCGGGAATTCTCGCCGCGGCCGTACTCTATGCCTTGGACAACCACATCGACCGGCTCGCCGACGATCACGCGAATGCGCGCACCTTGGCGCGCATGGTCGACGGGGCGGGTGGCGCGACCGTCGTGCAGCCAGACACGAACATCGTGATGGTCGACCTGCCCACCGGCGCGGCGTCGGCACCCGTCGTCGAAGCGGTCAAGGACGAGGGCGTGCTCGTAGCCGAATGGTCGGCCACGCGCATTCGCATGGTGACCCACCTCGACGTCAGCGCCACCGACGCCGCGCGCGCCGGCGAGATCGTGCGCGACGCGCTCGAGCGGGCTCGGTAGCGACGGAGCGTCGCTACGCGGCGCTCGTCACCAACACCGCGCTCGCTAACACGCCTGCGATCCCGATGAACGGGATGGCCACGCGTTACCACACGGGCTGCTGAGCGCTGCCCGGCGTGAACGCGCTGGCCACGCCCATTATGGCGATCAGCGCGCACAGCGCGAGCAGATGTGCCATTGGTGCGTGCGACGCGATACGCGCCGTCACCCATCCGCCGAGCAGCGCGGCGACGAACGACAGCGCGATGTTCAGCACGAAATAGCGCGGAGTCGGCGTGGGCATCGCGACGCTTGCCGCACCGGCGTCGCGCATGCCGCGCATGGTTTGGAGCCCGCCGGGCATGAGCGCCGCCATCAGCGCGAACGTTCCGGCCATGACGAGAATGCTCATGGCGACGAACCCGCCGATCACCGCGAGTATGCTTCGCAACATGATCTGATCCGGTTGAGGGAATCGGTCAGCGAACGACGAACGGCAGGGTGAATCGCTCTGGGAGCGCGGTGGAATCAGTCTGCTCGAACCGGTCGACCTCGAAGGCGCGGCCGACGCGGTTGCCGGCGAGATCTTCGAGAATCGCCAGCACCACGAGCCGATGGTCGCCGGCGCGCCATGCGCTCGCCGGTATGAATCGCCACTCGGTCTCGTCGCGGCCCAACGATACGTCGCCGCGGAGGGCCTCGCCACGCTGAGTCTCGACGCCGAGGGCGCGTCGGAGCAGCCCGTGGTCGAGCGGCGTGGGGAAGGTGACGACGAGCGGATCGCGCGTGCCGGCGCGCGGCGCGTGGAGTGTCCAGGCTGCCAACGCGATGGGCGCCGTCGTCGCCGGTCCAGCGCGAAACGAGCGGCGAAAGGATGCCGCGAGCGGAAGGCCCTGCGCGTCGTGCCACGCGGAATCGACGACGAGCGTATACGCGCGGCCGGCGCGCAACGGCCGGCCCATCTGCTCGTTCGGCAGGATGCCCCGCTTCACCCGACCCGGATCGAGAAAGAGTGTGTACCGCGTGTGATCGGGATTCCAGAAATCGGCGTCGAGCGGCAGGAAGGCGCCGCGCACTTCGTTGCCCCGGTCGTCGAGGAGATGCACGAACTCCAATCCGGACTGCCGCGACATGGGCGCCGAAAACTCGACGTAGAGACGAAGCTGGTTTTCGGGCAGCGTACCAGCCGACGGGAGTATGCGCGCCACCGTCGCGGAGGGAACGTGCGCGACCGACGCCAGCGCGATCTCCGTCGTGATGGCGGAATCGTTGCGCGGCGTGGGCAGCATGCGCGGGTCGACGCGCACCGAATACGTGCGCCCTGGATCAAACGGAAAGAGCGGGCGAAACTCGATGGCGGAGTCGTTCACCGCGTACCGTCCCGCGACGGCGGTCGACTCGCCTCGGCCACCGTGATCCGGAACAGCGCGGACCATGGCTCGTTCGCATCACGTGTCCGCAGCGCGCGCAGCGCACGAAGCTCTGCGCTGCTCAGGCCTCGCACGATGACTCGAGCGCCGCGCGACGAATCGAGAACGACTCGCAGCGCCTCTCCCGAACGCACAGCGCCCTCACGGCCGCAGGCAACGATGCCCGCGATCGTGAGGGCGCAGAGCAGGCTGCTACGGCAGCGCAACCGCCTGGAGATTCAGTCCGCCCGCGGCGTTCTTGGCGACGACGATCGAGTGATCGGCGTCGAGCAAGTCGAGCTGCTGAATGCCCGTCATCGACGCGACGGTCTCATACGCGATGCCGGCCGTTCCAGCGATGGGCGTGGTAATCCCGGCCGCCGTGCCGAAGTCCTTGGTCGGAATCTTCATCACGCCGCGGCTCGTGTTGGACATGAGCAAATACTCAGCGCCGTTTCTCTTGTACATCACCATGTCGATCGGCCGGTTGCCCGCTCCAAGCTCGGCGATCGTGGTGCCGCGAACTTTGGCGCCCGGCGCCAGCGACGCGATGGGAAAGCGCACGAGGGGCGTGCAGAGGTATGCCGCGATGAGATCTTGCTCGCCGCCCACCGAGTAGGGCACGAAGGCGTACACCGGCGAGCGGGTCTCCAGCTGGCCGTGCGAGCCGTGAAAGATCTCGACGCTCGCGCCGCGGTCCGCTTCCTTGAACGGATACGCCACCGACCAGAGCTTGGACGCGAACTCCTCGTTCGACAGGCCGGCGACGTACAGCTTGCCGCCGCTGTATGCGAGATTCGTGATCGACTGCGTGCGGTTGCTGCGGCCGGACGCCGGGTTCGCGTCGGGCGCATTCGGCAGCGATACGCTCGAGAAGCTCACGCCGCCGAGCGAGATGATGTCGATTTTTCCCGCGCCGTCGACGCGCACGAGCACCGGGGTCGCATTCGCGCTCTGGCCGCGCATCACGGCGAGATAGGAGTTGTGCGTCGCCGGATCCACTTTGAGGTCGGCGATCGTGATTTCGGCGGGCACGGTGCCGAGCGTCGCCGCGATCTCCTTGTCGAGCGAGAGAATGTCCTTCGTCCCCGGCGTTCCGGGCCGCTGGGCCGAGAGATCGAGCGCGTAGATCGTCGCGGCCTGCGGGTCGGCGACGTACAGCGTGCCGCGCGATCCAAGCGCCATCGCGCCGATGGAGTGCAGCTCCGGGCTGACGCCGTGCACGACTCGGTGCAGCGTGCGGGCGGGAGCGGCGGCGACGGTGACGATTGCACCGATCGCGACGAGCAGCGTGGCGACGGCCAGAGGGACTCTGGAGCGCATGGATCCTCCCTGCGGGAACGTGAGGACAGCTCGACAACCCACAATACTGTGACGCCCTGGCCTGTTGAGCAACCAGCGAGGTATTTTCTTACCACTTCCTCCCAACTGCCCCAACAATGTTCACGCTGACGGTCAAGGATTTTCAGGACGCGCGCGCGCGCATCGCGCAGCACATCAAGCACACGCCGTTGCTCACGTCGCGCCAGTTGAGCGAGCTCACCGGCTACGACGTTCGCCTCAAGGCCGAAGGGTTTCAGCGCGTGGGCTCCTACAAGATTCGCGGCCCGCTCAACAAGTTCGCGCTCATGCCCGAAGAGCAGAAACGGCGCGGCGTCGTCTGCTCGTCCGCCGGGAACCATGCGCAGGGCGTGGCGCTCGCGGCCAAGATCCACGGCATTCGCGCCGTGGTCTGCATGGCCAAGAACGCGACGCCCGCCAAGATCGCGGCCACCAAGGCGTACGGCGCCGAGGTCGTGCTGCACGGCATGATCTGGGACGAGGCCAACGAGAAGGCGAAGGAGCTGGTGCGCGACGAAGGGCTCACCTACGTCCATCCATTCGACGACGAGCAGCTCATCGCGGGGCAGGGCACGCTCGGTCTCGAGGTCATCCAGGATTGGCCCGAGCTCGACGCGATCGTGGTTCCAATCGGCGGCGGCGGATTGATCTCGGGCGTGTCGATGGCGGTGAAGAGCCACAACCCGAACGTCCGCGTCATCGGCGTCGAGTCGTCGGACGGACCGGCGATGAAGACGAGCATCGAGGCGGGCCAGCTCGAGACGATCGACTGCCGCACGGTGATCGACGGGTTGCGCGTGCGCCGCTGCGGTGAGATCAACTTCTCCGTGGTGCAGCGCTTCGTCGACGAGCTCGTGGCGCTCCCCGACCGCGAGATCTTCGACGCGCTCATCTGGATCATGGAGCGATGCAAGCTCGTCGTCGAAGCCGCCGCCGCGGCGCCGGTGGCGGCGCTGATGAACGGGTTGGTGAAGCTGCCCCCGGGATCGCGCGTCGTGGTCGTGCTCTCCGGTGGAAACGTGAACCTCGACCAGCTGCGCGGGCTGAGCTGGAACTAGTCCTCGAGCAGGGCCGCGAGCTTCTTCGGTGCGCGGCGCCGCCAGGCGTCGCGCAGCAGCTGCTCCATCTCGCCCCACGGCGGAGACTTATCGAGCCACGCGCCGATCCAGCCGCTCGGTCCGACGTACGGCGGCTTGAAGTAGCGATCGGGACGCGCGCGCATCACGAGATCCTGCTCCATGCTCACGGAGAGGATCCACACCGCCGGACGTCCGGCGCCGTGATGCGTGCCCGACGACGCGTGCATCGCGAAGATCTTGCCTTTGACGCGGAAGGTGGGCTCGCCCCACGCTTCGACTTCGGTTGCCTCGGGAAGCGATAGGCAGATCTTCCGCAGACGCGCGAGCGCATCGCGCGACGGCGGCACCTTGGTCGGATGCTTCTTGGGCGCGGATTTTTTTGCGGATTTTTTCGCGGTCTTGTTCGCGGCCACCTTCTTTGCCGCGCTCGCATTCGGTCGACGTGTTGCCATACCGTCCAAGATATCCGTGGGCCGTACGTCCGGTATGCCGCGAAGCCGCGGATCGGCTTCATGCCGGACGAATTGCGGGCGAGTGGGGCGATTTGCGGAGCTTGCTTGAATCGGCTGTTCACGCCCGCTAAACTTATCGGTGCCCCAGGTCCCGGAGGGCGTCAGCCTTCTAACTCCGTCAGGACCCCGAAGGTAGCAGCGGCATGAGGTGTCTGAAGTCGCTTCGTCAGGCCTGGGGTATCAACGCGGGAGACGCGCTCGATCGAGCGGCGTCCCCGCGTTTTTTATTCGGGAATCCGCGCGCAGCATCAGCGACCGGCTCCGGTCAAGGCGTTTTGTGCCGTGGCCGCGTCGACGATAGATTCATCTCTCCCTTCGCCCTCCCCGATGTCGCTCGCACTCGCTCGCAAATACCGCCCAAAGCGCTTCGCCGACGTCGCCGTGCAGTCGCACGTGTCGGCGACGCTCAAGGGCGCAATCGCGCGCGGGCGCGTCGCCCACGGTTACCTGCTCTGCGGCCCGCGCGGCACCGGCAAGACCACGCTCGCGCGCGTGCTCGCGATGGCGCTCAACTGCGAGCGGCGCGGCGATCCGGCGCTCGACGGCGAGCCGTGCGGCGTCTGCTCGTCGTGCACGCGAATCTGGGCCGGGTCCACCAGCCTCGACGTCGTCGAGATCGATGCGGCCTCGAACCGCGGCGTGGACGACGCGCGCGATCTGCGCGAGCGCGCCATGTACGCACCCTCGAGCGATTCGTCGTACAAGGTCTACATCGTCGACGAAGCGCACATGCTCACGCGCGAAGCGTGGAACGCGCTGCTCAAGATTCTCGAAGAGCCGCCTCCGCGCGTGGTGTTCGTGTTCGCCACCACCGAGCCGCAGAAGATCGCCCAGTCCGCCGCGCCGGTGTTGAGCCGCGTGCAACGCTTCGACCTCAAGCGCATTGGACCGGCCGACATTCGCGACCGGCTCACGCACGTGCTGGCCGAAGAGCAGATCACCGCCGAGCCGGAAGCGTTGGCCGCCATCGCCCGCGCGGCCGACGGCTCTATGCGCGACGCCTTGAGTCTCACCGACCAGGTGCTTTCGATGAGCGACGGCCGCGTCACCGCCGACCGCGTGCGCGACGCGCTCGGCCTCGTGCCCGAGGACGAGTTCATCGCGGTGCTCGACCTCGTCGCCGATCGTCGCGCCGCGGATGTGTTCCCGGCTGTCGGCCGGCTCGCCGAGTCGGGCGTCGACTTCGGGCAGTTTCTCACCGGCCTCGCCGACATGCTGCGTGCGCAGCTCACGGTGGTGCTCGGCGGCACGGCGACCGACGTCTCCGAGCGCGCGCGCGCGGCGCTCGACGCGCGCCGCGAGCGCTTCGTGGCCGCCGACCTGTTGCGGATGCTGCAGGCGATCGGCGAGTTGGAGCCGCGCTTTCGAAAGAGCGGCCAGCAGCAGTTGTTGGTCGAAACGCTGCTCGTTCGATTCGCGCTACTCGATCGCTCGGTGGAGCTCGAGGACCTGCTCCGGTCGCTCGGTGGCGGTGGCGGTGGCGGCGGCGGTGGTGGTGGTGGGGGCGGCGGAGGTGGCGGAACGAGCGGCACCCCTTTCGCTCGTCCGGAGGCGCGGCCGGCAACCCGCGCTGAAGCTCCGCCCCGGCCCGTGACCGCCGCGCCTGCTGCCGCCGCGAGGCCCGCCGTGCAAATCGCCGCCGCGCCTGTGATACAAGCCGCCGAGCGCGCGCCGGTTCCCTCAGCCGATGCGCTCGATCTCAACAAGGTCACGGGCCGCTGGGATGCGGTCGTCGAACGAGTGCGCGCCAGTGGCAAGCCCATGCTTGCCTCGGCACTGGAGCACGCGTCGCCGGTCGCGGTAACCGCGTCCGGGAGCGTGACGATCGAGCTCGACGAGTCGAACGACATCTTCGTCCACGCGATCAACACGGGGCGCACGGAGATCGTCGACGCCCTCCGCGAGTGGTTCTCGGGCGTTCAGAAAGTCGACCTCAGGCGCGACGAACAGGCGCCCGCCACTCCGCCGAAACGTCTGACCGACGAGATGGTCCGCGCCGAGCGAATCGCCTCGCTCCGAAAGCGCGACCCCGTGCTCGGCGCGGCGATCGACGCCCTCGATCTCGAGATCGCCGACTGACCGTTTTCGCCGCGGTTGCCCGGCCCAATCGCTTGCCCGTTCTCCCGCGCGCTGGGTAGCTTTGGACATGCCTGATATCATGAAGATCCTGCAGCAAGCGCAGGAGATGCAGGGTCGTTTCCAGAAGATGCAGGAAGAGCTGCAGCACGTCACCGTCACGGGCTCCGCCGGCGGTGGAATGGTGACTGCCGAGGTGACGGGCACCGGCCAGATCAAGAAGCTCAAGCTGGACGCGAGCGTGGTGAATCCCGCCGACCTCGAGATGCTCGAGGATCTGATCGTCGTCGCCGTGTCCGACGCGCAGCAAAAGGCGCAGAAGGCCGGTCAGGAGGAAATGGGCAAGTTGACGGGCGGCCTGAATCTCCCGTTCAAGCTGCCGTTCTAGTGGTGCGGTAGAGCACCATGTCCGCGATCGACGATCTCGCGACGGAGCTGTCCCGTCTTCCCGGTATCGGCCGGAAGACGGCGCTTCGCCTCACCTACCATCTGCTGCGACAGCCGACCGATCAGACGCGGCGTCTCGCGCAGGCGTTGGTGACGTTGGGCGAAAAGGTTCGGCCGTGCGCCCGCTGCTTCAATCTCACGGAAGAGGAGCTGTGTGCGATCTGCCGCGATCCGCGGCGCGACGCGGGCATCCTCTGCGTCGTGGAGCAGGCGTCGGACATCAGCGCCGTCGAGCGAGCGGGGGAGTATCGCGGCGTGTATCACGTGTTGGGCGGCCGGCTGTCGCCGCTCGATGGCGTTGGACCCGACGACCTCACCATCGACGCGCTCGCGCAGCGCGTCGGCCACGCAGGTACTGCCGAAACTGAGGTACGTGAAGTGATCATTGCGACGAATCCGAGCCTCGAGGGCGAGGCCACGGCGCTGTACGTCCAGGGCCAGTTGGCGCCCAGCGGGGTGTCGGTATCGCGCATCGCGCGCGGCTTGCCGGTGGGCGGAGATCTCGAGTACGCCGACGGCGTGACGATCGCGCAGGCACTGTCGGCGCGGAGGTCGATGTGAACGGCCGGCACATGAAAGCGGTGACGGCCGGCTTCCTCGGCGGTCTACTATTAGGGGCGACCGTCTGGAGCACGCAGATGCACCGGTCGCGGCGCGAGCTGTTCAGCAAGCGTCCCGTGAGGCGGCTCGCCGCGCTCGGGTATCTCAGTGGACGGCCCGGGCTCGACACCGTGCGCATTCTCACCGACTATGTCGGCTGGGAACGCCATCCGGCGCTTCGCCGGCGCGGGGAGCGCGTGCTCCGCCGCATGCACACCCATCTCGACTAGGATCAGACCGAATGCCTGTTGGCGCAGCGAGTTGGTCGTTCACCGAGGATGACTTTGCCGCGCTCACGCAGGCGCTGGAGCGGTTTCTCACCGACGCCAACGCGCGCTGCGCGCTGCTCGTGGATCGCACCGGCCAGCTCGTGGCGACGGTCGGTGAAAAGCCCAGCTTCGACCCCACGGCTTTTGCAACACTTACGGCCGCGGACTTCAGCGCGAACGACCAACTGGCGAAGCTGATCGGGGAGACCGACTTTCAGTCGCTCTTTCACCAGGGCGAGAAGGAGTCGATGTATCTCGCCGACATCGCCCGGCGCGTGATTCTCGTGGTGCTCTTCGACAACCGGACGACGCTCGGCCTCGTGCGCCTCAAGATGCGGCAAACCGTGATCGAGCTGACGCAGCTCTTCGACCAGGTCTTTTCGCGCGCTGCCGGTTCGGCGGCCGCTCCAAACATTCTCGCCGGCGCCGACGACGAGATCGACAAGCTGTTCCAATAGAGGACGACAGCCATGTCGATGATCAACTACGCGTCACGCGAGATCAACTGCAAGATCGTCTATTACGGCCCGGGCCTGGGCGGTAAGACGACGAACCTCGAGCACATCTACGGCAAGGTGCAGCCGGACACGCGCGGCAAGCTGATCTCGCTCGCCACCGAGACCGAGCGCACCCTGTTCTTCGATTTTCTCCCCGTGGACCTCGGCACGATTCGCGGGTTCAAGACGCGCTTCCATTTGTACACGGTGCCGGGGCAGGTCTACTACAACGCTAGCCGCAAGCTGATTCTCAAGGGCGTCGACGGCATCGTCTTCGTGGGCGACTCGCAGATCGAGCGCATGGAAGCGAATCAGGAAGCGATGCAGAACCTGTACGACAACATGGCCGAGTACGGCTACGATCTCACGAAGATGCCGTTCGTGATTCAGTACAACAAACGCGACCTGCCGAACGCCGCGCCGATCAGGGATCTGCAGACGGCGTTGAATCCCGGCTGGGAAGTGTCCGACGCGGCGAAGATGCGCGTGACGCCCGATCCCTATCATGCCGGCGAGAACCTGATCGAGCAGTTGCCGTCGGGCGAGTGGATCGAGCGGGCCCAGTATTTCGAGTCGGTCGCGTTCACGGGCGAGGGCGTGTTCGACACGCTCAAGGCCGTGAGCAAATCGGTGCTCAAGTCGCTCGCCTGAGGCGGCGATGAATCTTCCGAACGCGCTCACCGTCGCTCGCATCGCCGCGACACCGCTCATCGCGGTGCTGCCGATCGCGAACTCGTGGACGCTGCGGATGACGGCGTTCGTGTTGTTCGCGCTGGCCGCGATCACCGATTACATCGACGGCCACCTCGCGCGCTCGCGCAAGCAGGAGACCGACTTGGGCCGGCTCCTCGATCCGCTCGCCGACAAGCTGCTGCTGCTCGGGACCTTCATTCCCATGTTCATCCTCGCGCCGCAGTTCCCGTTCGTGACGCCGTTCGGAAACGTGGGGCTCCCCTGGTGGGTGGTCGCGATCGTCATCGGCCGCGAAGCGTTCATGACGGTGTACCGACAAGCAGCCGCGCGGCGCGGCGTGGTGATCTCCGCGATCGGCCCCGCGAAGTGGAAGACGGCGTTCCAGTTGATCTGGCAGGGGTCCGCCTACTTCTGGTTCTTCGCCGCCACGCTCGCCACAGTGAAGGGCTGGACCGACGACTCGCGGTGGCACGCCTTCGCGCTGTTCAACGGCACCGTTGGCACGTTCATGATGCTCGGCGCGGTGCTGCTCACCGTTTACTCGCTGGTGCTCTACCTGAAGGGTTTCAGCCGCGTGTTCGCGACCCATCCGGCGAAGTGATCGACGCCCCACGCCCAACGCCCCGCGCCCCGCGCACCCGTGTGGAGCTCATCACGATCGGCGACGAGCTACTGCTCGGCTTCACGATCGACACCAATGCCGCGCATCTGGCGCGCCAGCTCGCATCGATCGGCATGCACATCGTGCAGCGCACCACCGTGGGCGACGAAGCGGATCAGATTGCGCGCGCCGTGAAGGACGCGCTCGACCGCACCGGCGCGGTGATCACCACCGGCGGGCTCGGCCCGACGTCGGACGACATCACCATGCAATCGATCGGCGCGCTCTTCGGCCGGTCGATGCGGCTCGACGAGGCTCATCTCGCGTGGATGCAGGAGCGCTGGACCAAGCGCTTCAACCGTCCGCTCCCCGACGCGAACCGCAAGCAGGCGATGCTCCCCGACGGCGCGGCGAAATTAGAGAATCGTCATGGATCGGCGCCCGGCGTGTGGATCGAGGACGACCGCGGCCGCTGGGTCGCGATGCTCCCCGGCGTTCCGCGCGAGATGCGCGGCATGCTCGGCGATACGCTGCTGCCGCTGCTCGCGGCGCGCGCCACCGGCGGCACCGTGGTGCGCTCGCTCACGCTTCGCACGACGAACATCGCCGAGTCGTTGCTTGCCGACAAGGTCGATTCGATGGAGGGCGGCCCGCTCGGCGTCAGCCTCGCGTACCTCCCGTCGATCGCCGGCGTCGACCTGCGCCTCACGGTGAAAGATCTCGCGAGCGCCGACGCCGACGCCGCGCTGTCTGCCGCCGCGGCACGTTTGCGCGCGCGCCTGGCCGAATGGATCTACGGGGAGCAGGACACCGATCTCGCCGCGGTGATTCTCGACCTCTGCCGCACGCGCGGCCTGACCGTCGGCGTGGCCGAAAGTTGCACCGGCGGTCTGCTCGGCGCGCGCCTCACGGCGATTTCAGGATCCAGCGACGTCGTGATGGGCGGCGTCACCGCCTACCACAACGACATCAAGCGCGATCTGCTCGGCGTGAGCGAGGCCACGCTTCGCGCGCACGGCGCCGTGAGCGAGGAAGTTGCGCGCGAAATGGCTGCCGGTGCGCGGCGCGCCGTGCGGTCGAGCATCGGTCTGGCGATCACCGGCGTTGCCGGTCCTGGCGGCGGCACGGAGGAGAAACCCGTGGGCACCGTGTGGATTGCCGCGGACATCGACGGCGACGTCCGAACGCGGCTGCTCCGCCTGTGGGGCGATCGCGACGAGATCCGCCAACGCTCGGCGCAGTGGACGCTCGAGCTCCTGCGACAGGGGTTAGGGTCTGGGGTCTAGGGAAGGTGTGCGGCGCGCCGTGGGCGCGTCGCCTGGTATGGGGATGCCGACAAGTCCTCCCATCAAGTCGCGCCGCAGGCGCGACGTACCTCCCCTAAACCCTATACCCGATACCCTAGCCCCTGCCGTATGGGCAGCCCGGGAGGGCACGCCCGTTGCACCCCACGGGCTGCAGAGCGAACATTCACGAAGCCTTGGCAGAGCCGGCTTCGTTTCCCGCACGTTGAAGATCATGGAGCATCGCGACGACAGCGAGTTTGACCCGACCCCCAGCGCCCCCGCATCCGAGGACGCCTTCGCCCGTGGCGCCGGAAACGCGGCGGCGGAGGGGGTCGACCCCGAGCTCGACGGCGGCGGAGCGACGAGCGACCTCGTTCGCCGATTGAACGAGCAACAGGACAAGTATCTCCGCCTCGCGGCCGAGTACGACAATTTCCGGAAGCGTACCGCGCGCGAGCGCACCGAGACGGCCGCCCGCGCGCAGGCCGATCTCATCAAGCAGCTCCTCGATCCGCTCGACGATCTCGCTCGCTTCGCCCATGTCGATCCGGCAACGGTCGACGCCACGACTGTCGTGCAGGGCGCCGACATGGTCGAGAAGAAAATGCTCAAGGCCCTGACGAACGCGGGCCTCGAGATCGTCGACCCGGTCAACCAAACCTTCGATCCCAAGCTGCACGAGGCCGTGGCTACCGAGCCTGCGCTGTCGCCCGAAGACGATCACGTCGTCTCGCGCGTGTACCAGGCGGGCTACCTGTTCAACGGCCAACTGCTGCGCCCAGCGCGTGTCGTCGTGAAGCAGTGGAACGGCTGACCACGTACTGACGATATGGCCCAGACGAAGGACTACTATGCGGTCCTCGGCGTTCCCGCGTCGGTATCGCAAGACGAGCTGAAGAAGAAGTACCGGAAGCTCGCCGCGAAGCACCACCCCGACAAAAATCAGGGCGACCCGAAATCCGCCGAGAAGTTCAAGGAGATCTCGGAGGCGTATCAGGTTCTCGGCGATGCCGAAAAGCGAAAGCAGTACGATCAGATGCGCCAGCTGGGTGCATTTGGCGGCTTCGGCGGCGGGAGCGGCGGTCCTCGTCGCGGCGGTGCGCAGCCCGGCAGCGCCGGCGCAGGTGCCGGCGGGCAGAACTTCAAGTTCGAGGATTTCGACATCGGCGGACTCGGTGGCCTCGGCGACATCTTCAGCTCGATGTTCGGCGACGCGCAGCGCCAGCAGGGCGGACGCGCTGGGAACGCGCGGCCCCGCGGACCTGAGCGCGGACACGACATCGAAGCCACGCTCGAGATCCCGTTCCGCGTGGCGGCGCTGGGCGGCAAGGTGCCGATCGAGCTCGAAGTGAACGAGGAGTGCGCGACCTGCCATGGCTCTGGCGCCGCGCCGGGCGCGAAGATCATCACGTGCCCCGAATGTCAGGGGCGCGGAACGATCTCGTTCGGCCAGGGTGGCTTTGCCGTACAGCGTCCCTGTCCGCGCTGTCTCGGCAAGGGCACCGTGCCGAGCGAGCCCTGCCCGACGTGCAACGGCAGCGGCGAAGTGCGCGTTCGGAAAAAGGTCATCATCACCGTTCCGCCTGGCGTCGACACGGGCACCAAGATCCGCCTCAAGGGCCAGGGCGGTCTCGGCTCGAAAAACGGACCGCCGGGCGATCTCCTGATCACCTTCCAGGTCGACGCCGACCGCTTCTTCAAGCGCGAGGGGCTCGATCTCATCGCGCCGGTGAAGATCAACATCGCGCAGGCCACGCTCGGCTCGAAGATCAGCGTGACCACACTCGACGGAAAGAAAGTCGCGATCAAGATTCCGCCGGGCACCACGAGCGGCAAGCGGTTTCGCGTGCGCGGTCAGGGGATCAAGAAGGACGACCGCGTGGGCGATCTCATCGTGCAGGTCGAAGTCGACGTGCCGGAGAAGCTGAACGAGGAGCAGGAAAAAGCGATGCGCGACTTCGCCGAGGCGAGTGGGCTGAAGTACTAGGCCGCCAACACGGGCAGCCCCACTCGCCGTCCGCGCTCGATCAACCCGCCGCCGAGCACGCGCTCGCCGTCGTACATGACGAGCGACTGGCCGGGCGTGATCGCCGACACCGGCTCGTCGAGCGCGAGCTCGATCTCGTCGCCGTCGAGGCGCACGATCTCGGCGCGCGCGGGGCTCGCGCGGTGGCGCACCTGAATGCCGACGTGCGCGCCCACTGTCGGTGCGTCGACGAGCCAATTCATCGAGCGTGCGACGATACCGCGCCCGAGGAGCTCTTCCCGCGGCCCGATCACTACGGCGCGATCCTTCGGCCGAATGTCGACGACGAACATCGGCACGCGGAATCCGCCGGGCAGTCCGCGGCGCTGGCCGATGGTGTAGCGCGCGAACCCTTCGTGCGTTCCCGCCGGCGTGCCGTCGGACAACACGAACGGACCCTGCGACAACGACGGCGCGTCGGCGCCGAGCCGCTGGCGAATGATCTTCGTGTGGTCGCCGTCGGGCACGAAGCAGATGTCCTGGCTCTCCTGCTTCTCGGCGATCACCTCGAGGCCGAGCCGGTGCGCCACGGCGCGCGTCTCCGCCTTGGTCTGCGATCCCACCGGTAGCAGCATGCGGCTCAACACGCGGCGGTTGATGCCCCAGAGGAAGTACGACTGATCCTTGTTGTGATCGAGTCCGCGATTGAGCTCGCCGTTCACGACGCGCGCGTAGTGGCCGGTGGCGATCCACGTGGCGTCGATCGCGTCGGCCTTCACGAGCAGGTCGCGAAATTTCGTGAAGGTGTTGCACTGCACGCAGGGAATCGGCGTGCGGCCGTTCGCGTACTCGTTCACGAAATTGTCGACGACGTCGTGGCCGAACGCGCTCTCGAGGTTGAGCACGTAGTGCGGCACGCCGAGCGTCTGGCACACACGCCGCGCGTCGTTCACCGAGTCGAGCGAGCAACACGGACGATCGGGGAGATCGTCGCCGTGGCAGAAGAGCTTCATCGTGGCGCCGACGACGTCGTAGCCCTGCTCGACGAGCATCGCCGCGGCCACCGAGGAATCCACGCCGCCCGACATGGCGACCAACACCCGCTGCGTCACCGTCAGCTCGCGTGCGCCGGAACGGCCGCGCCCATGCCGCGCGCCTTGTTGACGAGAGCGGGGAAGACGTCGGCGACGCGGTCGATGCACGCGTCGGTCGTGAGACTTCCGATGCTCATACGAATCGCCGACGACGCCAGCTCGGGCGAGACGCCGATCGCGCTCAACACGTGCGACGGGGTGATGCTTCCGCTCTGACAGGCCGAGCCCGCGGAGCATCCGATGCCGCGCAGGTCGAGCGCCATGAGCATCGACTCACTGTCGGTTCCCGGCACGGAAACGTTCACGATGTGCGGTGCGCGCTCGCGCGCGTCGCGTCCATGAATCACCGCGTCGGGCACCTTCGCGAGAATCGACTGCTCGAGCCGGTCGCGCAGCTGCTCGAGTCGATCCCAATGCTGCTCTCGCTCAGCCACCGCGAGCTCCGCCGCGCGCGCCAGACCAACCGCCGCTGCGACGTTCTCCGTACCGGGACGGCGCCCGCGATCCTGCTCGCCGCCGAAGAAGAGCGGCGCGACCACGGTGCCGCGGCGGATGTACACCGCGCCGATGCCTTTGGGGGCGCCGATCTTGTGACCGGAAATGGAGAGCACGTCGAACGGGATCGTTCGGGCGTCGACGTCGACCTTGCCGAACGCCTGCACCGCATCCGTGTGGAACAGCGCGCCGACGCTCTTGGCGATCTGCACCAGCTCGGCGATCGGCTGAATGGTGCCGATTTCGTTGTTGATCCACATCACCGTGGCGATGGCCGTGTCGCTTCGCACGAGCGACTGATACGACTCGAGATCGACGACGCCCGCGTTGGTCATGGCGCAGAGGCGCTCTTCGGCGCCCTCGCGTGCGGCCTCGTGAACGGACGCCAGCACCGCCTTGTGCTCGATCGGCGTGGTCACGACTGCCGTTCGCCCCTCGTCGCGCCGGGCCCGCCAGGCGCCGAGGATCGCGATGTTGTCCGCCTCGGTACCGCCGGAGGTGAAGCAGATCTCGTCGGGCGTTGCGCCGAGACATCGGCCCAGGCGCTCGCGCGCCTCGTCGAGTGCCGTGCGGGCCTCGCGGCCCCAGCGGTGGACGCTGGAGGGGTTTCCGAAGCGCGGCCCGTAGAACGGCATCATCGCCTCGAGCACCTCTGGGCGCACGGGCGTGGTCGCGGCGTGGTCGAGGTAGATGGGGTCGGGCATGTACGGAATATATGACGGGGAGGGGCATTTCGCCGGGTGTTGGACCGGCCGCTGCGACCGCCGCGCTGCCTGTTTGAGCGCTCGCTTTTACACCGAGCGCGGCGCGCCAGCCCCGAAGAACTCCCCCCGCACCTCCCACAGCCGCGGGAAGAACCGCTGGTCAATCGTTTTCAGCAGATATCGCGACCCCAAAGTGCCTCCAGTGCCGCCGGTCTGCGGTCCGATGATCCGCTCGACCAGCTGCACGTGCTTGAATCGCCACTGCGCGAACTGCTGCTCGTACTCGAGCAGCGCCTCGGCCAGAAAAAAGAGCACGCTCGGACCTGGGCCGAGATAGAGGTCTTCCAGCTTCACCCCGGCGGCGTCGAGCATCGCGAGGAAGAGGTCCTGAAGGGGAGGGCGGGCGAGAGCGCGGGCGACGATCCCCGGGACCTCGCCGTGCTCCTCGATGGTGCGCACGAAGTGCTCGTCGCGCAGGCCCGACGCGGCCTCGATGGCGCGGAACTGCTCGCTCTGCGAGCCGCTCGAGGTGCCGAGGAACGTGCGGAACTGCGCGAAGTGCTGCGGCGGGAGCGTATCGAGCGCCGAGAGCTGCGCCGACACGATGCGCATGAGAGAGTTCACGCGCTGAAGGCGCCAGAGCACCTGGCCGGCATCGTGTTGCTCGAGCGCGACGATGAGCCCATCCATGTCGTGCAGGATCGCCTTGAACCACAGCTCGCTCGCTTGGTGCACGACGATGAACAACAGCTCGTCCGACTGCTCCGGCTGGGACTGCGGCTGCTGGAGGCGCAGCAGCTCGTCGAGGCGGAGGTACGAAGGGTACGTGATTTGGTCGTTCAAAAGGTCGATACCTCGAGTGCGAGCACGTCATCTACCGCCATGACTTCCGTCGTGTAGAACGGCTCGCCATGCGGCCGGCGAATGAGCGTTCCATAATACGCGCTGTAGTGCCGAACGACATCTTCCAGCGGCTCGCCGTTCGGGTAGACCTCGCCCGCCTGCGTGAGGCCGGCGAACTGCGACTCGAAGCAGCGAATTGCCTCCAGCTTCACCTCGAACGTATCCGAGACGTCGACGACGAACGTTGGCCTGACAAAATCTTGTCTGTAGGCGAGGCAGTGGAGGATCTTGAGCGGGCGATGCTTCGGCAGCTCCGGCGCGATCTTGGCGAGGCCGGCGACGAAGCAGGCGTCGCGCACGAGCTGTGCGGCCACGCGATGGTCCGGGTGCCGCCCCTCGAGCGCCGGCGCGATGACGATCTTGGGACGCAGCCGTCGAATCACGCGCGCCAGCTTCTCGCGCGTTGCCGGCTCGTTGACGATGCCGGCATCGGGCAGCCCGAGAGTGTCGCGAACGGAGACGCCGAGCACCCTGGCCGCGTGCTCGGCCTCCTTGGCGCGCAGCTCGGCCGAGCCTCGTGTTCCCATCTCACCTTGCGTGAGATCGAGAATGGCCGTCCGATATCCGGCCCGCGCCGCCTTGGCCAGCGTGCCGCCGCAGGTGAGCTCGACGTCGTCGCGGTGCGCGGCGATGGCGAGCAGGTCGATCGAATCGGTCGCGTCGGTCGGAGACATGGGCGGAATATACTAGCGCCCTGTCATACCGAAGCCGTGATGGGGGTGGCACGGAAGAGCACGGAGCCGCGCGACCGGTTCGGGATGACGCGAGCGCTACTCGTGCCGCAGTGCCGCCACGGGATCGAGTCGCGACGCGCGCACCGCGGGCAGCATGCCGAACAGCACGCCCGTGAACGCACTCGCCGCAAGCGCCGAGATTACCGAGGAGATCGGTGTCGACGCGGGAATCGACGGCCATGCGGTGCGCACCGCGATCGACGTTCCGATGCCCAGCACCAGGCCGAGCGCCGCGCCGAGCCCCGTGAGCGTCACGGCTTCGACGAGGAACTGCCACAGGATGTTGCCGCGCGTGGCGCCGAGCGCCTTGCGGACGCCGATCTCTTTGGTGCGCTCGGTGACGGAGATCATCATGATCGCGATCACGCCGATGCCGCCAACGAGCAGGCCCACCGACGACAGCGCGATGCCGACGACGAAGAAGGTGCCGAACAACTGATCGTACGTCTCCATCAACTTGTCCTGCGTCACGACGGCGAAGTTCATCCGGTCGCCGGGCCGGAGCCCGCGGTGCCCGCGCAGGAACGCGGTGACATCGTCGATGGCGTTGTCCGCCGTGACGCCGTCGCGGGGTTTCACGATCAGGTTCTCACCGCGCACCCAGAGCTGCATGTGCCGACGGCCCGTCTCGAGCGGCGCGATGGCTTTCGGCGAGTCGCCGCCGCCGGCCGACGTCGGCGTGCCCATGGGGCTCGACGTGTAGTGATAGAGGCCGATCACCGTGAACGGCTCCCCGTCGATCGTCACGACCTTGTCGATGGGATCCGACTGCCCGAACAACGACTCGGCCAGCTTGTCGTTGATCACCACGACGCGCGCCGCACTCGTGTACTCGGCGTAGGTGAAGCTGCGACCGGGATAGATGTCGCCGCCGTCGACGTCGGTCCAATTCGCGGAGTAGTATTCGATCCCCGCGCTGAGCGAACGGTCGCGGTATTTGAACGTTCCCTGGCCGGCGACGTGTTGCGTCACCGCGTAGATGGACGAGAGGTTCCCGATGCCCAGCGCTTCTTCGTTCGTGATCGCCGGATTCCGGCGCTCCGGGCACGAGCTCGGGTCCGACGGATCGCAATTCTGAAAGCCGCCGATCGGACGGCGATAGACGAAGAACGACGTCGGACCGGCCGCGGCCACGTCGCGGGCGAACGACTCGTTCACACCGCGCACCACCGACGACAGCGCGACGACCACGAACACGCCCACCGCGACGCCGACGATCGTGAGCCCCGCGCGGGCCTTGTTCGAGCGAATGGACTCGAGCGCGATGCTCACGCCTTCCATGGCGTGCGTAAACTTCGAGACGACTCTCATGTTTCGTGTCTCAGGGCTTCGATGGGATCGAGCATCGACGCACGGCGCGCCGGGTACACGCCGGAGACGATGCCGACCACCGTGCCGAGCAGCGTCGCGACGATGATCGACCAGGGCGCAACGGCGGCGGGCAGCGGCGTATTGAGCGAGATCAGCTTCGCGGCGAGCAGGCCGAGCGCGACCCCGATCATCGCGCCCACGGTGCTCAGCGTCGCCGCTTCGGCGAGGAATTGGCGCAGGATGTCCTTTCGCCGCGCGCCGAGCGACTTGCGAATACCGATCTCGTGCGTCCGCTCGGCCACCGACACGAGCATGATGTTCATGATCACCATGCCGCCCACGATCAGGCTGATGCCGGGCAGCGCGGTGCCGATGATCGTCATTATCCCTTTGACCCGCTCGAAGAACGCCAGCGCCGAGGCCGAGGTCTCCATGACGAAGTTGTCCTCGACCGAGGGGCGCAGATGGCGATGCTCGCGGAGCGATTCGCGCACCATTTCGATCACGTCGTTCATCATCGCCGAGCTCGACGCCTGCACCATGAGGCCGCCGATGTCGCCGCGCGGATTGGTGAGGCGGTGCAGCGGCGAGTTGAACGGCGCGATGGCCAGCTTGTCGAGCGACTGGCCGAACAGACTGCCCTGATGCTCGATCAGCCCGATGACTTGGTAGGGAATTCCCCCGATGCGCAGCTCGCGCCCGATGGGGTTGAGGTTCGGAAAAAAGAACTTGGCGACCTCGTCGCCGATCACGACCACCGGGCTTCCGCGCTCGTACTCCTGCGGCGCGATCGTGCGCCCCGAGGCGAGATCGTATTTCTTGATGATGAAATAGTCACCGTCCACCGCGTGCGCTTCCACGGCGCGCGGCCGCGCGAACGGCGAGGTGGCGAGAATGTCGTTCCGTTGGCTCTCGACCGCCCACCGCGTTCCCGCCGGCAGCACGGAACGAATGAACGTGACGTCCGCGGCGTAGACGCGCGGCCGGCGCTGCCACTCGATCCACTGCTCGCGCGTCGTGTTGTTCCCGAACCAGGGGTAGCGCCGCAGCGTGAACGTATTCGCCCCGAGCAACCGCCCGGCGAAGTCGTCCTCCATGTACCGCCCCATTCCTTCGACGATCGACACGACGGCGATGAGAAACATCACGCCGATCATGACACCGAGCAGCGTGAAAAAGCTCTTCAGCTTTTGCACGCGAATCTGGATCAGGGCGAGTCGGACGGCTTCAAACAACGGCATAGGATTTCGGTGCGAGGAAAAGTGCCCAAGATCAGGGTCTAGGGTCTAGGGTTTAGGGTTTAGGGTTTAGGGAAGGTGTGCGGCGCGCCGTGGGCGCGCCGCTTGGTATGGGGATGCCGCAAGGTCCACACATCAAGTCGCGCCGCAGGCGCGACGTACCTTCCCTAACCCCTATACCCGAAACGCTAACCCCTGTCTCATTCGTATCTGAGTGCTTCGACCGGATCGAGCCTGGATGCCTTCATCGCCGGCAGCATTCCAAACACCACACCGGTCACCGCGCTCGCCACCAACGCCGCGACGATCGCCAACGGTGGGATCGACGCCTTGATCGGTGTCGCGTTGGCGATGATCGTCGTCACGATCGCGCCGCCGATCAGTCCGAGAATCGCACCGATCGCCGTCAGCGTTACCGCCTCGACGAGGAATTGCCAGAGGATCGTTCCCCGCGTGGCGCCCAGCGCCTTGCGCACGCCGATCTCGCGCGTCCGCTCGGTTACCGAAATCATCATGATCGCCACCACGCCGACACCGCCGACGAGCAGGCCGATGGCCGACAGCACGATCATGACGAGGAAGAACATTCCGAAGATCTTGTTGTACGTCTCGAACAGCTTGTCCTGGGTGATGATCGCGAAGTCGTTGTCCGACCCCGGCCGCAGCGCGTGGCGCGCGCGCATCATCGCGATCACCTCGTCCGCCGCCTGATCGCGCGTCACGGTCTCGCGCGGGACCACGGCGATGCCGACGTCGTTGAACGACGCGTGCAACGAACGGAAGGCCGACTCGAAGGGCACGATCGCCCGCGGCTTGTTGCCGCCCGAGAGAAAGCTGCCCTGGTAGTGGTAGATGCCGATCACCTGGAAGGGCACGCCGGCGATCGTGATCTGCTTGTCCATCGGATCCGACTCGCCGAACAGCTTCGTCGCCATCTCGTCGTTGATCACCACGACGTGCGCGGCATTCGTTGCTTCGGCATCGGTGAAGCTGCGTCCCGGATACAGGTCGCCGCCGCCGTCGATGATCGTCCAGTTCGACGTGAAGCCGATCACCTGAGTGCCCGACAACACGCGATCCTTGTAACGGACTTCCTTGTTCATGTCGAGCCGCGCGCCCGCCGCCCGCACCGACGACAGCGTGTTCAACGCCTTGTTGTCGAGATAGGTGAGATGCGGGTTGCGCAGCCACTTGCACGTTTCGTCGGTGCCGTCGCAGGCCTCGAACGTGATCGGATACCGGCTCACGAAGAACGTCGTGGGTCCGGCCGACTCGAGGTCCTTCGCCACGCTCTGGTTGATCCCGTGGATCGCCGCCGAGATGATCACGACCACGAACACGCCGACAGCCACGCCGAGAATGGTGAGGCCCGCGCGAACGCGGTTCGAGCGAAGCGACTCGAGTGCGATGCCGACTCCCTCGAGCAAGCTGAAAACCCGCACGCCAAACTGTGACATCAGGTCTCCTGCCGCATCGCGGCCACCGGGTCGAGCAGCGCCGCTCGGCTGGCGGGATAGATGCCGGCGATGATGCCGACGCCTGCGCCGACTCCCACGCCCACGAAGATCGACCAGACCTCGACAGCCGCCGGCAACGGCGACACCGCGGCGATGCCCTTCGCGAACCCTATGCCGAGCAGAATGCCCAAGATCGCGCCGAAGATGGCGAGCGTCGCCGACTCCACGAGGAACTGATTGAGGATGTCCTTGCGCCGCGCGCCGAGCGACTTACGAATGCCGATCTCGAACGTGCGCTCGGAGACCGCTACGAGCATGATGTTCATGATCACGATCGCGCCCACCACGAGCCCCACCGTGGGCAACGCAATGCCCGCGACGACGAGATAGCTCTTCAGCTTGTTCCAGAACCCGAGCGCCGACGCCGAGGTCTCGAGCGCGAAGTCGTCGGGCTGCGACGGATGCAAATGGTGGCGGCTGCGCATCACGGCGCGGGCCGACTCCATCGCGTCGCGCATGCCGACGTCGTTCGACGCCTGGATCACCATCTGGTCGATCACGCCGTGGGGATTGACCCAACGGTTGAGCGGCGCTTTTTCGGGCGCGATGACGAACTTGTCGAGCGACTGGCCGAACACGCTGCCCTGCTTTTCCGCCACACCGATCACGGTGTAGGGAATGCTCTGAATGCGGAGCTGCCGCCCCACCGGCTCGAGGCTCGGGAAGAAGTGATCGGCCACGTCCTGCCCGATCACGACCACCGGCGATCCGAGCGAATACTCCTGCGGGGTGATGAGCCGCCCCTTGGTGACGCCCATCTTCTTGATCGTGAACCAGTCGTTCGACACCGTGGACGTCTGCATGCGGCGCGACCGCGCGTAGCTCGACTCCACCTTGAGATTGTCGGAGCTCTCCGTGGCCCAGAGGATCTCGGGGGCGAGCGACGCCGCCACGGGGAGAACGTCCACGTCCTTGATGCGCGGACGGCGGCGCCAGGCGCGGAACTCGTCCTCGGTGACGTTGCCGATGTTGATGTCCGGATTGCGCCGCAGATTGAACGCGTTGACGGCGATCAGCTTGCCGATCAAATCGTCCTGCATGTACCGGCTCATGCCGCCGACGATCGAGACCACCGCGATCAGGAAGGTCACGCCAATCGTCACGCCGAGCACCGTGAAGAAGCTCTTCAGCTTCTGCACGCGGATAGTCTCGAAAGCGAGGAGAATGGCTTGAAAGAAAGACATGGGAAGGCGAAAGGGGAGAGGGGAGTTTCGAGAGGGGAGACCGACGTCGTCTCTCCTCTCCATACTCCCCGCTCCCCTCTACGAGCGCCGCGAGTAAAGAGTTACAGCTGCGCCGGCGCGATTCCGAGGCGGCCGGTGAAGATCTCCCGGCGTTCGTCGGTGGACACCAGACCGTCGCGCAGCACCACCACGCGGCGTGCGTGGGCGGCAATGTCCGGCTCGTGCGTCACCATGACCACGGTCTGACCCGACGCGGCCAGGGCCTCGAAGACGCGCATGATCTCTTCCGAGGTCTGCGAGTCCAGGTTTCCGGTCGGTTCGTCGGCGAGAAGCATCGAGGGGTCGTTCACCAGCGCGCGCGCGATGGCGACGCGCTGGCGCTGACCGCCCGAGAGCTCGTTCGGCCGGTGGTCCATGCGGTGCTCGAGCTGCACCTTCTCGAGCGCTTGCTTCGCCTTCCGCTTGCGCTCGTCGGCACCGATGCCGGCGTACACGAGCGGCAGCTCGACGTTGTGCAGGGCGGTGGCGCGGGGCAGGAGGTTGAACGTCTGGAAGACGAACCCGATCTCCTTGTTCCGCACGCGGGCCAGGGCGTCGTCGGACATGGTGGACACCATCTGCCCGTTCAGCCAATACTCGCCGGCGTTCGGCGTGTCGAGGCAGCCGATGATGTTCATGAGCGTCGACTTGCCCGAGCCCGACGGGCCCATGATCGCGACGTACTCGTTCCGCCCGATGGCCAGATCGACGCCGCGAAGGGCGCGCACGACTTCGCCGCCCATGTCGTACTCGCGCTTGATGCCGCGCGTCACGATGACCCACTTGGGGTCGGGCGCCGTGCCAAGCTGCCCCACCTGCGCCTGCCGCTCGGCGGTCTCGCCGAGCGGAGCTTCTACGATTTGTTGGTTCACGACTTAGTCCCCGGGGTGGGCTTCTTCGGGTCAGGTTTCGTTTCGCGCACCAGCGCGCCGTCCTTGAGCTCGCGAATCGCCTGGTAGGTTCCGGCCACGATCTTTTCGCCTTCCTTTAGACCGCCGATGACTTCAAAGTGTTTCTCGCCGGCGATACCTACCTTTACGGTCCGGAAGGTCACTTTGTTGTCGGTCCCTACCACGAATACCCCTTCGACGTCCTTTTTGCCAATGTCCTTGGCCGGTTTGGCCTTCCCGAGGCCCACCGCCGTATCGCCGTTCTGGAGCGTCTGGTTCTCACGGACCGTGAGGGCGATGATCGGCACCGAGAGCACGGAGGTCCGCTTGTCGGTGATGACCTTGGCCGTGGCCGAGAAGTCCGGCCGCGTGTCCTTTGGCGCGTTGAGGAGCTGAATCGTGACTTCGTAGTCCACCGCCTGGTCGGCCGCCGCGTTCGCCGCCTTCACCGAGCTGTTCGAGATCTTCGTCACCTTGCCGATAAACGTCGTATCGGGGAAGGCGTCGATCTGCACCTGCGCCGAGTCCCCGAGCTTGATGCGCGCCACGTCGGTCTCGTCGACCTTCACGCGCGTCTCGAGCACGGACATGTCGCTGATCGTGAGAAGGGTGGCCGCGTCCTTGTTGAAGGTGCCCGGCACCGCCGTTTCACCCTGCTCCACGACGAGGCGCGTCACGCGGCCCGACATCGGCGCGTAGATCGTCGTCTTCGACAGGGCGCTCTTCGCGTCGTTGAGCGATGCCGTGGCTTGGTCGACCGCGTGCGTTGCCGACTGGACGAGCGACTTGTTCACGTCCACCGCCGTCTTGAGCTGCTCGACCTGCTCGTCGGCGATGAAGGCCGGGTTCACCTTCTTGATCGCCATGGTGCGATCGTAGCTCTTCTGCGCCTGGTCGAGATTCGTCTTCGCCTGCGCGAGCGCCGACCGCGACGACTCGACGACGGCGTTCGACCGCTCGACGTTCGCCTTGGGCTGCTCCTGGTCGATCTGGAGCAGGAACTGGCCGGCCGTCACCATCTGCCCTTCCTTCACGGCCAGCTTGGTGATCTTACCGCTGACGTCCGAGGCGACGTCCACCTTGGTCTGTGGGCGGACCTGGCCGCTCGCGGTGACTGAGGCGACGAGGTCGCGCTTCTGCACGGCCTCCATGCGCACTTCGACGGCTTTGTTGCCGCGCTTTGCCGCACTCATCCCGAGGACCGACGCGACCGCCGCGATTGCGACGACGCCGATCGCCCACTTTGCTTTCTTGCCCATGGTGTGCCTTCGCCTCAGCGGAGAGGACGTCCGACCGCGTTTTCGAGCGCGGCGAACGCCTTATGATAATCGTAGATGGAATTGACGCGGTCGATCTGAGCTTTCTCATACGAGGCGCGCGCGGTGGTGACGTCGAGGAACGTGGCCGCGCCGACTTTGTACCGCTCCTGCTGGGCCGCCAGATCTTCGGCTGCCTTCGCCGTGACCTGGGTCTGGAGCTCGATCGTCTTCAGCGCGGTGACCAGCGTGAGGTACGTCTGGGTGACGTCGGTGTTCACCTGGAGATTCCGCGCCCGCACGTCGTTCGCGGCGTTGTCGCGGAGCACCTTGCTCTGCTCGATGTTCGCTTCGCGCTGGAAGTTGTTGAAGATCGGCAGCGAGATCGACGCCGACAGGCTGTACGGGGCTTTCTGGAACTTGAACGGCTGGTTCGACGCACGGATGGCGTCGATCTGCTCGGGCGACAGCGCGCCCGTGCCGCACGGCAAGGCCTTGAGACCGGCGCCGACGCGCAGCGAGTCATTGGTCATGCAGTTCTTGAAGCCCGACGCGGCCGACGACTGCGCCTGCGCCGCCAGCAGATCGGTGCTCGTGTACCCGAACGCCTGCGCGCCGTAGCCGGTGCTGAGGAAGAGCGAGGGCAGGTACTGACTGCGCGCGACTTTCACGTTCATGTCGCTCGACACTTCGCGCAGCTTCTTCGCGGCGAGGTCCGGGTTGACCCGGCGCGCCAGCGTGAGCAGCGAATCGAGCGAGAAGTTCGGCTGCGCGATCGGGAACTGCGTCGTCAGCTTCGCGTTCAGGTCGCCCGGCACGCCCATGAGCTGGAAGAGCGTGAGCTTGTCGACCTGCGCCTTGTTGTGCGTGGTCAACGCCTGCACCTGGGCGGTGCCCACGGTGACTTCGGCCGCGCGAACGTCGACGATCGTGGCCGCGCCCAGCGCCATCTTGGCGTTCACCAAGTCGAGCTGCCCCGCCGCCGACTGGACCAGCGTGTCGAGCACGGCGGCCAGTGCTTCGGACTGCAGCGCGGTGATGTATTGCGCGGCCACCTGCGAGCGAAGCTGCTCCGCCGAGCTGGTGACGTCCGCCTCACTCGCGTCGCGCGAGGCCCGAGCCGCTTTCGGAACGAAGGCGATCGACGGCGCGATCTGATAGTTCAAGCCGATCGAATACGACGAGTTGTAGTTGTCGGAGCTGCCCGGCAACGCGACGCCCTGGAAGTATTGCTGGCCGCCCTGCTGGTAACCGGTCCGGAAGTTCGCGTTCGACGACGGCAGCAGCGCGCCGTACGCGGTCCGCAGCTGCGCGTTCGAGCTGCGGAGCTGGTTCTTCACGTTTTGGAAGAGCGGGTTGTTGCGCTGCGCCGTCATGATCGCATCGTCGAGCGTGAGCGACGAGCCGGTGGACGCAGGAACCTGCTGCGCGGACGCGAGCTGGGCAGGAATCGCCAGTAGGGCGATGAGCCTCAACGAACGCATGGAGGGAAGTCCTATGGATGGGGTCTGACCGAAGTACGGAGGGGCGCCTGTCGGAGTTTCACGCGCGGAGGGTTCATACGGTACCGGGGACACGGTTTAGGGAGGTGTACGGGCGCGCCCGCTCGATATGGCGCTGCCGACCGGTCCACCTATCGAGTCGCGCCGACGGCGCGACGTACCTTCCCTAAACCCTAAACCCCAGCCCCTAAACCCTGGGCTATCGCGGTGCCTCGTCGCGCGTAGCGATCAGTCCCTGCGCCGCGATCTCCACCCGAAGCACGCGTCCCGCGGCATCGACCCAGAACTCGCGGACCGTCGCTCCATTGACGAGCGAGTAGTGGGTAGCGGTCACGGAACGGCCGCCCACGTCGACCGGCTCGAGCCCTCGCGCCGTGAGAACACAGCTCTCCTGCTTGGCCAACCGCGGCTGGATCATCTGGATCGCGCCTGCCCGCTTCGCCAGCGTCACGAAATACAGCTGATGGAGCAGCCAGTCGTCGAGAATCAGCGTCCTGCCCACCGCGATCGGGAAGTCGCGCATCGACTCGTTGCTGCGGTTGTCCGACAGCTTGAGCGACAGGCGCCGGCCGCCGGCCAGCGCATGCACGTCGAGCGTGGTCGCCCCGTGGCTCTTAACTAGAAACCCGTAGGTCAGCGGCGTCCCGAGTGAGTCGGTCATCAGCGACGAGCTGATCCGCTCGTCGCCCACGATCAGCTGGCCCGTCGCCTGGATGAGGTCGTTATCCACGCGGGCGATCTTGAAGCTCTCCGTCTGGGTCGCCGCGCCCTTCCGGGCCACCGTGAAGGTGCCCTCGTCGATCGTACGGCCCGCCTGCGCGAGCGCGGGCGCCACCGGGGAGGCGGCGAGGAGGAGGGCAGTGGCGGCGGAACGGAGTTGGGTCATGGGGTAAAGTACCCGGCCCCAGCCATCGGGTTCATGTTTCGGGGGACGGGGCCACGAAGATTCGCTCGCGAAGCTTGGAATAAATCCGCTCGTAGATCGCCCGGCCCTTCTCGGGGGTGGCCAGCTTCGGCCGCCCAATGGAGCCGGGGCTCGCCCGGGGGACGCGCAGCCAACCGCGCCTGTAACGTCGCAGCTCATCGCGAGACATCATATAATCCTGAGCCAGCTGCATGTCGACGAGTTGCGGTGCCAGATAGAGCATGAGCGAGGTGTCCACCTCGTCCCCGTGCATGTGCTCAGATTGACCATCCAACAAATCGCTTACATCCACGCCGAAGATGTCCACCGCCCGCACCCTCGCCTCCGACGTGATCACCGTCGACAAGGCCTCCAGGTGGGGGTCGTGCTCGTGCGCGGTGAGCAAGATGAACTCCCGAATCCCCGTTGCTTCCCAGGTATCGAGCAGGTCGTTGAGCATCCGATGCAGGGTCTTCTTTCGCAGCGAGGCGTTGCCGGCGAACCCGCGCTCGGTCTCGACGTTGACGCCGTATTCCACCGTGGGAGCGAGCAGCACGCCGAATTCCGCCGACAGGTCGGCGGACATTCGTTCCACGATGATCGTGACGCAGCCCAACGGCATGTGCGGCCCGTGCTGCTCGCACGTTCCCACGGGAATGATCATGCGTGGATCGAGCTCGACGAGCGCCGCCACTTCGGTGGGCCGCATCTCTTTCAGGCGACGCGGCGTTGGAACGCCGGCGGGAGGCTGACTCATTTCAGCTGATCAGTCTGTTCGGGAGGCAAGTCCGCCGCAGACAGCGAGCGGACCGTGGACGTGGTGGGCCATCGCGGCGAGCGCGGCCTTGCTCGCCGCCAGCCAGTGGCTTCACGCACCGAGCGTAGAGTATCTCGTCCCGCTCCTCGTCGCCACCGCCGCGGCACTGGCTACGGCGGTGCGCATTCGCGGCGTTCAGCGACGCTGGGCCACCGCCTGTTCCGTGTTCCTCGCCGCCGCCGCGGTGTTCGCCACGCCGGCGCAGCGCAGCCTGTGGCGGATCAATCACGAGTGGGACGCGTGGCGTCGGAACAGCGCCGTCGCCGGACTCGCGGCGCTCAAGACCGCGCTCGACGGCGCGCTGTCGTCGTCCGTGCGTTCGGCGGTGGCGGCGCTCGGCGCCCCCGCCGATCGCACGCAGGCGTTCGACGCGCTGGCGCCGCTCGTGCCCGATCGCGACGAGGCGGGCCTTGTGCTGTATCGCGGCGACAGCGCGCTCGCGTGGGCCGGCGTCATCCGATCGCCGGTCGATCCGCAGTTCGAAGGTGCCACGATCGTGGCGACGCCCTTCTATCTGGCGATGCAGGTGATGCAGCACCGCGAGGACAACGGCACGCCGCTGCGCGCCGTGGCCGTCACTCTGCTCGCCGCCGAGGCGCCGGCGGACAAGCTGTCGTCGGCGCTCGCCAAGCGCGTGGCGGCCGACGCCGGTCTGAGTGGTTTCGACTTCGCGCCGGCAAGCGACAGCTCGCGTGGCGCCGAGGTGCTGCACTACACCGTCGACGGCGGCCCGCTGTTCGACGTACGCGCCAAGCCGCTCGTCCAGGGCGAAGTGATTCAGCGCGTGCTCGAGCGCGTTCGCGCGCGCGCCGGCCTCGCGTTCATTCTGGCGCTGGCCTGTTTCGTCATCGGCGTGTGGCGCGGCACGCGCGTGCTGTCGCGACGCGTCGGCGCGCTCGCCGTCGGCCTCGCGTGCACGGCGCTCGTTCCGCTGAACCAGTACTCCAACCTCACGCGGCTCTTCGATCCGTCGATCTATTTCACGCCGCGCGGCGGTCCGCTCACCGGCAACGCCGGCGCGCTGGCGACGACGAGCTCGATCGTGCTCCTCGGCATCCTCGCGGTCTTTCGCCGGCAGGCGCATCGCGCGTCGCGCTGGGGCGCGATTGCCACCATCCTCCTCGTCGCCGGTCTCGGTCCCTTCATGCTGCGCGAGCTCGCGCGCGGCGTGCAGATTCCATTGCACGGTGTGGACGGCTCGCTCTGGCTGATCTGGGAGATTCCGCTCTTTCTCGCCGCCGTGTCCGTGCTGCTGGCGGGCGCCGCCGCCGGCGCGATCGTCCTCGGCGTCCGGCGCGGGTTGGCGCCCTGGGTCGCACCGGTGGCGGCCACGATCGCGGCGGTGCTCGCGCCCGTGGTGTGGGATGCGCCGGGCCGCTGGCCCTGGTGGTACGCCATTCTTTGGATCGCGGCAATCGCCATGCTCGCGCTGAGCCGGCGCACGCGTTTCGTCATCCTCAGCGCGGCCACTGTCGCCGCGCTCGGCGCAACCACGCTCGTCTGGGCGCGCACGGCGCGCGGGCGCGTCGACGCGGCGGTGCGCGACCTACAGGGCCTCAGCCAGGTCGACTCGGTCGCGATCACGCTGCTCGGGCGCTTTGGCGCCGACCTCGCGGCAGGCTACGCGCCAGATACGCGTCAAGCGATGTTGCTCGACTATGTGAGATCCGACATCTCCGCGGCAGGGAATCCGATCGCGATATCGTCCTGGCCGACCGATTCCGGACCGGTGGCGCATTTCGAGACGTCGCAGATTCCCGTGCCGAAAGCCGCGATCGCCGCCCTCGTGGCCGAGGCGCGGCGCACGGGGGCGGTGGTCATCGGACCGGTGCCCACCGACACGGCCGTCGAGCTGGTGATGGCGGCGCGGGCCGCCGCCGGCGGCGTCACGGCCGTGGTGCTCGCGCCCAAAAGCCGGCTGTTCGAGGCCGATCCCTTCGCGCGCCTGCTCGGCCTCGACGTGGATGCGGAAGCCGAGCCGCCGTATACTGTGCGCTTGCGCGACCGCGCCGCGCCGGGCTTGGCGAACGGCGCCGTGAACTGGCGACGCGAAGGCAGCCAGTTGCACGGCGACGGCATCGTTCGCACCGGCACCGGCGCGGCGGCCGCGCACGTCGAGGTCGAGCTCCGGCCTCTCTACGCGCTTGTGCAGCGCGGAGCGTTGATCGTGCTGCTCGACCTCGCGATTGTCGGCGTGCTGTGGTTGGCGAGCGTCATTGCCGACGGCGGCGCGGGTCGTTGGCTGCGCGCGCGCCGAAGAACGTGGGGGCGAAGCTACCGCGCCCGGTTGTCGCTCGCGCTGTTTGCCTTCTTCATCATTCCGGCGATCGCCTTCGCGATCTGGTCGTACGGCCAGCTCGCGACCGACGCGACACAATCGCGCGCACTCTTGATCAGCGCAACGTTGCGCGCGCTCACGCCTCCGCCGAACGCCGCGCTCTGGCTGCCGGCGGAGAGCGACCGCCTCGACACGCCGCTCCTGCTCTATCAGGGCGGCGAGCTGCGCGAAGCGAGCGACCAGCTCTATGCCGACCTCGCGCCAATCGGGCGCTACTTGCCGCGCGACACGGAGCTCAAACTCACCGTTCGCGATGAAGAGACGGACACGCGGCTCGAACCGGTCGACGGCAGCGCTGCGCTCTTCGGCTATCGGGCGGTGCCCGGCGCGTCTCCGGTGTCGACGGTGATCGCGGCCCCCGCCAGGGCCGACGAGCTGGCGCTCGGCCGGAGGCGCCGCGACCTCGGCGTGCTCGTGTTGTTCGCGACGGCGGTCGGCGCGCTCGCCGCGCTCTGGCTCAGCGGGCTGGCGGCGCGGGAGCTGGCGCGTCCAATCGGCACGCTGCGCGCGGCGGCGCTGTCGATCGCCGGCGGTGCACGCGCCTTTCCGCTCGACGCGGAGCCCACGGTGGAGTTCAGTCCCGTGTTCACCGCCTTCCGCCGCATGGCGGCGGATCTCAACGCAAGCCGTACGGAGCTCGAGGAGGCGCAGCGGCGAACGGCCGCCGTGTTGCGCAACGTGGGCAGCGGCGTGGTCGCCGTCGATACCGACGGCCGCGTGTCGCTCGCCAATCCGCGTGCCGAGGCACTGTTCGGCTGTCCGCTGCCGGCGGGCACGCCGTTCAAATCGTGCGCGCCGATGCCGATCGCCGCGGCTGTTGAGCGTTTCCTCATGAGTGGCCTCGACGACGAAGTCATCGAGCTGTCGCTCGAGCACCAACAGCTTCGCGGTACGCTCACGCGGCTCTCGCGCGGCGGAGCGGTGGTCACCGTGGACGACGTCACGGAGTTGGCGCGCGCGCAGCGCGTGCTCGCCTGGGGCGAGATGGCGCGCCAGGTGGCGCACGAGATCAAGAATCCGCTCACCCCGATTCGGCTCGGCGTGCAGCACCTTCGCCGTGCGCGCGCCGACGCCCGCGTCGATTTCGACCGCGTGCTGGAGCAGAACGTGAATCAGATTCTCACCGAGATCGACCGGCTCGACGAGATCGCGCGCGCCTTCAGCCGGTACGGCGCCGCGCCGGAGGAGCGCGGCACCGCGACGTCGACGGACGTGGCGGGCGTGGTGCGCGAGGTCGTGTCGCTCGAGCGGATGGGCGCCGAGAAGGGGCTCGACTGGCAGGAGCGGGGCGTCGACGTGCCGGTGCGCGCGCTCGCGCGGGCCGACGAGCTGAAGGAAGTCCTGCTCAACGTGCTCGAGAACGCGCGCCACGCGCAGGCGAAGACGGTGAGCGTGTCCGTCGCGCTGGCCGGCGACGACGGCGCCCGCCGCGCCGTGATTACCGTGCGCGACGACGGCCAGGGCATTGCCGCCGACGTGCTGCCGCGAATCTTCGAGCCGCACTTCTCCACGCGAACGAGCGGAAGTGGGCTAGGGCTGGCGATCAGCCGCCAGCTCGTGGAGGCGTGGGGCGGAGAGATTGCGGTGGAGAGCGCGGCGGGGGCGGGGACCGTGGTGACGATCTCGCTGCACGTGGCCTAGTCATCGATGGACTGAGCCGTTGGTATTCGTTCATTTCGTTATTGTCCGTTTCCAAAGCGTCATGGCTTCCCATGGCTGCGACGATAGGGAACGGACAATAACGAACGAAAACGGAAAGTACCGCGCCGCTCGCGCGGGATGACGATCGCTACTCGGTATTTCCGCTCGCCTGCCCACCGCCCATCACCCTTACGGTTTTGATATTCACGAACTCTCGAATCCCGAACTCGCCCAGCTCTCGCCCGTACCCGGACTTCTTCACGCCGCCGAACGGAAACCGCGGATCCGACGCCACCATGCCGTTGATGAACACGCTTCCCGCCTCGAGCTCGCGCGCGAACTGATCCATCTCGCTCTCCTCACGCGTCCACGCGGCCGACGCGAGGCCGAAGCGCGAATCGTTCGCCAGCTCGATCGCATGTTCCAGGTCGCGGGCGCGGATGATGGCGGCCACCGGGCCGAACGTCTCTTCACGGAACACCGGCGATTGCGGCGTGACGTCCACCAACACCGTGGGCTCGTAGAAGAAGCCCCTCCCGTCGACCCTGCGCCCGCCCAGCAACAGCCGCGCACCGGCGGCGACGGACCGCTCCACCTGGTCGTGGAGGTCGTCACGAATCTTCGCCGTCGCCAGCGGGCCGATGCTCGTGCGCGCGTCCATCGGATCGCCCACGACGAGCGCGCGCATCTTACCCACGAAGCGCTCGATGAAGTCGTCGGCGATCGCCTCGTCGATGATGAACCGCTTCGCGGCGATGCACGACTGGCCGTTGTTGATCGTGCGCGCCTTCACCGCGGTGCTCACCGCCGCGTCGAGATCAGCGCTCCCCATGACGATGAACGGATCGCTTCCGCCCAGCTCGAGCACCGTCTTCTTGATGTGCTTCCCAGCCGCCGACGCAACGCTGCTCCCAGCGCCTTCGCTCCCCGTGAGCGTGGCCGCGGCAATGCGGTCGTCGGCGAGCAGGCCCGCGACGGTCTCGGAGCCGATGAGCAAAGTTTGAAAGGTGCCGCCCGGCGCTCCTGCTTCCTCGAACAGCTGCTCGATCGCCAGCGCGCACTGCGGCACGTTCGACGAATGCTTGAGCAACCCCACGTTTCCGGCGCAGAGTGCCGGCGCGGCGAAGCGAATGACCTGCCAGAACGGAAAATTCCACGGCATCACGGCGAGCACCACGCCGAGCGGCTGAAACGCCACGTAGCTGCGCTCGCCCTTGGCCTCCACGGGCTCGTCGGCCAGGAATCGTTCCGCGTTGTCGGCGTAGAAGCGACAGGCGGTCGCGCACTTCGCCGCTTCCTCGATCGCCGCGGCGAGCGGCTTGCCCATCTCGAGCGTCATCAGCCGCCCATACTCCTGCTTCCGCGCTTCGAGCAGCTCGCCGGCGCGGCGCACCACGCTCGTCCGCTCGGCCATGGGTGCAGCGCGCCAGCTCCGCGCCGCGCGCTGCGCGGCGGCCAGCTTGTCCTGGATCTCGAGGTCCGTGTGCGCGTTGAACGCGCGGATGATCTCGCCTGTGGCCGGGTTGACCGTCTCGATCGCCATCGTGTGCCTGACTGAAGAGGTTACGCCGTGAAGAGAGAGTCTCCAGTCCATGCGACTCCCGAGCCATCGGGGGCGAACCATCGCCGCCACCACGGCACCTGACGTTCGCGCTCGAAGACGATCTGCACCGCTTCGCGCCAGGCGAGCTGCATCGCGGCTGCGTCCTGAAAGCGATCGTCGGGCGACGGAGACAGACCGAGCCGCAGCCAGTCGGCGATCTCGGGCGGGTAGGGCGTGAGATCGACGTCGCCCTGCATCTCGCGCGCGAGGATCGATGCGCTGTCGCGCTCGCCGAACGGCGCCAACCCGCTCATGGCGTACGCGACGATCGCCGCGATCGAGAAACAGTCGGCGGCGGCGTCCTGCGGCTCGCCGAGCAGTTGCTCCGGCGGCGCGAAGGCCGGAGTACCCGACGCGCCGGCCACTTCTTCCCCCGTCACGTTCGCGATGCCGAAGTCCGCCAATCGCCAACGGCGGTACCGGTCGATGAGCACGTTCTCCGGCTTCAAGTCACGGTGCACGATGCCCACCGAGTGCGCCGACGAGAGCCCGCTGAGAATGAAGTCCACCTGCGGCGCGATCTCGGTGAGCGGACGCGGCCCGGAGCGCGCGATGAGATCGGCCACGGATCCGCCCTCGGCCAGCTCCATCGTGTACCACGCCACGTCGCCGCGACTGTCCCAATCGAAGATCGGCACGATCGCTGGGTGCGCGAGCTGCGCCGCGAGGCGCGCCTCACGCCGAAACCGGCCTACGATGCGCTCGTCGCGCGCCACGTGCGGGTGCAGCAGCTTGAGCGCCACTTCGCGGCCGAGCGAGAGATCGCGCACGCGCCACACCGATCCGAAGGAGCCCGCGCCGAGTGCGGCGAGCACCTCGTAGTCGTCGGCGAGCGCCCAACGCAGGCGTACCTCGGCCGACTCTGTCGTGTACTTCGTGCCCGGCTCGTCGCCCGCGAGCATGACCATCGTGCGGCTGCCGACGACGCGGTCCACGGCACGCAGCATCGCCGCCATGGATGGATATCGTCGCGCGGGGTCTGCTTGGAGCGCGCGGTCGATCACCGCGGCGACCGACTGCGGACAGTCGGGTCGCAGCAGTTGAATGGGCGGCGCTTCGTCGGGCGGCGGCGCTTCGCCCGTGAGAATGGCGAAGCAGACGGCCGCGAGCTGCCACTGGTCGCTCAGCGCGTTCGGCGTCCAGAGGCCGTTCGTCCATTCCTTCGGAATGGGCATGAAGCGAAAATCCGGGACGAGGCCGAACGGAATCTCGACCGGTGACATGGCCCACTGCCAACCGATGATCCACAGCCGTCCCATCGGCGTGGTCCACACGGTTTCGGGCGACATGCAGCCGTGCGCGGTGCCGACGTCGTGCAGGTAGCTCAGCGCCGAGCCGATCTCGCGCATTACGCGGAGCACGCCGGGGACGTCGTCGGTGCCCATGCGGCGCAATCGCGCCCCGATGGTTTCGCCGGCGATCCAGCGTCGCAGGTAGCCGGGCCCGCGACGGCTCTCCTGGAACGACGCCCAGTAGTGGTACGTTGTCGGCATCGCCGGGTGGTTGCGATGCGCGAGGTGCCGCGCCTCCACCTCGAGCCACTTGTGGTGGGCCGGATCGGGTGCGCTCACGAGCGAGAGCGAGCGTCCGAGCGCGTCGATCAGCTCCTGGTAGTGCCGATGCTCCGTGTTCAGTCCTTCAGCCCCCCAGCTCCATCCCGGCGGAAGCTGCCAGTCGCGCAGATGCGCGGGGAGCTCCTGGGTGACGCTGTACATCTCGGGTTGCGGGTCGGTCATCGCTGGCGGTTCAGGAGCATCGTCACATCTTGGATTCGGACAGAATTCGCTCGGCGGCCGCCGCGAATTCGGGTACTAGCGAGACGTCGGGCAGCACGTTGACTTCGACGCGCTCCACGCACAGCGGAGCACCGTTCGCGGGCTTCGACGACGCCAGCGACGGCACGTGCAGCGTCACCGAGACCACGCGCCAGAGCGTGCTCGGGCGATACGGCTCTCCGCGCTCGTTGACCGTATCGAGCTGAAGAACCTCGCCGCGCGCCGGAATCGCGGCGCTCTGGCATTCGGCGAGCACCTGCTCGTGGCGGTCGTGGCGGACGACGCGCAAGGTGACCATCGGACTCCCGGTGGGCGGTGATCTGGCCAGGAAGCTATGCGGGAATCCACCACCAGACCAGCGGCGCGGTGAAACTCCCGGGCCACGATTCCGTATAGATTAGCGAGGACGCGCACGCCACCTGGAGGATGCTTACATGATCATCGGATCGCTCATCACGTTGGCCATCGCCGCCGCCGCGACCGCTGGCGGATATTGGCAGGCGCGCCAGTTCACGCTCAACAAGCTGCGCTACGTCGATGCCGTGCATAAGGCGATCGTGCCGTTCGGCGTGGGGCTCGCGGCGTTCCTGATCGCGACACCGGTGGCGTGGCTCGTCCCCTTGATCGGTACGGGCACCGCGCTCCTGTTCGGCGGCGGCGTCGCCATGGGCGTCGCCTCGGGCGCGCGAGACATTCGCAAACGGCTCGGCGCGGGATAAGCTGTCATCCTGCGCGAAGCCGGGATAAGCTGTCATCCTGAGCGAAGCCGGGATACGCTGTCATCCTGAGCGAAGCGAAGGATCGCTCTGGAGTTCTCGTCCCCGCCGCTGCAACGTTGACGCACACCGAACCCCACACCGAGTGTCGTCATGCGTTTTCGCGTTGCCAGCCTCGCAACGATTGCCTTTCCCGCCGTGCTCGCCGCCCAGACCCAACAGGGCGCGCTGAACCCACAGCAGCAGCTCGCGCACGACATCTATAAAGAGCTGATCGAGATCAACACCGCCGACTCCGTGGGGAGCACGACGGTGGCCGCGAGCGCCGTCGCCAAGCGTTTGCTCGACGCCGGCTTTCCCGCGTCGGACATCTTTCAGGGCGGCCCGCGCGCCGACAAGGGCAATCTCGTTCTTCGCTACCACGGCACCGGTGCGCGGAAGCCGCTCATGCTGCTCGCCCATCTCGACGTGGTCGCCGCGCTCAAGACCGACTGGTCGCAGGACCTCGACCCGTTCGTCTTCACCGAGCGCGACGGCTATTACTACGGCCGCGGCACGAGCGACGACAAAGCGATGGCGTCGATCTTCATCGCCAACCTGATCCGGATGAAGAAGGAAGGCTTCGTCCCCGACCGCGACATCGTCCTCGCGCTCACCGCGGATGAAGAGGGCGGACCGGCCAACGGCGTCCGCTGGCTCATTGCCAACCACAAGGAGCTGATCGACGCCGCGTACGCGCTCAATGAAGGCGGCGGCGGCTCGCTGCGCGACGGCAAGCCGTTCATCAACTCGGTGGGTGCCGCGGAAAAGGTCTCCGGCAACTTCACCGTGTCCACCGCCAACCGCGGCGGACACTCGTCCGTGCCGCGCGACGACAACGCGATCACCGAGCTGGCCCAGGCACTCGTGCGCATCGGCGCATTCCAGTTTCCGGTGATGCTCAATCCGGTGACGAAGGCGTTCTTCGAGCGCACCGCGACGATCGAGACGCCCGCCGTTGGCGCCGCAATGCGCGCCATCCTCGCCAACCCGGGTGACGCCGCCGCCTCGGCCACGCTCAACGCCGATCCGCGCTACCGCTCCATGCTGCGCACGACGTGCGTCGCGACGATGCTCTCCGGCGGTCACGCGCGCAACGCGCTGCCGCAGACGGCCATCGCCAACGTGAATTGCCGCATGGCGCCGGGCCACGACCCGGCCGACGTGCGTGCCGCGCTCCTCGCCGCCATCAACGACACCGGCGTGAAGATCTCGCGCGCGCCCACGATGGAGCGTGCCGCTCCGTCGCCGCTGTCGCCCGAGATCATGGGACCGATCGAGAAAGTGACGCGCGACATGTTCGGCCCGGGCGTACTCGTCATTCCGACCATGGGCACCGGCGCCACGGACAGCAAATATCTCCGCGCGATCGGAATTCCCGGCTACGGCGTTTCGGGGCTATTTGGCGATCCGAATGACGGACGCGCCCATGGCAAGGACGAGCGCGTGCTGATCAAGTCGTACTACGACAGCGAAGAGTTCCTCTACCGCCTCGTCAAGGAGATGGCAGCGGCCAAGACGGTTCCCTAATACGCTACGGTGTGACCGCCCGGCTGCTCGCCGGGCGCGTGAGGCGGTAGATCAGCAGTGCGGCGCGCTCGGTCTGCATGGGAAGTGATCGCAGATCGACGCGCTCGTTCGGAGTGTGCGAGCCGGAGCCCATCGCGCCCAACCCGTCCAGCCCCGGAATGAGCGGTCCCACGAACGAGATGTCCCCGGCGCCGCGCCGGCTCGGGTCGAGCGCCGCGACGGGACCGTACCCCAGCGCCCGGCTCGCCGAATCGTAGACGGCGAGCACGGCGTAGTTGGCCGGCGTGGGCGCCATTGCAGGATACTCATCTGCAAAGTCTATCTTCGCCGACGTGCCGGCCAGATTGTCGTGCGTCGCGATGCCTCGCATCCGCGCGCGCGTCGAGTCCTTCTGCCCCTCGGTGAGGAAGCGCAGGTCGCCGCTCACCGACACGTTCGCCGCGATGATGTTGAGCTTCGATGCCGACGTGCCGGCCACCTTCATGGAATCGTACGTCACGTCTGTTCCGCCGACGATCACGCTCGGGTTGAACGTCAGGTTCGGCGTGCCGGCGAGCTGCACGCGAAACTCATTGAGAATGCGCGCCGCCTCGTAAATCGCGCCGTAACCGGCGCCCTGGCTGAAGATACCGGCCGAGTGCGCGCCCTTTCCGCTCACGGTAAGCAGCCATGAGCTCGCGCCGCGACGGGCCACCGTCGCATCGCTCGGGTTGCCTCCCTCGAAGCCGAGCGCGATGTCGCTGTGCTTCGCCGCGTCGATGAGCGGCGCGCGGGCAACGCTGAGCGGATCACCCGCCGCCTCCTCGTCGCCCGTCATGATCACGGTGATCGACGTGTTGTCGAGCGCGCCGGCGGCGTCGAGCGCCTTGAGCGCGTAGATGATCGCGACGTCGCCGCCCTTCATGTCGTTGCCGCCGGCGCCCTTCGCCGTGACGGTGTCGAGCATCGCGAAGCCGAGCGTGTCGCCTTCGACCACGGTGTCGAGGTGGCCGATCAACAGCAGCCGCTTGCCCGAGCCCCCCGTTCGCTCGGCCACGAGATGGCCGGCGCGGTGCATCGCCGCCGGCATGCTCACCCAGCGCGTCTTGAATCCGAGCGCCTCGAGCTCCTTGCCGTACAGCGCACCCACGGCGCGCACGCCCGCCAGATCGAGCGTTTGGCTCTTAATGTTCACCGACTTCGCCAGCAGGGCGACTTCGTCGGCGCGATGTTGTTGGAGATAGCTCCGAACGCGCTGCTCGACCGGTGCGAGCTGCTGCGCGGACGCGACGTTCGCGATCGAGAGCGCGGCACCGAGAGCGGTTGCGCGGATGGACAACGAGAAGTGAAATGGCATCGGCGGATGCTACCACATATCTTCGCTCTGCGGAATCGCTGTCATCCTGAGCATGGCGAAGGATCGTTCAGCGACGACGCGGATCCTTCGCTTCGCTCAGGATGACATCGTTCAACGCCTCGCAGCTCCTCCTGCCGCTGTGCCTCGCCGCACTTCCGGCCGCCTCGTCCGCCCAGCGCGCCGCCGACGACGGCTGGCGTGATTCGGCGCGCCATAAAGTCGGGTACGTCACCGTCGCGCCGAACGTGCGCCTGCCCTATCTCGACTTCGGCGGCGTCGGGCCGCCGATGGTGCTGCTCGCCGGACTCGGCAACACCGCGCACGCTTTCGACGATTTCGCGCCGCGCTTCACCGACCGCTTTCACGTCATCGCCATCACGCGCCGCGGCTTCGGCGAGTCGTCGCACCCGCGCGACGGGTTCGACACGCCGCGGCTCGTCGAAGACATTCGCCAGGTGCTCGACCGCCTCCATCTGGGCCGCGTGGTGCTCATGGGCCACTCGATCGCCGGCGAGGAGATGACGCGCTTCGCGGCGACGCATCCCGACCGGGTGGCGAAGCTCGTGTACCTCGACGCGGCCTACGACCGCGTCGCCGCCGACTCGATGCTCACCGAGCTCTTTCCCGCGCCGCCCGACGTCGCCCCTCCGCCCATCCCGACCGCCGCCGACACCGCGACGCCCGCGGCCTACGTCGACTTCGTCCACCGCACGCGCGGAGTGAACATTCCCGAAGCGGACATTCGGACGCGTTTTCGCATCGACGGATGGAAGGAGGAGCTCACGCTCGCGTATCAGGCGATCGGCGCGGAGCATCCGCCCTATCGCGACGTGCGCGCGCCGGCGCTCGCGATCTACGCCGTGACCGATTCGATCAGCCAGTTGGAGCCTTGGCAGCGCGCGGACCGGGAACATGCCGCGCAGCTGCAGGACGTGGTTCGCGTCACCGAGTTCGTCATGAAAAAGCTGCGCGCCAAATTCCGTAACGAGGTGGCGCACAGCGGCGTGGTGGAGATCCATGGTGCGCACCACTGGCTCTTCGTGAGCCATCGCGACGAAGTGGTGACGGCGGTCCGGCGCTTTCTCGCGCTGCCCTGATGGGCGCCACCCGACGCGCCGCGCTCAGGCGGCGGTGTCCCACTCGATGAACCGCGCGCGCTGCTCCGGCGACGGAAGCAGGCAAGACGGGCCGCTGCCTACGAGCCGTTGCCGGTGCCGCGCCACCAGGTCGTAGACTGCGTCGCGGATCACCCTCGGCACCAACCTCCCAAGCGTCGCGAGCGCCGACCACACGCCGCCGAGGTAGTGCAGCACGCGAAACACCGCGGCCGAGCGAACGAGCACCGCCTCGGGTCGTCCGGCCTCGGCTGGCTCGAGCCAGATGACGGAGTCCACGCGCTCGAGCTCCGGATGATTCCGTCTGAGCTCGGTGCCGTATTCGCTCTGCAAGCTCGCGAAGTGCAGCGTCTGCCGTCGCGTCTCATGCGCGAGCACGAACTGTACGCTGCGGGCGCAGAAACCGCAGGTACCGTCGAACAGGAGAACCGCCACGCGGTCGGTCATGAACGAAAGCTACTGATGCCCGCCAGCTATCGCGGCGGCTTCGCGCGAGAGGCTACCGGGCGCACCAGCTTTTCGGCGGTGTGCGTCTCGGAGACGCGCGCCACCTTCGTATAGGTCAGGCCGAGCGACTTGGCGCGGCCGAAGATCGTCGTATCCGCGACGCCGCTCGGTCCCTTACGGTGCACCACCCAAATGGCTCCGCGGTCGACGATCGCTTTCACCGCGCGGTCGATCCGGTCGAGCTCCCTGTCGGATTCTACCCCCACGAAGACGACGTCGCACGACGACGCGGACCGCCCGCGCGCCACGTTGGGTGTTCGCTCCAGGATCTGCTCGATGAGCGTTTCATCATCGATGCCGACGATCCAGCCTCTTGCGCCCGGCGTGACGTCGAGCTTGTCGATGAGCCGCTTCGGCGCCTCCTCGAGCTTCTTGCGCCATTTGCCGGCGTCGTCTCCGAGCGTGAGCGACACGACCGCGGCCGGCGACGTGATCGTCAACACGCCGGCGCGCGTCGCCATGCGTTCGATCGACGCGCGCGGCACTTTCACCCGCGCCTCGCCGCGGACGATCAGATCGTCCGTCTCGAGCAACACCGTCGAGTTGTCGGCCTGCCGAATCGTGCCCGTTCGGTCGTCCACGCGCGCGTGGCACTTCGTTTCATAACCCACGAGCACCTCCGGATGCTTCGACGGGTGTGGCCTCGCTCCCGAACTTTCGGCCGAGCGCGGCGAGAACGGTCTTCATTGTCGCCGTATGTCCCATGATGAATCGCGAGACGAAGCGAAAGACGGGATTGTAGACGGAGCCGTGCTCGGTGATCGTCACGCGCGCCGCCGCCTCGCCGTCGGGCTCCACGCGATACTCCCAGTAGCCGCCGAAGGGCAGGTTCTTGTCGGCAATCCTCGTCACCAGGCGGCGCGGCGCCTCGGCGTCGTCCACCTCCATGGTGATCGCACCCTGCCGCGAATACTCGCGCCACGACGCGCCGTGCGGCCCGGGCGCGAGCATCTCGACGCGCGTCACGTCGCCGCGCCAGGTAGGGAAGGCCGCCGGGTCGGTGAGGGCCGTCCACACCGCTGCCGGCGTCGCGGCGATGCGCGCCGAAACCGACGCGACATGATCGCGAGGAAGCAGCGAGCCGGCGACCACGACAACCACCACCAGTCCAACGACGACGCCGGCGACAAGCAAGAGCCATTTCATAGCGTGGGCCTCCCGCAGTACGGACACGAATGGTCAGAACAGTTTTGCCGGCAGCCGTTTTCCGTGTCTTCGTTGTCCGTCAGGTGTAGTCCGAGGAACGGATATCAGCTAACGGAAAACAGAATACGGAAAACGGCTGCCGGCAACAATGTCAGACTGTATCACGTCCCAATTTTATCGAACGCAATATTGCCAATCGGATAAAACCGCCACTCGGCGTAATCGAAGTGCCACCACTCCGTCGGATTCACCGCGTAGCCCTGCGCCTCCATCGCGTTCCGCAGCAGCTTGCGAAACCATCGCTCCCGCGACGTTCCGCCCGGATAGTCCGCGTACGCCCGATCCGTGCTCTCGTCGTACGTGCTCGGCATCTCCACCGGCTTGCCCGTCGCCAGCTCGTAGAGCGTGAGATCGACCGCGGCGCCGCGGTTGTGTCGCGACCCTTGCGCCGGATTCGCCACCAGCCAGCGTTTGTCATCGGGCGTCGCGTCCCAGAACATCTTCGTCACGTACCACGGCCGATACGCATCGTGGATCAGCAGCCCATAGCCGAGCGGCCGCAGCGCCTGGTGCGCGCGCACCAGCGCCTCCGCTGCCCGGCGCTGCATGAACGCGCGGGCTTCGTCATAGAAGCGTGTGCCGAGAAAATTGTTCGTCGTCGCGTAGCGGATCTCGAGCTTGATCGTGGGATCGAGCTTCGTGAGCTCGACGAGATCGGCCGTACGAAAGGGGCCCCGCTCGGCTGGCGGGGACGCCGCGAGCGCCTCGACGCGCACCTGTTCCACCGGGCGCACCGGCGTGACGCGGAGCTGTGTCGTGCCAGGCTCGGGCTCGATGTCGCGCCGGGGCATGCGCACTCCGCCGTGTACCATGGCGAGCGGACGCACGCCTGCACCATGCTCGAAAATGAGCAGGCCCGGACGGGTCGGTCCGAGAATCAGCCGCGCGTCGGTCGGCTCGATGCCGAACTGATACTCGGCCACTTCGGTGAGCATCGCCGCGTGCTGCAGCTTGCCGCCGACGTGCGTGGTGTCGGCGAGCCACATGCGGCCGTTGTCCTCGAAGACGACGCGCATGCCGAGCGGTGCGTCGTATTCGCCGAGCAGCATGCGAAAGCGCGGCGGTGCGTCGGCGGGCATTGGGCCGGGCAGGAGGGACCGGTCGGCGGACGACACGGCGGCGCCGGTCTGTGTGACGGCGTGCGGCCGCGCACAACCGGCGAGGGCGTAGGCGGCGAGCAGAATCACCGAACGACCGGACAGCGAACGAGGCATGAGCATATCGTGGTTCGAGACCCCCCAATTTACGCGCCGGCGCTCGCGGGCGCGATTCGCTCGTGACGGCCGCCCAACCGTCACCGCGATCCTCACCATGCCGCGCCGAAGCGTTGCGGCGTTTGATTAATGGAAAGTTTTCGGGGCGCGACGCGCGACGCGGGTCGATCCGGTGTCGGCGTTGCGCAGCGACTAGATCGACGCGTGATCAACGAGCCAACGGCAGCGTAAAGCTCGACCGCGTCCCTTTGCCGATCTCGCTCGCCACGTCTACCGTCCCGCCGTGCGCATCGACGATGCCGCGCACGATGGGGAGGCCGAGACCGTCGCCGCGATGGGCGGCGGGCCGTTTGTGCCAGAAGCGGTCGAACACGTGCGGCAAGTCCTCGGCGGCAATGCCGTCGCCGTCGTCATCCACGGCGAAGCGGACCGATGCCGACTCGCGTTCCGCGTGCAGCGTGACGCGGCCGCCCCGCTTCGTGTGCCGCAGCGCATTCGTCAGCAGGTTGCTGAGCGCCTGCACCACGCGGCCCGGGTCGGCCACCACGTCGGGCAGGTCGGGCGGCGCGTGCGTCGTCAACGAGATTCCCGCGTCGAGCGCCAACCCGGCAAAGTGCTCGGCCGCCGACGCGAGCAAGACGATCGGTTGCGCGGCGTGCAGGTCGAGTGCGAGGCGGCCAGTCTCGATGCTCGCGACGTCGGACAGGTCGCGGATCAACCGATGCATCGACGCCACGCAGCGCTCGATGAGGTCTATCGTCGCCGCGGTCTCGCCCAAAGCGGTGGAGCTGTCGGCGAGCGTGCGGGCGCAGATGCCGATCGTGCTCAGCGGACTGCCCAGCTCGTGCGCGACCACGTCGAGCACGTGATCGCGCTGGCGGGTGGCGGCTTCCGCCGCGCGCCGCGCAAGCACGTGCGCGGTGATGTCGACGCCGTGCAGAATGATGCCCGATCGCGTGCCGTCGGGCTCCGTGTACGGGAGATACGTCACGTCGAGGAATCGATCCTGCCTCGTGTGGTCCTCGAGCGAGTCGACCCCGTACAGCATCTCTCGTCCCACGAACGGCACGCCATCGGCGAGCACGCGCTCGCGGATGGCGGGAAAGCCCTGGTCGCGCGCCTCGGGAAATACGTCGAAGGCTCGCCGGCCGATCAGGTCGCGACGGCCGAACAATCGGTAGTAGGCCTCGTTCACGTACTCGAAGACGTGATCGGGACCGCGCGTGAGCGCGATGAAGGCCGGCGACGCGTCGAATATTTCCTCGAGGCGCGAACGCTCCCACTGGACGTCGGTGAGCAGCTTTTCTCGCGCCTGTTCGAGCTGTCGTCGCTCGGAGACGTCGGTCACGCCGCCCAGCACGCGAACCGGGTGGCCGCTCGCGTCGCGAATGATGCGACAGCGGTCGGAGACGTGGACGTAATGGCCGTCCTTGTGCAGGAACCGGTACTCATTGGTGAAGTACGCGGCGGTGCCGCCGAGCGCGCCTCGCCCAAGTTCGTGCGCGGCCGCGAGATCGTCCGGATGGACGCGCGACTGCCACCATTCAGGATCGGGCGAGACCTCGTCGAGCCCGAAGCCGAGCACTTCTCGCGTGCCGCCGAAGCGCGCGGTGCGTTTGGTCTCCACGTCGTAGTCGTAGAGAAACCCCGCCAGCGCTTCCGTGGCGAGCTGGAAGCGCTCCTCGCTCCGCTGGAGCATCCGGAGCACGTCGGCCGCGTCGCCTGACGGCGGGTCGTTCATCCGGCGTCGTCCCCGCCGGGGCGCAGTTGGTACAGCAGGTCGTCCTCGACGCGGTAGAGCAGCGGAACGACGTGGATGCGCGGGTAGATGTCGCGCAGCCGCTCGGCTTCACGCAGCACGAATTCCACCTCGTCGCGGATGCCGAACTTGGGCGCCGAGTCTTCGAAGTGTTTGGTCGCGCGCGCCTCGTCCCAGCCGGCGGCGTCCATGAGCCCGCGAATGAACTGCTCCCGCCGTTCCCCAAGACGCGCCATGCCGCAGTCGGTGTGCGCGATGAGGACGATCGTCCGCACGCCGCCCACGGCGATCGCGTACGAGATGCGAAATTCGTTGTCGCGCATGTTGGCACCAGCAGTGCGCAGCACGAACGCGAAGTCGTTGGGGATGCGCAGCGACTTGCGGCTGTCCATGCACATACCAATGAGCAACTGCGGTGCCTGCGCCGCGCCGATGGCGCGGCCGAGATTGTGATATTCGAGCAGGCGCTCGACGGGTGTGCCCCGGTACTCGGGGAGGATGTCGTCGCGGAAGTTGACGGGGATGATCTGGGCCATCCAACGAAGTTAGCGCGGCACGGCGGCAGGTGAGAAGGTCTTACGCCTGGTGCGGCCTGCGCCGCGCTGAGACGCAACAGCCGGCAATGGGACGATGCCGCGCGGGAGCCGCCCCGGCGTACCATCTCCGCATGCTCGCCGCCATCCGTTCCGCCGCCGTGTTCGGAATCGACGCCTACGACGTGTGCGTGGAGATCGACGTCGCCCAGGGGCTTCCGCACTGGACCATCGTCGGGTTGCCGGCGGGCGAGGTCAAAGAGAGCCGCGAGCGGGTATCGGCGGCGCTGTCGAATTCGGGCTTCGACTTGCCGCCCCGGCGCATCACGGTGTCGCTGTCGCCGGGTGATTTGCGCAAATCCGGCACCGGTTTCGATCTGCCGATCGCCGTCGGGCTGCTCGTCGCCATGGGGGCCGTTCCGTCGGACACGGTAGACGGGTTGACGTTCATCGGCGAGCTCGGACTCGACGGCACGATCCGCGGCGTACGCGGCGTGCTGTCTGTGGCGCGGCACCTGTCGGCGCAACCGTGCGTGCGCGCGTTCGTCGTTCCGCCGGCCAACGTCGACGAGGCGGGGCTCGTGCGGTCGATCCGGCTTGCCGCACCGGCGTCGCTGCGCGACCTGGTCGAGGCATTGCAGTCCGACGCGCTCGCGAACGCGCTGCCGCAAGCCCGCGCCGCCGCCCCGGACGACGGCGCCGATTTCGCCGACGTCGTGGGGCAGGAGAGCGCCAAGCGCGCGTTGGAGATCGCGGCGGCCGGCGGTCATGCCTGTTTGCTCGTTGGCCCTCCGGGGGCAGGGAAGACGATGCTCGCGCGCCGGCTGCCGTCGATCCTGCCGGCGCTCACCGAACAGGAGGCGCTGGAAGTGACGGCGATCCATTCGGTGGCGGGTTTGCTCGCGTCGGCGGGCACGTACCTCACGGCGCGTCCGTTCCGCGCGCCGCATCACTCGATCTCGTCGGCGGGACTCGTGGGCGGTGGGAGCGTGCCGCGGCCCGGCGAAGTCAGTCTCGCGCACCACGGCGTGTTGTTTCTCGACGAGCTGCTCGAGTTTCCGCGCGGCGCGCTGGAGGCCATGCGGCAGCCGCTCGAGGACGGGCGGGTCGTGATCTCGCGGGCGGCGTCGAGCGTGGCGTTTCCGGCGAGGTTCTCGCTCATTGGGGCGATGAATCCGTGTCCGTGCTCGTACGCGGGACATCCCACCAAACCGTGCGTGTGCTCCGATTTAGAGATCGTTAAATACCGCTCGCGCCTGTCCGGACCACTCGCCGATCGAATCGACATGCACGTGACGCTCACGCCCGTGCCGCTCAGCGCACTCCACGCGAACGCACCGGGCGAGTCATCGGCGGTGATTCGCGGCCGCGTGAATCAGGCGCGCACGGTGCAGCGCGTCCGCTATGCCGCGACCAACCGAATCAGCTGCAACGCCCACGCCGCGGGCCGATGGCTGCTCACGCACGGAAAGATCGACGTCGACGCGCGCGAGGTGCTCACGAACGCGACGGACACCCTGCACCTGTCGGCGCGCGGGTATCACCGCGTGCTCCGCGTTGCGCGCACGATCGCGGATCTCGCCACGAGCGAGGTCGTGACGCCGGCACATGTCGGCGAGGCGTTGCGCTATCGGTTGCGGTAGGAATGGCCTGATCCATTCCGGAGTGCTGACACACGCTCAGTTGCAGCTGGTCACCACCCACGAACCACAAACGCCCACAGCGAACAACGGCGTCGTCAGCGCAGCTTGATGGACGTGAGCTTCCCCGTCGCCTGCGCGATAAACAGCGTCCCGAACTTCGAAATGGCAAGCTGGCCGCCGGCAGGATACGACCATGTGGTGCCGTGGGTCCCGAGATCGATCACGTACGTGGCGGCCGCGGTCGCCACGAGAAGGATGTTGTTCGTCACGATCATTGGTCCAGTCACCGCCCCCTGTGGCGGCACCCAGGTCCACAACAGTCCGCCGTCGGCCTCGCGATGCGCCTCGACCTGCCCACTCTTGGCGACGTAGACGACGCCGTTCGCCACACTCGGCTGACCGGTGAATCCGCCGGTCACCTCCCACGCGATCTGTCGCTTCGCGAGGTCGAATGACAGAAGTCTTCCGCCTTGCGCATCGATCACGTCGTTCGCATCGCCGAGCACTGGAGCAGTGTTCATGCTCCACCCGTCCCAATTGAAGTGCGGATCCGCAATCTCGTATACCACAGCGCCCGTCTTGGCGTCGGCGACCGTCAGTTTGGGTGTGTAGGCGCCCATGTGCGTAGACCAACCCGCCCTTCACCGCCGGCGTAAACATGTCGTACTGGTTGAGCGCGGCGAACCAGAGCTGGCGGCCATCCTTCGTGGAAAACGCATACATCCCACCGTAGTAGCCACCGGCCATGAAGAGCGTATCGCCGGTCACGACAGGCGTAAACCAGCGCGACCACTGATTTGCGTACGGCGTGCGGAAGCGGGTCGATCCGTCCGCGACATTGAACGCCCAGATGAACGAATCCTCATGTCCTCCCGTCGCGACGTAGACGGAGCCGTTTGCATAGGTCGGCGCGTCGACTGAGTGGATGGCGCCGAAGTCATGCGTCCACTGAACACCGCCCGTGTTCGCATCGAGGACCGCCAGGACCTGCTTACCGAAAAGGCGTTCGTCGAAACGAAGACGCGTCCGTCGGCGACCGTGATCGGATTCAGCGGGACGCCCGGCACCGGTGTCGCGGTCCACGATTCCACGAACGCGCCGGGATCGATCGTTGCGGGGACGTAGCCTGTGTGCCGGGCGTTTGCCTGATAGTTAAGCCAGTCCTCCGTGACGGCCGACCAATCCGCCACGGGCCGGACGATCACGGTAACCGGCAGGGCGGAGGACTTCCCCTCGGTCGTCGCCGTGATCGATGCACTCCCGGCACCGACCGCGGAGACGACACCGTCGGTGTCGACACGCGTGACCTGCGTATTCGAACTGCTCCAGGCGACCGTTCGCCCAGCAAGCGTCCTGCCGAGTGAGTCGAGCGCTGAAGCTGTGACGCGGAGCTGATTGCCCGTGTACAGCGTGGCGTTCGTCTGCGAAAGCTTGACCGAGGCCACCGGAATTGGCACGACGGTCAGGACGATGCTCGCCTTCTGGTCGTCGCTGTATGCGCTGATCGTGACCGAGCCGGGACTGCGCACGCTGACTTGCGCACCTGTCCCCGTGGGCGAAACCATGGCGATGAGTGTGTCCGACGTCGTCCACGAGACTGGCATGCCCGTGAGCACTTGATGGTCGCGATCGAAGGTCGTGACCGTGAGAGAGACCAATTGTCCCGCGATGACCGGACTTGCGGGAGTGCCGGTGATCGTCACCGTCGCGAGATGGCCGGGGCGAACGGCAGTCACGGACGGCACCGACGGCTCATTCGTTGCGCCGCCGCAACCAATAAACAGCACCGCGGCGGCAGATGACGGCAGCCCAGCGAGGGCCAAACGTACAAATACACGGAGGGACTGATTCACGAGGCAGTGCATTCGGATTCATGAGCGAATGAGACGCTGAGGAATCTTTATTGAGTTCATTAAGAACACAAGGTTGGAAAGACGTATTCAATCGACCACGCCACAAACAGGTGGCGGACGACAGTTGAGAGATCGGTAAAGGGCGCTCGCGCCTGTCCGGACCACTCGCCGATCGAATCGACATGCACGTGACGCTCGCATCGGTGCCGCTACGATCGCATCGACCCGCCGCTCATCCCCTACGGCTCTCGATACGCGCGAACATAGTCC